>JAFRPB010000102.1 GCA_017429345.1 Clostridia bacterium | reverse complement strand
TTCGTCTGCTCCGTCGATTTCCCATTGTAGCATTTCTTTCAGAACCCGGCAAGGGCATGCCCCTCCGGGGTGGCTGCCGGTGTCCTCCGGCTCGAAATCTAAAAACTGATTCTTTGCCAACGATAATTATACACTAAGCGCCCGTTTGCCGACGCTCCTTCCGAACATATTGACAAAACGAAGTAAAAAGAAATATAATACCATAAAGAAACGGAAAAAGAGAGGATCTGTCATGAATTTACTGACCGTCGGCACCTCGTGGATCACGGAGAGCTATCTCGAAAGCGCCTTCGCCGCGGGCTTTACTCATTACGCGGCGTATTCCCGCACGCAGGAAAAGGCGCGCGCCTTCGCCGAAAAGCACGGCGCGAAAATGATCTTCACCTCGCTCGCCGAAGCCGCCGCCTGCCCGGAGATCGACTGCGTATATATCGCCTCGCCCAACGTCTTTCACTTCCCGCAGGCGAAAGAATTCCTCGAACACGGAAAACACGTGATCGTCGAAAAGCCGATCTGCACTTATCCTTCGCAGATCGAAGAGCTTTTCGCCCTCGCGGAGAAAAACGGCGTGACCGTCTGCGAGGCGCTGATGCCGCAGCACGTCCCGGCGCTGCGGAAAATAAGGGACGCTCTGCCGGAGCTCGGCGTCATCCGCTCCGCGCAGCTCGACTATTCGCAGCTCTCGTCGAAATACGCCGGGTACCTGCGCGGCGAGAAACAGAATATCTTCTCACCGGAAATGCAGGCGGGCTGTCTGCAGGATCTCGGCGTTTACGCGGTGGCGGTCGCTTATCTGCTGTTCGGCATGCCCGCCGACATCAAAGCCTCCGCCGTCATGCTGCCGGAGGGCGCGGACGCGGCGTTTTCGGCGATCCTCGGCTATCCGGACAAGACGGTGACGATCTCCTCCTCCAAGACCGCGCAGACGCGCGTTCCCTCGCAGATCCTCGGCGACAGGGGCGTAATTCTGATCGACTCCGTATCGCAGCTCACGGGGATCCGGCTGATAATGAACGACGGAACGGAGCGGGTCCTCGAAGAAACGCCGTCCCGCTTCGAGGTGATGAAATGCGAGGCGGAGGATATGCGCGCATACATCCTCGGTCTGCCCGCCCGCGTGCCTTACGGCGAAGCGCATCTGACCTCGCTGCAGACGGCGCGGATCATGGAACAGATTCGCCGAAGCGCGGGGAATTTCGCGTTCTGACGGATGTTTTATCCGGGCCGGAATATATTAAGACAAAGTATAATACTATAACTATATACCAAAAAACAGAACCGAAATTCTACGCATTTCACCCGATTATCGCTTGCAATATGCGCCTTTGCGATGTATAATACAACTATAAAAAACACCTCCGCATTCTGCGTTCAGCAGGCGGGGGATTTCAAATATAAAAGCAAATGACGGCAGTCGCTTTTTGCTGTATCCGCACTCTTTCGGGAGGTGTATTTATGACCGATCTGCTCAAGGAAATCATCGACGTCGACAAGGCCGCGCGGGAACGCGTCGCCGCGGCGCAGAACGAACGCAACGAGGCGTATCTTTCCGTTTCGGAAAAGAAGGAAGCGCTGATCCGCAGCGAAAAAGAAAAATCGCGCAAGGCCGCTGAGGAGCAAAGCAGAGAAAACCGCAAGACGGCGGAAAGCGCATTGCAGGCGCTGCGGGAGAAAAACAGCGCGATTACCGCGCAGATGGACGCACTGCTCGAAGAGAACAGAGAACGCTGGATCTCGGACGTTGTCACCGGCGCGTTATCGGAGGTGTAAATCTTGCGTTATGCCTCCAACGCAGTTATGGCGAAGGCGCGCGCGATGTACGCCTCGCACATCACCGCAGCCGAATATGAGGCGCTCGCCGCCTCCGGGACGCTGCCCGAGCTGCTTACAAAGCTTGAGAAAAACAAGCATTTCGCACCCGCGCTCGAACGCGCGCACCGGGATATCAATCCCGCGCAGGCGGAGGAGCTGCTGCGGATCAGCATCTTCGACCGCCTCTCCGTGCTGAGCCGGTACGAGATCTCCGGCCATACGGATTTTTACAGATACTATATTACGAAAAACGATATTTTACAGCTCACGCGCATCATCCGGCTTCTGCTCTGCGGGCGGCTGCGTGATTATCTGGCGGTGCTGCCGCCGTTCTATGAGAAGCTGACGCAACTCGATCTTTACGCGCTGGCGAACGCGGACAACTTTGAGGATATCCTGCGCATTCTGACCGGCACGCCCTACCGCAGCGTATTGAAGCCCTTCGCGCAGCGACTGACCGAGCCGGACGTTTATCTGCGGATCGAAGCCGCTCTCAACGTCTTTCTCTCGGAGGATCTGGCCGAGGCCCTGCGCCGCGACAAATCGGATCGGAAGCAGGTCGACGAGGTCGTGCGTCTCTATTTTGATTCGCGTTTTATCACCTCGCTTTACCGGCTGAAAAAAATCGGCGTGACCGACGAGCAGCTTGCCCGCGGATATCTGATGAACGGACACACGGCGTTTTCAAAAAAGCAGGCGGAGGCGCTGATCGCCGCCGCGGACGAGAAGGATTTCATGCGGGCGCTCTCCCCCACCGTATACGGCGAGGCGCTGCGCGGTCTTGGTTTCGGCGATACGGAAAAGGTTATGGAGGACTATCTCTGCGGCAAGCTGGTCAGAGGTCTGCGCAGCTACACAGATCCCGCCGCCGTCATGATCTGCTATATGATGCTGACGGAATTCGAGGTCAGAAACGCAGTGCGGATCATTGAAGGCGTCCGCTACGGCATCGAACCGGAGGAAATCAGAAAATCCCTGACCGGACTCGCCGTCTTTTAAGGCAACACCGCACAAATACGAATGCGCGTCTTGCTTGATCTTTGTTCCGTCATCTTGCACAGCTTTTTCTTGACAACCGTCAGGTTGACTGCGAAAAATCTATACAATCTGACGAAAAAATCCACTGCGCAATCCGCACGCCCGAATTGTGCGGTATTGCCTTAAGCAAACGGATCAAATCACAAAAGGGGTGATCTTTTGGCTATCGCAAAAATGAAATTCGTGCGCGTATGGGGGCCGGTTTCGAGCATCGACGATTTTATCGCGTCCTGCTGCCTGACCGGCGAGCTTCACCCGGAAAACGCGCTTGACTATATGTCCGACACCCTCGGTTTTTCCGCTCTCGGCGGTGAAAACACCTACGCGGCGAAAATGCAGCGTATCGAAGAGCTCGCCGCCGTCGCCGGCGCGGATCTCGACGAGGACGCGGATTTTTCCGACATTCGTCCCGAAGACGCGAACGACGGCGTTATCGACGAGATGATCGATAAAATGCAGGAATTCCACCGGCTCCACACGGAGCTGACGGAAAGTCTCGCTTCGATCGAAAAAGAAAAAGAACAGTACAGCCATTTTATCGATCTCGACACGCCGATCAAGGAACTGATGGACTGTCAGTTCGTCCGGGCGCGGTTCGGCAGTATGCCGATCGAGTGCGAGGATAAACTCACCGTTTACCAGAAAAAGGATAATTTCGTTTTCGTCGTCTGCGAACGGACGACGTCGGACGTCTGGGGCGTTTACGTCGCGCCGGTCAACCGGCTCGAACGCGTCGACAGTATTTTCGCCGGGCTGTATTTCAACCGCGTAAAGCTTCAGCGCGAATCGGGAACGCCCTCCGAGGTGCTGCTGAAGATCGCCGAGGAAGAACAGATCCTGAACGCCGCGAAGGAAAAACTCGACGGGCAGATCGCCGAATACTGGAGCTCCCGCGCGGAAAGATGCAGCGCTCTGTATAATTATCTCAAGCAGTGCGGCGACGCCTTTGACCTGCGGCGCTACGCCGCCACCGACAGTCACGGCAAGAACTTCACCTTTGTGGGCTGGATCCCCGCAAATACGGAGAAAAAATTCAAAAAACGCATCGCCGACGTCAAAAAGGTCTCTTACGAAATCTCGGAACCGAATGCGGAGCAGCACGAGGTACCGCCGGTCAAGCTGCGGAACAGACGGTTATTCAGTCCGTTTGAGATGTTTGTGAATATGTACGGTCTGCCGTCTTACGGCGGCGTGGATATCACACCCTTCGTCGCAATTACCTATTCGCTGATCTTCGGCGTGATGTTCGCCGATTTCGGACAGGGACTTTTACTCATGATCGGCGCGTACATCCTTTATAAAAAACGCGATATAGGGCTTGCGAAGATCATGGTGCCCTGCGGCTTCTGCTCCGCGTGCTTCGGTTTTCTGTTCGGCTCGGTCTTCGGCTTCGAGCATCTGCTTGATCCGATCTATCAGAAAGTGTTCGGGCTGCCGGGCAAGCCGATCGAAGTCATGGAATCCATCAACGGCGTGCTTCTGATGGCGATCTCGATCGGTCTGGGGCTCGTGGCGGTCGCGATGATCATGAATATCGTGATCCGGCTGCGCTCCAAAGAGATCGGCGAAGCGCTGTTCAGCGAGAACGGACTTGCGGGGCTGTTGCTCTACGCGTCCCTCGCGGCGGTGATCTTCAAGTTTATGTCCGGCAAACAGCTCGTGCCGACGATCGTCTGCGTGATCGTGATCGCCGTGACCGTGCCGATCCTGTTTATGAAAGAGATCCTGATCGGACTCGTCGACAGAAAGAACAAAAAGGACTATATGCCCGAAAGCGCGTCGGACTTCATCATGCAGAACATCTTTGAGCTGATCGAGTATATCCTTTCGTATTTCAGCAATACGGTCTCTTTCCTGCGGATCGGCGCGTTCGTGCTCGTGCACGCGGGCATGATGATGGTCTTCTTCTCCCTCGCGGGCAACCCTGAAAGCCCCGCGGACGTGACGCCCTTCGGCTGGGTCGCCATCGTCCTCGGCAACGTGCTCGTCATGGCGCTTGAGGGACTGCTGACCGGCATTCAGGCGCTCAGGCTCGAGTATTACGAGATGTTCAGCCGCTTCTATGACGGCGGCGGCAGACCCTTCGAAGGCGTCGGCAAGCCCGATACCCGCCGCAATATCACCGAAAAGATCAGGACCGCGGCAAAACGCCGCGCCACAGCGCAGACAGTGAACAGTGAACAGTGAACAGTGGACAGTGAAAAGTGAACAGTGAGATGTGAAAAGATCATAGACGAAAGACCAAAGACCAAAGACCAAAGATCCAAAGCTGAAATCAGGAGCACTGGCTGAAAGTCAGATCTTCAGTCTCAAGTCTTAAGTCTGAACCAACAACTATAAAATCAAATCGCGCAGCGATTTCCGACACTCCGCTCTTCACACTCCACACTTTTCCAACACCCAACACCCAGCACCCAGCACCCAGCACCCAACACCCAGCACCCAGCACCC
>JAFRPB010000101.1 GCA_017429345.1 Clostridia bacterium | reverse complement strand
TCCGAGTCCCGAGGCAGTCGTATTTTACTCAAAATAATAAACGAAGAACCTGGAAACACCTTATTATTTCCCGATGCTTTACCAAGGCGCACATTCTTGCCTTATGTATCTCGGGACTCGAGACTCGGGACTCGGGACTTTACCGACAAATCAGAATTTACCCCGAAAGGAGCGATCCCATGCCCGCAAAACTTCAATTTCACAAAAACGGCAAATTCCGCATTCTGCTCATGGGGGATCCACACGAGTATTATACGCCCTCGAAGGGACTTGACAAAAAGTCGAGGGATTTCCTCGTGCTCGAAAACATGGCTTTGGACGAGCTGCAGCCGGATCTGGTCGTCTATATGGGCGATAACACGCATTCCGACACGGTCGCGGGGCTGCGCGCGTCGATCGAGCGAATCACCCGTCCCGTTACGAGCAGGGGAGTGCCGCTCGGCGTGATCTTCGGCAATCATGATTTTGAGGCGAAGGTCAGCGATCCGTGGGAATATATCAGCGCGTACAGAGAGTATAAAAACTCGCTGTTTCCGCGCAGAGCCGGGGATTTCAGCAGCCGGTACGATTATCATGCCGTGATCCGTTCGTCTGACGGGGCGCGCGACGCGTTTAACCTCTGGTTTCTGTATTCTGGCAACCGCGCCGGCGCGGAATACGCGTCAAAATACGATTTTGTGCGTCCCGAGCAGATCGCGTGGTATGAAGAGAAAGCCGCGGAGCTGAAGGAAAAAAACGGCGGCAAGACAGTTCCTTCGATTGTATTCCAGCATATCCCCGTGCCGGAGGAATTCGAGCTTCTGCGAGAGGTCCCCGCGTGGCGCGTTCCGTTTGACGCCGTACTCGGGCAGGACGAGCGCCGGGGACATTATTACGTTAAGAAAAAGGGCGTCGCCGGATATCTCGGCGAAGCGCCGTGCGCCCCCTCCGTCAACAGCGGGCAGTTTGATTCCTGGGTGAAGACCGGAGACGTGAAAGCGGCGTTTTTCGGTCACGACCATATGAATGATTTCGTCGGCGACGTGCGTGGGATCACCCTCGGGCAGTGCAAGCTCGCGGGGTTCCATCCCTACGGCGACGGTACGAGGCAGGGCGTCCGGGTGATCGATCTCGATGAAAACGCCCCGGAACGGTTTGTTACGTATATGGTGCGTTACCGGGAGCTGGTCGGCGACCGCTGTCAGTCGATCACCGGTCCCGAACGGCTGATGCACGACCGTGAGAGCATGACGCTTGAGTTCGCTCTGAAGGCGCTCGGCGCTGCGGCGGGCATTGCCGCGCTCGGCGCTGCGGGACATGCGCTGATAAAAAGAAAATAACCGTTCTGATCGTATGAAAAACAGGATGACGAAGCAGTGTCGCATCTTGCCGGTCCTGCTGTGCGCGGTATTTCTTTTGTCCGGCTGCTCCGGGAAACCGGGGGATACAGGCGACGACGTTTCCGCCTCGCAGACGTGCCTGATCACGGCGATCTCACTTAAGACCGAAGACAGGGAGATCGCGCTGGCTGTCGGCGACGTCTGCCGCGGGACCGTTTCTGTCGAGGGCGAAGGAAACGATTTCTTTAAAACGGTATACCTGACGGCGACGGACCGGTCGGTCGTGACCCTGCGGCTGAATAACGACACGCACGACAGCGTTACGGATTTTGACATTATCGCTTCCGAAGCGGGCACGGCGTATGTTTACGCGATGTCAAACAGCGGAATAAAATCCAACCGCGTGAAAGTTACCGTCACGGACGCGGCGGAGACAACGGACGCGGCGGAGACAACGGACGCGGCGGAAACAACAGACGCAGAAAGCGCGGTCGTATCAACGGCGCGGACGCAGCCGGAAACGCAGACGACATCCGCGCCGACCGAGAAGCCTTCGCCGGATCCCGACGCGGCGGCGGGTATGATACCGCCTGCCGCGGCTGATACAACGGGCGCGGAGCAGACGTCTTTGACAACAGAACCGACCGCTCCGCAGACGACCGGGTATACAGAAGCGGACCCGGTCGCGCAGACATATATTCTCAACACAAACACGGGCAAGTTTCATTATCCGTGGTGCGCTTCGGTAAAAAAGATGAAAGACAAGAATAAAAAAGAGGTTGAGGACACGCGCGATAATATCATAGCGCAGGGGTACGTCGCCTGCAAGAACTGCAAGCCGTGAATACGGACGGAGCAAAATAAATTCAAATCAATCGGAAAGAGCGGATTTCAAAGCGGAAGTCCGCCCTCTTTTTTTATTTTTGTTTTTTTATCGCCCTGACGGAAAACCCGGATATGATGCAGTGAGGCGAAACCTCAAATAACGAAAAAAAGGAGCGAAAACGATTGAACAGACAGAACAATTGTCCCGGCGTTCCCGCTGCGCAGACGGAGAAACCCGCCTGCCCGACGGACGGTTTTGAATATACCGGCCTTTCGGCGCTGCCCGCCGCGGCCGTCCCCGCAATGGCGTACGTACCGTTTCAGACAGATCGCAAGGTTTACGGCGCGTCTGAAGCCCTGTGCAAGGGAACGCTGTTCCCCGTGCTCAATAAACCATTCAAAGGAGGAAGCGTGAAATGAGCGAAAGAGAAAAGCTGCTTCGGGAAATATCGGCGGCGCAGTTCGCGGCGTGGGAGCTGAATCTCTATCTCGATACGCATTTCCCCGACGCGAGAGCCGGCGCGCTGAAGAACGGCTATGAGAAAAAATACAACGCCCTTGTCGCGCAGTATGAAGAAAAATACGGCCCGCTGACCGCGTTCGGCGACGGCGACGAGCGTTGGACCGCGGGTCCCTGGCCCTGGGAAGGAGGCATTCGCTGATGTTTACCTATGAGAAAAAACTGCAGTATCCAGTCAATATTAAAAAATGCGATCCGAAGGCGGCGCAGATCATAATCAGCCAGTACGGCGGGCTATATGGCAGAAAGATATAATAGGGGTTAAAAAAATATGACGTCGAGGGTGTTGGAGGGTTTGCGGAAGATGATTTCTTTGACGACGGAGCGGAGGGCCTGATTCTTCGCTTCGGGGGATTCGGCGGGGTTCTGCAGGATCGCGAGGACGTCGAGCAGTTTTTTACGGAACGCGTTTTCGTCGCGCGGGGGCGCGGCGTTTTCTTGTTCTTCGGCTTTATGTCCTTCTTTGAGGCGGGTGATCGTGTCTTCGATCTCCGCCTTTATTTTTTTATATTCATCGCCGGAGAACGTGCCGTCAAGGAAGGCGTCTCTGGCGCGTTTCAGGCGAGCGTTCTCTGCATTGATCAGTTTATCCCAGTCCGTTCTTTTTACGTCTTTTTTCGGTGCCTGCGGTGCGAATTTGTACTCTTTTCCTTTTGCGACAGATTCGAGGTAGGAGAGCACGGCGGCATCCGCCTTTTCGACGCTGATCGAATGCGATATACGGCACTGTCCGCGGGAATACTTACAGCATTGGAGTGTCGGGGTCTTCGTTGATATATACGTCAACGTGCTGCCGCAGGCGTCGCAGCGCAGGAGCCCTTTGAGCATATATATTCTCGGTTTATCCCTGCGGACGTATTTCGGTTCGCTTTCGGCGTCTGCGAGCTTATTCTGTACTGCGTCCCAGAGGTCGGAGCTGATCAGCGGTTCGTGCTTCCCGTCGACGAGCAGGACGTTTTTGTCGTCGTAATTCGCGCGGCTGTAATTCGCGTGTCCCTCCGTCGACCAGCGGATCTTGCCGATATATGCCGGGTTCATCAAAATATATTTGATCCATCGGTTATCCGGAACATTTCCTCTTCTGGTGCGGATCCCCTTCGCGCCGAGCTCCGTTGCGAGGGCGCGCATCATCTTTCCGGCGGCGAACTGCTCGAAGAGATAACGCACCGTTTCTGCGTTCTCATCGGGGACGAAGGTCTTATTCTCGACGCGGTAGCCGAACGGGGCGGTCCCCATCGCCTCGCCGCGCTGCGCCTTTTCGGTCATTCCGCGGCGGACTTCCTGCGCAAGGTTGATCAGATAGTATTCGTCCATCCATTCGATGATTCGCTCGATCAACGTGCTGTACGGACTGTCGTCCGAAGGCTCCGTCGCGCTCACGACGCCGACGCCGTTCTTCCGGAGCATATTCTTATATACGAGGGATTCTTCCTGATTTCTTGCGAAACGGCTGTATTTCCAGACGTATATCCGGTCGAACGGCGGGGGCGTTTCTTTCGCGGTCGCGATCATCAGCCGGAACGCCGGGCGCTTCATCGCCGTTTTGCCGCTGATCCCGTCGTCGCGGAAGATGTATTCCTCGGGGATCACGTAGTTTTCGCGCTTCGCGAACTCGCGGATCTTCTCGATCTGGCTCTCGGGCGAATACTCCGTCTGATCGTCGGTCGATACGCGGATATAAGCGGCGCCGATTTTGAGATCCATTATATCACTCTCTTTTTATTTAATGTCCGCCGGGGATCATATCAAAAGCATCTTCAAGACTGATATGTCCGTTGATGCTGTCGCCGGTGTACGGAGTTGTCGGTGAATTGATCTGTGATTCGCTGATCACAACAGCGAGGCTTGAGCTTTCTCCAAAATCAAAGGTTATATCTGTAGTCAGTTCCGGGAATTTTACGTCGATGACAGGATCGATAATCATGGTTGAGGTCGTTCCGGATGACGGTGCCGTTACAGACGGCTCTTTTTCAGCTTTCTCTGTTGTCGACGGCGCGACGGTTGCGATCACCTCGACCTGGTCCGGCAATGGCTCAAGGCGGGCGGCGATCCGCAGAACTGCGCGGGCATCGGCGGAATTGACTTTACCGTCGCCGTTCATATCTCCCGGCGTCATGCGCGTGGTTGCCGATGCAGCCGCAAATACAGATGCGAAAATCAGTACGGCGATCGCAATAATCAGGATAGATATCTTTTTCATTAATATAGGCCTCCTATAATGTATACTGTATTGGATTCTTTTCTTCATTCTCTGTGTTTAAGGAAAGAAGATATGTGCTTCCCTTTTTTGTTCGTATTATTGCTGTTTCACGTTCCAAGTCACGAATCAGAGACAAAACAAGTGATTTCTCATCCGGAGCAAAAAACCGGTATATGTCTTTTTGTAAAACGTTATCATTTGAAGCAATAATATCGATGATATCCTTGCGGCACCGTACTGCTTTTTCTATGTATACGATTCTTTCTCTTATAATATCTTCATATGAATAATCATTATTTTGCGAATTTTGCAGGTGAATAAAAAGGTCATCGAAGTATATTTGTCCGCCTTTTCCTTTTGAATAAAACCATTTTCTGCTTGTTTGAAAATTCGTCAGGGCCGTGTTTAAAAGATCGATTTCTTCTTGATCAGACTCAGCATGTCGACTATCGTCAAAAGGTTTTTCAAAATAGCTGATGTATTTTGCTATTTCACCGGAGTATCTTTCTGAGAAATCAAAAGCCAAGTCTTCTTCGCGCGATGATCTGTGAAATACTGGATTTGAATTGTTATTACGACTTTCTGCTGTATCTTGCATCTGAATCAGATAAGGTATTTCTTCATCCGTTATCACATTTCCGTCTGCTTTTGTAATCGTCCCGTTCTGATTCTTAATATACGTTTTTGATAGATCCATTTTTATCGGCTCCTGTTTCAGAGACGAAGGAGTATTGTTATTACTATGTTGCATATGTTTTTCTTGTTTTTTGCCGGTTATGCTGAATAGCTTTTTCATAAACAATAAGCCTTCTTTTTTCGATATTTTTTTCAGTGCGGTTTTTTACAAAAACTTAACGGAAAAATTTCCAACTTATGAAATTTTAACATATTTCTAATTTACTATTATTCCTGCAATCAGTGTGTTATGATAGAAGTGCTAAGAGTTTAGAAAGGAGCATCGATCAACACAAAAACACCGTTCATTCTGCAGACGCGCCGGCACCCGTGTCTCCCGGCGAACTTATGGACTCCGCACGGCCTCGTCTGGGCGGTGCGAGACTCAGAACGGAGGTGCAGCAATGCGTGGACTCAACAGCGAAAATTGAAAAAATCCGCCGGATCATGAAATTGCTTGAGCAGCTGGATAACGACGGATTGCGATGGGCGGAAGATTACCTCAGTCGCTTCACGGCGAACGACCGCCCGGAATCCGATAACATAGAGTCGGAATGAGGAAGGTATCATACCGTACCGCGGGGACGCATCATGGCGTTCCCGCTTATTTTTTTTGTGTAGACGCGTCGTTCTTTTTTTTCTGCTTATTTACGCGGGCAGTAAGCATCGCCTCAAAATCGTCGAGGGCGTCGTCGGGAAGTTGCGGCAGAAGATCCGCTATTCGTGCAAGCTGTGCGGTTCGTGAGCTGCCGTCATTTTGGAAAAGCTCGGATACTGGCATCAGTGAGGGATCTTCACCGAACATCAGATAACTCGGAGAGACGCCAAAGACCTGTGCAAGCTTCTTGATCGAGGATCGCTTAATATTTTCGACGTGCCCGCTCTCATATTTGCGAATCGCTGACTTTTGCACGCCGATCACGTTTCCGAGCTGTTCCTGCGTCATATTGTGTTCGAGACGAAGTGTCTTAATTCGATCGCCCATTGTCATCAATAATCACCTGTTTCATGTCTTTGCGTGTCTTAATAATACCATATTATAACCGAAAATACAAGATATTTGCGAAAATAGTTAAAATATATGCGAAAAATATCTTGACAGGACACAATTGTTGTGATAACATGATAGTGTCTTCTGAAGACACTATCATCAAAAGGAAGTGTAAATATGGATAAAATGAAGCTTCGAATAATCATGATGCTGAACGGAGAAAACAACTCGGATCTTGCAAATCTTCTGCATATCACGCCGCAGACGGTGTCAGCGAAACTCAACGAAACAAACGGAGCCGAATTCACGCAGAGCGAAATATTTGCGATCAAGGATCACTATGAACTGACACCGGACCAAGTGGATGAAATTTTTTTTAACAAAAAAGTGTCTTAATAAGACACATCGCTCAAACATGTCCTGAACAACGGCAGCAAATACGGATAACAGAAAGCAGACAATCTCCAGGCGCATAGACTGTACGGGAGGCGGCGGTTATGGCAAAAAAGAATAACGAGCTGACCGTGCGCGGTTTTGTGCCTGACGGTAACGGCGGCCTGCGGTCCTATGAGGAGTTGTCCGAAGAAGAAAAGGACGCGTTCGGAAAGAAGATCGTCGAACGGATGGGGCGCGTGCTCAACGATTATTTTTCGATTCATCCGGAAGCGTACGCAAAATACTGAGAGACAGTATCTTTATTTTATTCAGTCGAGGATTTACATATGAAACCAAAACAGACGGATCCGTTCAGCTGTTACTTCGTTGATTCCTTCGCCGGAGGCGGGGGCGCGAGCACAGGAATCGAAATGGCGACGGGGCATCCGATCGACATCGCGATCAACCATGACCAGAGCGCGATCCTGATGCACAAGCGCAACCATCCGTATACGCAACACTATCGGGAAGACGTCTTCGCGATCGATCCCGTGTCGGCGTGCGCGGGACACCCGGTACGCCTCGCCTGGTTCTCGCCGGACTGCAAGCATTTCAGCCGCGCGAAGGGCGCGGCGCTCGTCGATAAGAAGATCCGGGGTTTGGCGTGGATTGTTCTGCGGTGGGCTGCGCTGGTTCGTCCCGAAGTGATTATGCTGGAAAACGTGCCGGAGTTCGTGACATGGGGACCTGTACGGAAGGGAAAGCCGGTGAAAAAGAAGGCTGGGCAGACCTTCAAACGCTGGTATCAGCAGCTGTCCGATCTCGGTTATCAGATCGAATACCGGGAGCTGTGCGCGGCGGATTACGGGACGCCGACGATCCGGACACGGTTCTGCCTGATCGCCCGCTGCGACGGTCAGCCGATCGTCTGGCCGGAACGGACGCACGCGCCGCGGGATTCCGAAGATGTGCGCGGCGGGAAGCTGCTGCCGTGGCGGAGCGCCGCCGAGATCATCGACTGGACGATTCCGGGATATTCGATCTTTGAGAGCAAGGCGGAAATTCGGCGAAAATTCGGCGTCAACGCCGTACGTCCGCTCGCGGGCAACACTATGAGCCGGATTGCACACGGCTGTGATAAATTCGTTATACGATCGGCAGAGCCGTACATCGTGAGTAATAACGCGAACAACGCTCCGCACAGTATCCACGATCCGGTCCCGACGGTGACGACCGGGAACCGCAATTTCCTCGCAGACGCGAAGATCACGCCGTTCATCGCCCAGCAGAAATTCGGAAACGCGCCGCAGGACGTACAGTCCCCGTTAACAACCGTTACTTCGGTCGGAGCGCACGAACTTGTCGCGCCGTATCTGACGCAGTACCACGGAGCGCAAGGAAAGAGCGACGTGCGCGGGCAGGATCTGCGAAAACCGATTATGACCGTTGACGCGGCGAACCGGTACGCGCTTGTGGTCCCGATCCTGACGCAGTATTTTTCCACCGGACAAGCACACGACGTGTCTGAACCGCTGAATACGGTCACAACAAAAGATCGTGAGAACCTTGCGCTTGCGCATCTCGCGCACTTCAAGGGGAAAGACAAAGGTCAGGATCTTCGGCAGCCGTTGATGACGATCACACAGAGCGTAGGGCAGTTCGCAGAAATCCGCACGCAGGTCGTCAGGTATGAGTCAGGGGCGAACCTCGGATACTGGCCGCAGGTGCGGGATATGTTCAACGCTTACTGCGGATATCATCTCGCGGAGGACGAGCTGCTTCTGATCCTGATCCGCGGCACGTGGTATTTCATCAGTGATATCACGCTGCGGATGTTGACGCCGCGAGAGCTGTACAACGCAATGGGATTTCCTGCGGACTACATCATCGATACGGATCCCTACGGCAATCCGATCAGCAGGGCTGATCAGGTCGCGCGATGTGGAAATGCGGTATGCCCGCCGCTTGCCGAAGCGCTTGTGCGCGCGAACCTGCCGGAGTGCCCGGCACGGAGGTTCGGGACGATGGATGCATTGTATAAAGCTGTATAGGAGGTGAAATGAATGGATATCTTCGACTGGATCGCTTACGGATCGATCTACTTTTTCCTCGGAATGCTGACGCTTTGCGCGATTTTGTTCCGGAATGAGCTTATTGATTGGTGCTTGGTGTGAATCGAAAAATTGTATCGGAAGTACCGTCTTGCGCGGCATATCGTCAGAGCGATTAAAGCAGCGATCCGTGATGAGCGCGCCGAACGAAAAGAGAGACGCCGCGCTTTCGAGATCATGAAGCTTCAGCGGCGTCAGGTGCTCGACGCAGCGCGCCTGCAGGAGCTCAAGAGCTCCAAAGGAGTCCGCGAATAAAAAAAAAGCCGCTTTCGAGCTGGCACTCGTCGGCGGCAAAGGTAAAAACCTCATAAACAAATAATAACACGAAAAGGAGTAAATGTCAATGTTTGAAATCAGAATCACGGCGCCGGAGCTGTCCGAAGCTCTGCTGGCGCTGGCAGAAGCCCTTAAGTTTTCGGGCACGCCGTTCTCTATGACGACGCAGACGGCAGTGAAGCCCGCAGAAGAAGAACCCGCGGAAGAACCCGCAAAGAAGACACGGAAAAAGGCGAAGGCTGAAAACCCTACTGCTTCGTCGGCGGCAGACGCTGCGCAGCCCCCGGCGACTGCGGAGCCTGCATCCGTCGGAACGCCGGCAGCCGCAGCCGATAAGATGCCGTCCCTCGATGATATCGCGACCGCCGGCGCGGCGCTGATCGACGCCGGGAAGCTTAACGAGATGATGGAAGTCCTTGCAAAGTACGGCGCGGAAACGATCTTCGAGATCCAGCCGGCACAGTTCCCCGCGTTCGTCGCCGATCTGCGGGCGCTCGGCGCAAAGATCTGAGGAGGGAAGTAATATGGCACCTTCCGAACACGCGATGCTTTCCGCGTCCTCTGCGTACCGCTGGATGAAATGCACCGCAGCCCCGCGATACGAAGCCCTGTTCGAGGACACCACATCTTCGTATGCCGAAGCAGGTACGCTCGCTCACGCGATCTGCGAATTGAAGCTTCTCAAAAAGTTCACAACGAGTGTTAAGCCGAAAGAGTTCAAGGATCGCCTGAAGGAGCTGCAGTCGAACGAGCTGTATGATCCGGAGATGGATAAAACGTCCGATCAGTACATCGAACACCTGACGGAACTGGCGATGACTTATCCGGCGCCGCCGCACGTCAACGCGGAAGTCCGCGTAGATCTCAGCGCGTATGTGCCGGAGGGCTTCGGGACCTGCGACTGCATTATGATCGGCGGCGACACGCTGACGATCGTCGACTATAAGCACGGCAAGGGAGTTCCGGTTTCCGCGCACGAGAACCCGCAGATGCGGCTGTATGCGCTCGGAGCGCTGCAGAAGTACCGCCCGATCTACGGCGACAAGATCAAACAGATCCGCATGTGCATCGAGCAGCCGCGCGTCAGATCCGAGCTTGAGACCGAGGAAATCACCGTCGAGGAGCTGCTTGCCTGGGGCGAAAAGCTGAAACCGATCGCGCAGGAAGCCTTCAGCGGTGAGAACAGCATCTACATTCCCGGCGACCACTGCCAGTTTTGCCGCGGGAAGGCGCGCTGCAAAGCCCGCGCAGAGGTCAATATATCCCTGCGGCACTGGCAGGAGCTGGACCGGAACACGCTGTCCCTTGAACAGATCGGAGCGATCCTGAAAGGCGCAACGGATCTCGCCGCCTGGGCTAAGGACCTTGAAGACTTCGCACTGTCTCAGCTGCTCGACGGATACGACGTCCCCGGCTGGAAGGCGGTAGAAGGACGCAGCAACCGGGCATTCTCCGATCAGGACGCGGCGTTTGCGGCGATCACAGCCGCTGGGTATGACGAAGCGCTGCTGTACGAACGGAAGCCGATCACGCTGTCCGCCGTCGAGAAGCTTCTCGGCAAGAAGGACTTCGCGGCTACCGTCGGACAGTACGTCATCAAGCCGCCGGGAAAGCCGACGCTCGTACCGGACAGCGACAAGAGACCGGCGTTCCGTCCTGCAGCAGAGGGCTTCGCGCCTCTCGATTAACAATCAGTCAACCTCGTAATACCTATTAAAAACCTAACAAAGGAGTAATAATCATGGCAAAAATCTCTTATTCCACGGAAGTCATCACCGGCAAGGTGCGCCTCTCTTACGCGCACGTCTGGGAACCCACGTCCATCAATGACGGCGACGCGAAGTACAGCTGCGTTCTGCTTATCCCGAAAACGGACAAATCAACGCTCAACGCCATCCAGGCAGCCTATAACGCGGCTGTTACCAAGGGCGTAGAAAAATTCGGTCCGTCCTTTAACAGCGTCAATCTGAAGATGCCGCTGCGCGACGGCGACGCCGAACGTCCCGATGATCCCGTTTATCATGGCTGTATGTTCTTCAGCGCGTCGTCTGATGCGAAGCGTCCTCCGCTTATCATCGACCGTCACGTTCAGCCGATCCTTGATCGTAATGAGGTGTACAGCGGCTGCTACGCTTACGTCAAGATCAACTTCTACCCGTTCAACACGCGCGGCAACAAGGGTGTTGCGGCAGGTCTGAACGCCATCCAGAAGGTCGCTGACGGCGAATCGCTGGTGAGCAGCAACACCACCGAGGGCTTCGGCGAGGTTGCGGATGAGGATGACGATGATCTGCTCGACATGGATTCCGGTTACGTGGCTCCTGCGGCGCAGCAGACTCGTCCCGCGGTCAATCCGCTGACCGGTCGCCCGTGGTGACGCCGTCATGCGCAGACTGCACATCGACCTCGAAACGTTCTCCGGCGTCCCGATCGCGGACGCCGGGTTATACCGATACGTCGAGAGTCCTGATTTCGAGATCCTGCTTTTCTCCTATGCATATGACGACGGAGAAGTGGTCTGCGTCGATCTGGCGCAGGGAGAATCGATCCCGATGAGGGTGCTGATCGACCTGGTTAATCCGAATTTTGTAAAGGTCGCGCACAACGCGTCGTTCGAGTGGCGCTGCCTGTCGAAGCATCTCGGCAGGCAGCTGCCCGCGAATCAGTGGTGCTGCTCGATGCTCCATTGTCTGTACGCCGGCTATCCTGCAAGCCTCGACGCCGCCGGCGCCGCGCTCGGTCTGCCGGAAGATAAACGGAAGCTGCATACCGGTAAAGCGTTGATCCGGTACTTCTGTGTGCCGTGTAAGCCGACGAAGTCGAACGGGTTGCGCACGCGCAACCGTCCTTCCGATGATCCGGCGCGATGGGAGCTGTTTAAAGAATACAACCGTCAGGACGTTGCCACCGAAATGGCGATTGAAGAGAAGCTGCAGCGTATTCCCGTACCGGAACAGGTCCGGCGGGAATGGGTAACGGATCTTATGATCAACACCCGCGGCGTCGCCGTAGATATGGATTTCGTTCGCGGCGCTATCGATCTCGGGGAGCGTGTCAGAAATGAACTGACGCAGGAAGCGATCGAGATCTCCGGGCTGAACAATCCGAACAGCGTCAAGCAGCTCGCGGACTGGTTGAGCATGGAAACCGGCGACGATATACAAACGGTCCGCAAGTCTGATGTTGAATCGATGTTGCGTGGCGATAATCCCGATCACGTTAACCGGATGCTTGAGATCCGGCAGGAGCTCGGCAAGACAAGTACCAAGAAGTACGATAAGATCCGGGATGCGGTGTGCGACGACGGTCGCGTCCGGGGATTGCTGCAATTCTACGGCGCGAACCGGACGGGGCGCTGGGCAGGACGCCTGGTGCAGGTGCAGAACCTGCCGCGGACGTATCTTAAACAGATCGATCCCGCCCGACGTTATGTCCGGGAGCACAACCTTGACGCGCTGCACGTGCTTTACGGAAGCGTTCCGGACACGCTGTCACAGCTGATCCGCACGGCTTTTGTCGCGTCACAGGGGAATGTACTGATAGACGCAGACTTTTCCGCAATCGAGGCACGGGTGATCTCGTGGCTTGCCGGAGAAGAATGGCGGCTGCAGGTATTCCGGACGCACGGTAAGATCTATGAGGCGTCGGCGTCACAGATGTTCGGCGTTCCCCTCGATAAGATCGTCAAAGGGAATCCGGAGTACGCGCTCCGGGCAAAAGGCAAGGTCGCAGAACTGGCGCTCGGTTATCAGGGCGGCGCGAACGCTCTGATCAAGATGGGCGCGCTTGAGATGGGGATCGCGGAAGACGATCTGCCGGATATCGTGTCCCGCTGGCGGGAATCCAACAGCCGGATCGTTAAGCTGTGGTGCTCAGTGGAACGCGCCGCGATGACCGCGATCGAATCCGGACGTGAACAGCGCGTGTCGATTGACGCCGGCGGATGCCTGATCTTCCGTCGCTGTGCGGAAAAAGAACATGACGCACTTGTCGTAACGCTGCCGTCCGGGCGCGAGCTTTTTTATACCAGCCCGGATATCACCCGAAACCGATGGGACAAGCCGTCTCTGTCATACCTCGGCATGGACCAGAACACAAAGAAATGGAAGCGCATCGAGACTTACGGCGGCAAGCTTGTCGAAAACATCGTTCAGGCGATCGCGCGTGACTGCCTCTCCGGCGCGATTGAAAAACTCGAAGCAGCCGGTCTGGCTGTCGTGTTCCACGTACATGACGAAGTTGTTATCGATTGCCCGAAAGACAGCGCGTCACTGGATGACGTCATTGCTCTGATGACGCAGCCGATCTCATGGGCGCCGGGACTGCCCCTTAATGCCGACGGCTGGATCGGTAACTATTTCAAAAAGGATTAGGAGTTGAATGATATGCAAATGACCGATCATGAGATCCTGCAGTCATATACACAGGCAAAGGATCGGAAAGAACAGATCAGGATCCTGGCAGACCTGAACTGCGTCGGCATATGGGAGATGTGGGAATACCTCGTTTCCCTCGGTGCCCAGCTCGATGGACGCTGGTTCCAGAATTTAAACCCAAAACGTGAAGGAATGGCAGAAAAAGGCGGCAGGAATAAAGGCGCAGCCGCGGATCCGGATGCACGGCTGCGGGGCCTGAAAAAACAGCTCGCAGAAATGGGAGACGAAGTTGCTGCTCAGCGCGAGCAGGTCGTGGAGCTGAATGCGCTGATCCGTGAGTTAAGATCCGAAATCGAACAGGGGAAACGGGAGCTCGTTGAGAAGGATGCCGAGCTTACCCGGCAGCGTGAGGAAACCGCGATCGCCGAGAATAAATATTTATCGACCATTACGGATCTCGAAGCTAAGGTCGCGGCACTTGAGAGTGTCGAGTTTTCTTCAGCGCTTGATCCCGGAACGGTGATCGATTATTTCGTCTCCGATCTGACCGGAACAAAAGCCTATCTCTGCGGAAGACTGCTTGAAGAATTATACGCGTGGCGTTTTAACGATAATTCACATAAAATCCACATCCTGCGGCTCTTTGATCAGCTGCTGTATGGAGGGGGGGGGACGGAATGAATAGACCGAAGTTTTCGGAAGACGGGCTCGACGCAATGTTTTCCTTCCTGATGATGGGACACCAGAAATCGAATATTCCGGTGCTCAAAGAGAATTGCGATATACTGCGGCGGATGCTGACTCAAAAGAACGCCGGGCAAAAGGGGTACGCAAAGAAGGATGATATCGATTTCAACAACGTGTGGACCGTGTGCAACATTATCGTGATTGAGGCAATGGCGCTGTACCTGAGCGGAGATCTCGATTTGATCGAGCAAAGAATCTTTGACGGAGGCGCAGAATGAAGACGATAAAAAAAGCCGTGGTGCTGACTATGCGGGAATACTGGTTTGCGGTGCACGGCAAACAGAAGCTTTACCCGCGCCCGTGTGATTATCCCGGCTTCTGCTGTGACTGTCCCAAAAAAAAGACAAAAGAAAAAGTCGACTGCTGGGATCGTCCGATGAAGGTCAACGGCACGTGGAAGATAAGGAGGTTACCGTAATGCGATATCGACTGCAACGAAAAGAAGCATATGCATTACCGAACATCCTTGGTAATAAGAGTTTCCCGGTGCATACGTACCGCTGGAGAGATATCGCGGCGAGCGACGACAGAAACGCTCTGGAGGCCTGTTTACAGGGAACCTCCGATCAGGGCGATTACAGGATCATTGATACGAGGGAGGCACAAACTGAATGAGCATCCTGATCAAAGGTATGTCGATGCCGCCGAAAGACGGCAGAGCGCACAGAGCCATTATAAAACAACACGATGGCGAATTTATTTTGCTCGTAGAAGATGCCAAGGATTTCGAAGACAGACACATGGATGTATATCCTCTTGTCGAGGTTCCGGAGCCGCACGGCGATCTGATTGACCGGGACGCCTTGCGAAAAGTTCACGCCGAGGCGGAAAAAGGGCGGTACGGCGGGGTTTATCTCGTCGGAGACAATCGATTCATGCGGCGGTTTGAAGACGCGCCAGCCGTGATAAGAAAAGAAGGAAGTGACGATATAAAATGCTCCGAGAAGAAAGATTCGTAGGAGATTGCCTTGAAGGTATCGGTTTCCCCTCGAAAGGAAAAGTGTATTATGACACAGATGTACAGCCGGAGATCGACGATATCGTGGTATGCGACAGCGTATTCGGCGGTATTATACCCCAGATGAAGCAGGTTATCATGACCGGATCACGCGTGGCAGTATGTACGAGATACAAAGACCGCAAAAAAGATTATGCCTTTGCGACCCCGAAGGTGTACGGCGTTGTCCTCTATGCCAGAAATGAAATAGGCGACATAGTATACCGGCGTGAGAACAGCGTCAGCTGTATACGGACAAACCCCGGTCAGATAAAATCCATCGGCATATTCGATAAAGAGACGATTTATCCGAACTGCACTGTACAGATACTTACCAACACGATCACCGGCGAAGAATCTGTCGGCTGGTGGCGTAATGAACAATAATCCCTCTGCAAGGGGGGGGGGGACGAACGGAGCGTACATATGAAGTACGATCGCAAGATCACTATATCTGTCGGACAGAGCCGGAAGGCGACGGTATGGAACCGACAGGAAATGCTTATCTCGGAGCTGTGGGATCGCCTGCGCGTCCCGATGCGCGGTTCCGAGACTCTGAAGGACTATCTGTCCCTCGATAAATCCAAACAAGCCGAACTGAAGGACGTCGGCGGCTTCGTCGGCGGGATACTGAAGGGGCCGCGGCGTAAGTCGCAGAACGTCGCCGGGCGTGATCTGATCACGCTGGATCTCGACAACGTGCATCCCGGCGGAACGGATGATATCATCCACCGTGTGGACGCTCTCGAATGCGGATACTGTATTTACAGCACCCGGAAGCATCAGCCGACGGCGCCGCGGCTGCGCGTGATCCTGCCGTTGGATCGCACGGTATCGGCTGAAGAATACGAGCCGATCGCGCGCCGGATCGCTGAGAAAATAGGACTTGATGTCACGGATCCGACGACCTTTGAAGCGTGCCGGCTCATGTACTGGCCGTCCTGCTGCTCTGACAGCGAATACGTGTATCGGGTTGCGGACAAGCCCTTCTGCGTCGCGGATCAGGTGCTGGCGACGTATGCCGATTGGCACGACGTCAGCTCCTGGCCGGCGCTGCCGGGGCAAGCCGCCTTCGCAAAGTCAGCGGTCAGGCAGGGCGACCCACTGCAGAAAACGGGCGTGGTGGGCGCGTTCTGCCGTCTGTACGATGTGTATCGCGCTATGGAGGAGTTCCTTCCTTCGATCTATAAGCCGGCGGAAGACAGCCCCGGACGTTATACCTATGTTGACGGTTCAACCTCCGGTGGCGCCGTGATCTATGACAACGGCAAGTTCTTGTATTCTCACCACGCGACAGACCCCTGCAGCGGACGTCTGGTCAACTCGTTCGATATGGTCCGCCTGCATAAGTTCGGCGACGCCGATGATGCGGCGAAACCTGACGCGAAGGTCAACACCCTGCCGTCATATAAACATATGCAGGAATTCGCAATGGCGATCCCCGAAGTCCGCGGTCTCGTAGTCCGGGAGCGCGCGGCAGACGGTGCGGACGGCTTTTCCGACCTGGGCGCAGAGAACTGGGAAGCGGAGCTGCTTGACATCACCGCCACCGGAGCGGTTCGATCCACGATCAACAACGTCCGGGTGATCCTTGAAAACGATCCGGCGCTGAAAGGAATGTTCGCGCTGAACCTGTTTGCGAACCGCGGCGAAGTGCTCGGACCGCTCCCGTGGGACAGTCGCGGCAAACGCCGAATGTGGGACGATAACGACAACAACGGTCTTTACTGGTATCTGGAGAAGCAATACCGCCTGACCGGCAACGGCAAGATCGATGCTGCGCTTTCACTGCACAGCAACGAACACGCATTCAACGAGGTGCGCGATTATCTTACCGGACTGAAGGGTTCCTGGGACGGCGTGCCGCGGCTCGATACTCTGTTTATCGATTATCTCGGCGCTGTCGATTCGGCATACGTTCGCGCCGTCACAAGGAAAGCGTTCACCGCAGCTGTCGCCCGCGCGATGAATCCCGGATGTAAATTCGATACGATGCTGATCCTCTCCGGACCGCAGGGTATCGGCAAGTCAACGCTGCTGGATAAGATGTCCCGTGGGTGGTTTAACGACAGCATTCGAACATTCGAGGGTAAGGAAGCGTCGGAGCTGCTGCAGGGCGTCTGGTTGGTCGAGATCTCGGAACTGGACGCATTCCGGAGAACCGACGTTTCCAGAATCAAACAGTTCCTGTCACTGCGCGCTGATCGGTACCGCGCAGCGTACGGTCGGCACGTTAAGGAGCTGCCGCGCTGCTGTGTGTTCTTCGGCACAACCAACAACACGGAGTTCCTGCAGGATACCACCGGAAACCGGCGCTTCTGGCCGGTAGACGTCCGTGGCGCGTGGAATACAAAGGATGTGTGGAAGGATCTCGATGCCGAATTGGATCAAATTTGGGCGGAAGCGTTCGTCCGGTGGCAGGCGGGGGAACCGCTGTATCTGACCGGCGCAGTTTCCGAAGAAGCAAAATCCAGGCAGGAAGCACACAGAGAAGCATCCAGCCGCGAAGGCGTCGTCCGGGAATTTCTTGCCCGGCAGGTTCCCGAAGATTGGAATACGTGGTCTATCGAGCGCCGACGGTACTTCTGGTCCGGGACAACTCCGGAAGACGTCAAAACGATCCCGCGTGATCGGGTGTGTGCCCTTGAGATCTGGTGCGAATCACTTGGCGGAAGCCTGAAGGAAATGCGAAACACGGATACTCGTGAGATCAATGCGATCATCGCGGCAACGCCCGGTTGGGTGAAAAGCGATACTGTGATCCGCTTCGGGGTTTACGGTCCGCAGAGAGGTTTTGTCAGGACAGAGGACGGCGAAACAAACACGAAAAAAGAGCCGTAACAAGGTAATTTGTGAAGCGAAACACGAGAAAACCGTTACGCTTCACGGGTGAAACATTTTTCAAACTTTTTACGATTGTTACAAAGATGTTGACACGGCTGTTACCCTTGATATCATTAGCTTTTTTGTCGTTTGTAACAATGTAACATTTATTCTCTATAGAAGGGTAAAAATCAATAAGATAACAGAGTAACACCACGTATTACGCATGTATATTACGCGCGCGAGAAATGTTGTTACGCAGGGAAAGGTGAGCGCGATGCAGGAAAAAGACATTGAAAAGCATTTAAGACTCAAAGTATGGCACGAACTTCACGGGTTAGCCCTGAAATTTATAAGCCCCGGGTATTCCGGGGTGCCGGATCGGATCCTTCTTCTGCCGGAAGGGAGAATCGTGTTCGCGGAATTGAAACGTCCGGGCGGGACACCGCGAAAGCGACAACGGTATGTCTTCCGGCTTCTGTATAAACTCGGGTTCATCGTGCTGCTGTTAGACAGCATACAAGCCGTCGACGATTTCTGCGAAATCATGATCAAATGGAACATGAATCCGCCGTATGGCTATCTGGATAAGCTTCGATGGGACGATAAATATGATTTATAAACCGCATAAATATCAGGAATACTGCATCGACCGCGTGATCCGTGATCCCGCTGTTGCGCTGTTCCTGCGTCCCGGTCTCGGAAAAACGTCGATTACCCTGACGGCGATTCACGAACTGAAATATCACCGGTGGCAGATCCGACGTGTTCTGGTTGTGGCGCCGAAAAAGGTGGCAGAAGGCACTTGGAGTAAGGAAGCGGCAAAATGGGATCATCTGAAGCACCTGCGGGTGATCACCGTACTCGGAAGCGAAAAGCAGCGTCTTGCGGCGCTTGAAGCGACCGGCGACGTATATGTGATCAACCGTGAGAACGTCCCGTGGTTGGTAAATCTCTACGGGCGGAACTGGCCCTTCGATATGGTTGTCTTGGATGAGTCTACCAGCTTTAAAAACCCGCAGTCGAAACGATTCAAGGCGATGAAGCTTGTACGCCGATTCTGCAGAAAGGTTGTTCTGCTTACCGGGACGCCTTCGTCGCGCGGAATCATGGATCTCTGGGCGCAGATCTATTTGCTGGACGAGGGCAAACGGCTCGGACGAACGATCGGGGCGTACCGGGAACGTTATTTCTCCTGTAATACTCACGGTGGGTATTTTACGGAGTATGTTCCACGCGCCGGAGCGGATCGTGAAGTGCTTGATGCGATATCTGATATCTGTGTCAGTATGAGCGCGGAGGACTATCTCGAACTTCCGGAATGTATAGAGCACGAGGTCCCGGTTATCCTGGATCCGAAGAGCAGGAAAAAGTATGCCGAATTTGAGCGGGAATGCGTCCTTGAATTGCAGAATGCGGGGGAGATCACCGCTTCGACCGCCGCCGTACTGACCGGGAAGCTGCTGCAGTTCTGCGCCGGCGCGATCTATGACGAAGACAAAAACGTCGTGCACGTTCACGACTGCAAAATCGACGCCTACATGGAATTGATTGAACAGCTGCAGGGAGAGCCGTGTATAACATTCTACGGCTTTCAGCATGATCGCGATCGTCTGCTTGCGGCGCTTCGCGGTACGAAACTCCGTGTCCGCCTGTATGACGGCGTTGCTGATGAAGACGCCTGGAATGCCGGCGAGGTTGACGTTCTTCTCGTACATCCGGTGTCTTGTGCGTACGGATTGAATCTGCAGGCGGGCGGGCGTCACGTTGTGTGGTTTACGCCGAGCTGGTCCTTCGAGCTGAACGATCAGGGCGTCTGCCGGTTATGGCGGCAGGGATCTCCGTATGACAGGGTGATCGTCCATTTCCTGATCGTCCAGGGCGGAGTGGACGAAGATGTGATGAAGGCGATCAGAGAGCGTCAGACGACGCATGAGCTTGTGATGAACGTGCTTTCAGCACGATTGATGAAAGTTTAAGGGAGGTCGTTATTTTATGAACTGGAAAGAAGAAGCCAAACGCGAACTGCGCAATTACGATGCGATGAAAGAAAGTTTGCCAAATATCAAGCTGCGGATCGAAGCGATTCAGGCGCGCAAGACCAGTTTAAAAACCATGTCTGATGATACTCCGGTCATGGGTGGAGGATCCACTTACGAAGATCGGCTGCTGAATTGTATCGTCGAGGAAGAGCGTCTGAAGGCGACGTATCGTGCAGATAAGATCCGCGTCGAGCTGATCGAGCGCGGGCTTGCGATGCTGAACGAGACTGAGCGCGCGATCGTCGAGGAGTTTGCACGGAACCGTCCCGGGCGTGCAGTGGAGATCCTTGCTGACCGTATCGGCTATGAGCGCGCGCAGATCTATCGGCTGTATGATCAGGCATTATATCGCTTTACTTTGGCAGAATACGGCATCACGGAGTTCTGAATGAGACAAACATGAGATGAAATATTTATAAAACTGTGGTATAATGGCCACAATGAGAGTTTGCCCATTGACTCTTTCATGAATAACCTCCGAGAAGGCAGTCCGCGCCAACGGGCTGTCTTTTCGTTTTTCAAAAAATCACCGGCTGGTGGTGACATGGCGAATGAAGAAAACCTGATCCCGGTTTCCGAACGAACAAAGAGCGAACAAAGAGAAATCCAGTCAAAAGGCGGGAAGAAGTCCGGAGAGGCGCGGCGTCGGAAACGGAGCATGAAGCAGGCAATGGAACTGCTGCTCTCGATGCCGGCGACGACGCAGGCGGACTGGGAACTGCTGGGCGAGCTCGGGATCTCGCTTAACGATTTTTCTGAAGAAGAAATAAATAATCTGCTGGTCGTCAACGCGGCGCTCCTGCGCGGAGCGAAGGCGGGCGACGTGGCGAGCATCCGGGAGCTGCGCAGCGTGATCCAGGACGACGCGCTAATGAAGCACCGGATCAGGATGGACAAAGCGCACCTTGCGCTGGAACAAAAGAAAAACGAGCCGGACGTCAGGGAGCTTCCGCAATATCGCGGGATCCCGTCGTCCATGATCGCACCGACGTTCGCGCCGGTGCTTTTTGATCTTGCGGATCGCCTTCATACGGAGTACGTGTTCCCCGGCGGGCGCGGCTCGACGAAATCGTCCTTCGTGTCGCTTGCGCTGATCGACCGGCTGATGCAGTCCGAGACGATCCACGCGGTCGTCCTGCGCCAGGTCGGCAATACGCTGCGCTCTACGGTGTATACGCAGGTGCAGTGGGCGATCGAGGCGCTGGGACTCGACGCGGAATTCAAATGCACGGTCAGCCCGCTGGAGATCACGCGGATCACGACCGGGCAGAAGATCTATTTCCGCGGCGCGGACGATCCCGGCAAGCTCAAGTCGATCAAGGTGCCGTTCGGACATATCGGCGCATTGTGGTTCGAGGAGCTGGACCAGTTCGGCGGCGAGGAAGCCGTGCGAAAGATCGAGCAGAGCGTGATCCGCGGCGGCGACGAGGCGTATATCTTCAAATCGTTCAACCCGCCAAAGTCGGCGAACAACTGGGCGAACAAGTATATCAGGATCCCGAAAGAGACGCGCCTTGTGACGGAGAGCAATTATCTCTCCGTGCCGCAGAAGTGGCTCGGAAAGCCGTTCCTCGACGAGGCGGAGTTCCTGCGGCAGATCAACCCGACGGCGTACGAGAATGAATATCTCGGCGTCGCGAACGGCACCGGCGGCAACGTGTTCGACAACGTGCAGATCCGCCGGATCACCGACGATGAGATCGGAAATATGGACCGGCTGTACCGCGGCGTTGACTGGGGCTGGTTCCCGGATCCGTATCAGTACGTCTGCTGCTATTACGACAAAGCGCGGCTGACGCTGTATATCATCGACGAATACCGGGCGAACAAGCAGTCGAACGCAGAGACGGCGCAGGCGCTGAAAAACCGCGGCGTCACGCCGAACGATCTGCTGATCTGCGACAGCGCGGAGCCGAAATCCGTGCGGGATTATAAAAACGAAGGCCTGATGGCGATCGAAGCGAAGAAGCCGCCGGGCTCGGTGGATTACGGTATGAAATGGCTGCAGAGCCTGCGGGCGATCGTGATCGACAACGTGCGCTGTCCGCATACCGCAGAGGAATTCATCAACTATGAATACGAACGGGATAAAGAAGGCAATGTGATCTCCGGTTATCCGGACCGGGACAACCATAGTATCGACGCGGTACGTTACGCAATGAACCGCGAAGCGCTTGCGGGGCGCGTGTCGGTCTTGACATAGCGCGTCGTTTTGTGTAGAATGTAGTCACGACAATACTGTGAGAGTGCAGTGAAGGCGGTCAGGTATCTTACTCCGAAAGGAGGGATACTTATGCCAATTACTTTAACGTTTCATATCTGTGGAATTACGTTCACTATACGAATCAAAAGAGTAAAAAGCAGTAACCGCCACTCTGCCAAGTGACGGTTACTTTTGTGACTATTACTTCGACTTGACCGCTTTCAACGGTCAACTCTCATCTGTATTGTAATACATAAACCGCCTTTTGTCAAGAGGCGGGGCGTGGGTACGGCAAATTTTCGCGCGGTTTTCCGGCGGGGTTTGCCGTATTTTTCATATGGTGGTTTTATGGACATTCAGAACGTCAAAAAATTCATAAAAGATCACGCGTCGTACCTTGCGCCGGTGATCGCTTCCGCGGAAACGGCGCGGCGGTATTACGAGTGCAGAAATGATATTTTATACGACAAGCGAGAGCACGAAGACGAGACGACGGCGGCGCTTCGGAATGCGGACAACCGTGTTCCGGCGTCGTTTTTCCCGCTTCTGGTCGACCAGAAGGCGGCGTATACGTTTTCGTATCCTCCGCTTTTCGACGTCGGATCTGAGCAGACCAATAAAAAGATCTCCGCCGCTTTGGGCGATAAGTTCGTGAAGATCTGCAAAAAGCTCTGCAAGAACGCGTCGCTGGCCGGCGTGGCGTGGATCCATTACTGGCGGGACGCCGAAACGGGAGAATTCCGATACGGCGTACTGCGCGGCGAGCAGGTGATCCCGGTCGTTTCCGACGATCTGGACGAACGGCTGCTCGGTGTGATCCGCACCTACCGCAAGGTGGAAGACGACGGCAAGAGCTATATCGTATACGAGATCTGGAACGACGCCGAATGCGAGGCGTACGTCCGGGAAGAGAGCGCGGAGATCGACGTCGGCCTGACCGCATATAATGTGTTCGGCGTCATCGGCGACAGCACGCGGCGCACGAACGTGTATACGCACGATCTCGGGCGCGTACCGTTTATCCCGTTTGCAAACAACGAGGATAAAACAGGCGACCTGCGCCGGATCAAAGGCCTGATCGACACCTACGACAAGACCTTCAACGGCTTCGCGAACGACCTTGAGGATATCCAGGAGGTCATTATGGTCCTGACCGGTTACAGCGGGACGGATCTCGGTGGCTTTCTTGAAAACCTGAAAAAGTATAAAACGATCAAGATCGACGACGGCGAGGGCGGCGTCAGCACGCTGAACATCGACATCCCCGTCGAGGCGCGGGAGAAGATGCTGGACGTCACGCGCAAGGCGATCTTTATGCAGGGGCAGGGCGTGGATCCGGATCCGCAGAATTTCGGAAACGCTTCCGGCGTGGCGCTGAAGTTCCTTTATTCGCTGCTGGAGCTGAAGGCCGGAGACCTCGAAACGGAATTCCGGGACGGCTTCGGCCAGCTTGTCGACGCGATCTGCGATTTTTACAATCTGCAAAGAGGCGAAACGCTGGTGCAGACCTGGACGCGCAACGCGATCCAGAGCGACACGGAGCTTGCGGATATCGCGTCCAAGAGCAACGGCATCGTGTCGCAGCGGACGATCCTTGTGAACCATCCCTTTGTCGAGGACGCGGAAGCCGAGCTGAAACAGCTCGAAAAGGAACAGGAGGCGCAGGCGGAGAAGAACGCCGCGATGTACCCGCCGGAGTTCACCCAAAATCACGCCCACGCCCACGGCGACGGGGACGATGAAGACGGGAATGAAGATGAATGAGCAGTTCGAAATATTGGCGCAAACGCATGGCTGCGCAGACAGCGAAGGTCTACAAGTCCTGTGATGCGTTTATTGCCGAGCTTACGCGGCAGTATCAGATCGCGATCGTCGCTATCGAAGCGGATATCGCGAAATGGTATCAGCGATTCGCAGACGCGAACGGGATCACGCTCGCCGAGGCCGGCAAGCTGCTGAACAGCGACGAGCTGGAAGAATTTCAGTGGACCGTCGAGGAATATATCCGCAGGGGCGAGCAGAACGCCGTTTCCGGACAGTGGATGAAGGAGCTGGAGAGCGCTTCTGCGCGTGTGCATATCTCACGCCTGGAAAGCCTCAAAATGCAGCTTCGCCAGCACGCTGAGGAACTGATCGGCCGGCAGCTGAAAACGCTGCCGGAGATCCTGCACGCGACCTACCGCGAGGGCTACGACCGCACTGTGTATGAGCTGTCGAAAGGCGCCGGGGTGATGCTCTCCTATCAGGGACCGGACTTCCGCCGCATCGACAGGGTACTGGGAACGCCGTGGAGCAGCGACGGAAAGGAATTCTCGGAACGGGTCTGGGAGAACCGGGCGCAGCTCGTCGGCAGTATGAACCAGCATATCACGCAGAGCATCATCCGGGGCGAGGATCCGCAAAAGGCGATCAACGCGATCGCAAAGGATATGAACGTCTCGAAAGCGCGCGCAGGCACGCTTGTGATGACCGAATCCGCGGCGATCGCAACCAGAGCACAGTTAGACTGTTTCGAGGATCTCGATGTTGAAGAACTCGAATTTCAGTGTGCGCTCAGTGAAAAAACCTGTGGATCCTGTGGCGATATGGATAAACTGCGATTGCCGCGAGCGCAATGGGAAATAGGTTCTTCTGCTCCTCCGCTGCATCCGAATTGTCGGTGTCATTTAATTCCGGTTTTGGATGATCGGTATGTTCACGATGCGGAGCGCGCCGCCCGGGACGAAAACGGGAAGACTGTTTCTGTGCCTGCGGAAATGACATATGAGCAGTGGAAGAAGGAGCAGGACGCCAAATTCGGCGAGGGTTATATTGACAAGCAAAGGAAAAAAGCGTATAATGAAGCTGCAGATAGAAAACAATTTGAGCACTATCGTGTCGCTTTGAGCGGGGATTTCCCGTATTCATTTTCTGAATTTCAAGAGTTGAAATATACAGATAGTGACACATGGGATATGATAAAAATTGATTATCGGCGACGGAATAAGCTCTTCGATCATCCGGAATATGCTCTTCCGAATGCTGACAATGTCACTGCTGACGATCGGAAATTTACGGGATATCTTTTTAATCCAGATAATGCAGACGGTTGGGCTAAAGGGACGCTTTTTACTGCACGATTGGGTTATGATAAAGATAGTTACGAAGATTTGAAGAGAGACATCTTGAGACGTGCAACGATTTATCCTGCCATGTCCAAAGGTGTTTTGAAAAAACAGGGAATAGAATACGGAGAACGATTTGAACAGAAAATAATCATGTATGGAAAGACTGGGAAACCAACAAATGTTGTTGTCGCCTGGATAAAAGAAGGAACTGAAACGCGAATGACAAGTGCGTACATAAAGGAGGTTGATTGAAATAAAAATAGAGCAATATGACACTGTTCTTTTGAAAGATGGCAGAAGAGCAAGTATAGTTGAAGTATTGTCGCCCGATTATTTTATCGTTGATGTCGGTCAATCATCTCAAGACTGGGAAACTATTCCGATTTCAATTGAAGACATTGATCAAATTGTAAAGAAAGCTGTTTAACCGTCCTTCACCGGGCGGTTAAATTTTTTCAAAAATTTTTCAAAAACCTCTTGACTTTTGGAGTCCAAAATGATAGGCTTACTTATGGATTTCAAAAGTGAGGTGAAAAAAAATGAGTCCACGGATAGGTCGTCCGACAGACAATCCAAAGAATACCGCGCTCCATGTAAGAATGGATGCTGAATGCGAAAGAATATTAAACGCGTATTGCGAACAGGAAAAAGTCAGCAAAATGGAAGCGGCGCGTCGAGGGATTAAGAAGTTAAAGGACGATTTAAAAAAATAACAGCAACGCCCGAACCGTAGGAAAGTTAAGCGTTACTGTTATCGAAGCAGACAGGAAATCCTATCTGAAATCTATTATACATCAGATCGGCTTTCTTGTCAAATGAAAAATTTTTGAAAGAAGGCTAAATTTATGTCTGAAATCAGACCCCGCGCCGACGTCCGGCGTATTTATCTGAACAACGTGTCCCCTTCGACCATTGAAACCGCATACGGCGTTTACGAAGAAGCGTGGCATGAGATCGCTGCTTTGCATACCAACGCAAAGGACCAGATCGACACGAAATGGGAATGGCTCTGTTCTCTCGCCTGTGTTTACGAAGCGGGCAGACAGGCGGGCGTTCATCAGGAACGTATCGCAAGAAGGAGGGCTGCGCAATGAATGGATTGCAGGTCTTCACCTACGCCGGGACGCAGGTGCGCGCCGTAGAGAAGGACGGCGAACCGTGGTTCGTGCTGAAAGACGTGTGTGACGTGCTTCGCATCAGTAATTCCCGTAATGTCGTTGAAAGGTTGGACGAAGATGAAAAGGGTGTACATCTGATGGACACCCCCGGCGGCGAGCAGCAAATGACGATCATCAACGAGAGCGGGCTTTACAACGTGATCCTGCGATCGGACAAGCCGGAAGCGAAGCCGTTCCGCAAGTGGGTCACGTCGGAGGTCCTGCCGTCGATCCGTCGAACCGGACGCTATGTGATACCGGAATCTGAGGATACCGTCGTTCCGCTGCGGCTGCCTACGATGGACGATTATTTGACTGCCGCACGGCTATTGGCAGGCTGCCGAACCGACCGTTTGTCTCTTGTCGTGGCTATGCTCGACCAGGCGGGGTTCGACATTGATGAAAAAGGTCTTCCGAGAAATCCCGTATGGCGGGAACGGAGCGGCGTAAAAATCGATACCACAGATATTGCTCCTTTTTTGCAGGAAGCTATGGAGAAACTCAAGATTACCAGCTTGGGACTCGCAGAAATCACGGGCATTGATGCTGCTGTAATGCGCAGCTATCTTACCGGACGCAGGTTCCCGAGAGCCGCGAGATATACAGCCATAAAAAACGCTCTTATCAGTGAGTTAGAAAAATATGACGAAGAAGGGGATGACTCCGTTGAATGACTTTTCCGTGATCTATAAGATCCTGAAAGCGTTATATCAGTCGATGGACTGTGACGAATTTGATATGGATCGGATCTCAGCCAACGCCCTGAACGTCAATGAGAACAAACGCGCGGCGCTGCTTGAAATGCTGAGCAGTGAGGGCTATATTTACGGCATTACCGTGAAACGCTCCATCGACGGTCAGGTGATGCTGTCGATCTGCAATCCCCGACTGACGCTGAAGGGACTTGAATACCTGAACGATAACAGACTGATGAAAAAAGCGGCAAACCTTGCCAAAGGGATCAAAGACGTCACTCCCGGTCTTTGATCGGCATACGGACGAAATAAACCGTCTCTGAAATGAGGCGGTTTTTTTCATACCCGAACATCTCCCTCGGGCCTCTGTTGACTTCGCGAGAAGTCGGTATGCACACTTGAGGGAGTTCTGAAAGAAATACTGCCGTCTCTGAAAAGAGGCGGTTTTTATGTCTGGAAGGAAAATCGCATGAAAAAGATCATCAAAACGATTTACGCAGACAACGGGAAGTTGTATGCGACGGCGTCTGGGCGGCGGGGACTTCTTGCGGAGTGCACGCCGAAGATCGAGATCATCGAAGAATCGCATCTTGTGAAAACGGTCGGCGGTAGCGCGTACCCGGTGAAGAAGATCTTCGCGTCGGTCGTGATCTGCGGCGATATGGAATATGAGCGGGACGTCGATCTTGCGTATTTAAAAACCGTCACCGATTACGCGCTGACGATGGACGTGACGCGGCGGGACGGGATCGCGGAGGAAATACAGTTTGTTTCCCTGATCCCGGTCGAGATCACCCTTGACGACCGGTGGATCTTCGAGCTCGGCGTACACGATCCGCTTACACGCAGGTTTATGACGGAGTTCTGACGGCGGCGCAGTGAGAATCGAGAATCGAGAGTCGAGAACCGAGGACCGAGAACTGACAACCAGCAACTATCAACCAACAACCAAACACCGGTATCAGACGGCGGGCTTCGGCTCGCTGTTTTTGTATACACAAATACCGCGGCGCGGCGGATAATCCGCGCTTCGCATCATTGGGACTTGCCAAACAAAAAAGGAAAGCGAAAGGAGATAAGCGAAATGCTTGAATGGATGAGGGAGATCTTCGGCGACGCGTATACCGACGATCTCGACAAAAAGGTATCGAAGAAGATCGGCGAGCTGTTCGTCGCGCGCTCGGATTTCAACGCCCGGACGGGCGAGCTGGAAACGGCGCGCAATAAGATCACCGAGCACGAGGGCACGATCGCGACGCTGCAGGCGGCGAAAACCAACGCCGAGGATCTGCAGAAGACCGTGGACAGCCTGAACGGGCAGATCACGTCTCTGAAGCGTACGGCGGCGCTGGAAAAGGCGCTCTCCGCACTTGGCGTGACGGATCCCGGCTACGTGATCTACAAGCAGGGCGGCGTCGATCGGTTTACCTTCGACAAGGACGGAAAGCCCGAGAAGCTGGAGGACGTGATCGCACCTATGAAGGAGCAATACGCCCACCTGTTTACGCCTGCCGCGCAGAATTACAGCCCTGCGGGCGGCGGGACACCGACGGCGAATCCGTTCGCGAAGGATACCTGGAACCTGACGGAGCAGGGCAAACTGTTCCGCGAAAACCCTGCCGCAGCGCAAAGCCTTGCAGCGGCGGCGGGCGTGAAGATCTGAGAGCCGAGAGTCGAGAGTCGAGAGACGAGAGTCGAGAGTTTAGTCCCGAGTCCCGAGTCCCGAGTTCCGAGTTTCGAGTTTCGAGATGCGAGATGCGAGATTTAAGACCAAAGATCAAAGATTGAAGATTGAAGATGCTTCTTATCTCTTATCTCTTTACTGCTCAGCAGCCATTTTGGCAGATGATGCGATTGCAGTATTAGAGGATGTAGAGGTAGGTGAGTACTATGACTACGATTAATCCACAGGTTTATGCTGTACCTGAAGGAGCAAGTTCTAATTCAATACCATCAGAGGGATCATTAGAACAGCTCGCCGGAG
>JAFRPB010000100.1 GCA_017429345.1 Clostridia bacterium | reverse complement strand
TAACGTTCCGCTTGCGTTGTTAAAGACCGCGCCGCCGTCCTTTGCCGTGTTGTCCGCGATCTTGCCGCCCGTAACCGCTACGGATCCGGATTCAATATAAATCGCTCCGCCGCGGGTATCGTCATTCGATGTTGCATTATTTGTGATGGTTGTATTTGTAATGGTTACGGCACTGCCGCCGGCGTTCGTCCAGATCGCGCCGCCGTTGCTCTTTGACGTGTTGCCCGTGACGGTACTGCCCTGAAGCGTCAAAGCGCCGTAATTGACGATCGCGCCGCCGCCGTGGTTGACGGAAGTATTATTTGAAATCGTAACGTTCGTCAGCTCGGCGGAGCCGTCGGCGGTGTTGAAGATCGCGCCGCCGTCGTCGCCGTCGTTACCGCTGATCGTACAGTTCTTTATTATGAGAGTACCTTTGTTGTAGATCGCGCCGCCGCGGTTTTCGTTGTTCTCGTGGCTGACGTGGTTATCCGTGATCGCCCCGCCTTCGATGATCAGCGCGCCTTCATTATAGAACGCGCCGCCCTTTTCGGCATAGCCGCCGGTGATCGTGCCCGTGCCGCCCGCGCCGGAGTCGCATACCGTAAGCGAAGCTCCCGGAGCGATGGTAAAGACGCCGCCGAGAAGGGACGCGGCGTTTTGGGCGCGGTCGAGCGTATAGCCGTTCAGATCGAGCGTGATCGCCTTGCCGCTGACCAGAAGCCGCAGATCACTGCTCCGGGCGGAAAGGCTCTGCCCGAGCGCGACGGTATCGCCGTTTTGCGCGTTGTCGATCGCGGTCTGCAGCCCTGCCCAGCTCGTGATGGAAACCGTCCACAGCGCCTGAACGGTGGCGTTGTCCGTTACCGCCAGCGTATCGCCGGGCTGCATCGTCACGGGATCACCGTCTCCGACCGTCACGCCCCAGCCGTAGAAATGCTTGCCCGTGGGTGCGTTAAAACCGTTTTCGGGAAGCGTAAAACTGTCATATGCGCTCATTGTTTCGGCGTTCATCGACCCGCTGCCGCCGCCGTTTTCAAAGCTGACGGTATGTTCCGTCTTCCAGATCGCCTTTACGGTCGTATCGGCGGTGATCAGAACCGTTTCGCCCGGCTGCAACCCGACGGGATCGCTTGAGCCAACCTTTACGCCCCAGCAGACGAAGGGCATTTCTTCGGAGGGCGCCGTAAAGGAGCATTCCGGCAGCGTAAAGGTACCGCCCGGGATCCGCTTGGAACCAATGCTGCCCGTGCCTCCGTTTTTGTCAAAGCTGACGGTCCATGCGCCGGCGGTCTTGGGGAAAAATGTACCGTTCATATTCGGGCCGAAAATGGTCCCGCCGAAGGCCATGTCGGGATGTCTCATCTCGCGGAAGGGCTTATACCACTTAAATTCGCCGCCGCCTCTTTTGGTTTTGATCTGCATATCATAACCGGGCTCATCGTAGTCCCAATAGGTCTTGCAGCCGTTGCCGCCGATCGAATACATCGGGTCGTCGCCGCCTGTCGCGTCCACGATGCCGCCGTAAATACGGATCGTACCGCCGCTGCCGCAGTAACCGGCGCCGATCCCCGAAGCGTTAAAGCCGCCGTTCGCGGTCACGGTACCGCCGTTGATTCGGATCGTACCGCAGCCGTTTCTGTCGCCGCCGCCGATGCCTGCACCGTGCTCGCCGCCCGTTGCGGTCACGGTACCGCCGTTGATCACGGTCGTGCGGGCGCCCGCGCCGTCAGCGCCGCCGATCCCCGCCGCGCCTTCTCCGCCGATCGCGGTCACGGCCCCTCCGTTGATCGTGATATTGCCGCTCTCTCTGTCGGCGCCGCCGCCGATGCCCGCGCAATGACGCGCGCCCGTCGCTTCGATCACGCCGCCGTTGATCGTAAGATCGCCGGTGTGTATCTTTATGCGATGAAAATTATCGATCCATTCGATGCCGCTCTCCGAGCTGGAGCCGATGCCGGCGCTGCCGTTTCCGGTGCTGCCGGTCGCGATCAGCTTCCCGGTGCCTGCCTCCTGCGCCCAGATCGTAAGAGCGTAGCCCTCTTTGATAAAGAGGCCGTTTGCCACCTTCATCGTACTGCCGTCGCAGAGCAGCAGGTTGACGTTATCGCCCTGAACGGCAATCCTGTCGCCGAAGACGACGTCGCTGTTCAGAACGTACCAGCCGTTAGACCAGTTCCTGACGCTGTCCTCCAGCACGGTGTAGTCCGTGATCGGGGTCTGCGCATTGCCCTCGGCGTCCACGTACGGGATCGCGTCCTCGGCGAATGCCGCCCCGCCGAAACCGGCAAAAACGGAAAGCGCCATCAGGATAGACAGAAGCACCGACAGCGTCCGTTTCGAAATCGTTGATTTCATAAAAATACCTCCTTTAGAGATAATTAGAGATAATACTGCAATTTTATAATAACAGGGGGCGTCCAAAGAATGTCCAAAGATGAGCCGTCCTCTCCCGCTGCCGGGAAAGAACGGCTCATTGCATTTTTTGTATTTACGCGTTCCCGTTTTTCGTCGCCTGCCGGAAAAGAAGGGCTTCGGAGATATCCGCCCAGGCATAGGAGCTCATATACTCCCCGCGATACGAATTGATCGCGTCGCCGTCGCCCGCGAAGAAGCGGTATACGTCGCAGACAAACGTCTCGGGCCTGACGCGCAGGACGCCCTTCTCCATCTCCATGATCTCCGGGACGCCGTATTCCCGCAGCGTTTCCCGCAAAGAGCGGATGTAAACGTCGACCTGCTTCTGCATTTTCCGGTCATAGAGCCGGTCCTCCCAGACGGCGGCAAACAGCTCGGCGCGGGTAACGCCGGCGCCCTGCTGATCCACAAGATAAGCGAGGATCTCCTTTGCTTTCGACAGTCTGAACCGGATCGGTCTGCCGTCGACGTAAACGTCGAAATAACCGAAGGTCTTGATCCGGATATGCGCAGGGGCCGAAAGGTGCTTCGACGCGCCGGCGTAGGCGATCTCAGAGGCCAGCTTTTCCTGCGAGACGGGCTTGAGCAGATACCCCGACGGATGCACCGCGTACGCGTCCAGGGCGTATTCCTTATATGCGGTGAGAAACAGGATCGCCGTCTGCGGGCTTGCCTCCTTGATCCGGGCAGCCAGCGTGATCCCGTCCGTTTCCGGCATATTGATATCAAGAAGGGCGATATCCGTCGGATTGCCGGCGATCCATTCAAGCGCGCTCTGCGCTTTGGTAAACCCCTTCACGTCTTCAACGCCCGGCACAAGCCGACACTGATCCGCGGTATATTCCACAGCCAGCGGTTCGTCGTCCACACAGATCACGTTCATTCCTGTTTCTCCTTCTGCTGTTTTTGCTCTGCGGCAGGGATCAGCAGCGTAACGCAGGTACCGCTGCCGGGGCTGCTTCGCACCTGCATCGTGCCGCCGCAGAGCTGTTCGAGACGGCTTTTCACGTTTTTAAGGCCGATATGCGTTTCATCGAAAGACCCGATCTTCTCAGGATCGAAGCCCGCGCCGTTGTCTTCGATCGTGATCCGGTGATGATCCCCTTCCCGGACGGCGGAAACGGTCACGCAGCCGTCCTCTCTGCCGCGCACGCCGTGACGGATCGCGTTCTCCACCAGCGGCTGGACCGTCAGCACGGGGATCGGAAAATCCTCATCCCCGATCCTGTATTCCATACGGATATCGGGGAAGCGCAGCGTTTCAATATCCGTATACAGCCGGGTGTGCTCCAGCTCCTTTGAAAACGGGATCAGTTCTGACCCGTTCAGAGAATCCAGATTCTGCCGCAGATATTCGCTGAACCCCTCGAGCGTTTTGTCCGCCAGCGGGGGATCCTTTGCGTACAGGGCGCGGATGGTGTTGAGCGCGTTGAACAGAAAATGCGGCCGGATCTGCGTCATCATGATCTTTACGCGCTGCGCGGTCTCGAGATCCCGCTCGTGGGCGCGCACGAACTGCAGGTGCAGCCAGATATAGTAAAACACGCTGCCCGCGACGATCGCGATGGTCAGAAAGGAGATCGGCTGCGGCTCCATCACGACGCTCATATCCAAGAGGACGGAGGCGATGATGACCAGCGATACGGATACGGGGATCAGCTGCTCGATCTTTTTCGTCTCGCGGTAGCGAAGGACCGAACGCAGCAGAAGATATGCGAGCAGCACCGCACTGATCACGTGGCAGGTCAGCCACAGCGGTCCGCGCAGCATGGCATAGTCCGATTCCTGAAAGGTAAAACACAGATGCGTGACCGGGGAGCTGAAATAAAGCGCGGCGTTGATCTCCGCCAGGGTCCACAAAGGCCACTTTCTGCTGTTGGGATGTACGATATACAGAAACAGGATCAGAATGACGTGGCGCACGGCGTATCCGAACGCGGAAAGATAGTTTTTCAGAAGCAGACCCGTGCGGCTGACGAACAGCGCGTTTTCCCACAGATTCTGAACGACCAGAGCGGCGCACAGGACCACTATGATCAGCATGATGCGCCGGTGCTCCCGCCGGATATACGGATCGATCAGGACGGTGAAGCCCAGACCGACGAGCAGGAGCGCCGACGGAAAAATCAGAGCGAGGGTATTGAGATCGGTCGTCATAGGTACAGATCCTCCGCGTCAATGATCCGTCGGGCAATTCATATTGTAATTATAGCCGATCTGCGGGATGATTTCAAGGGTTTCCTCCCCTTCCGGCAATGTTTTTTTGGACATCCTTTGGACAGTTGATGATAATATGAAAGAGTTAATCAAGAAAAGGAGTGTTTTGTATGAAAAAGAAAATATGCATCGTTCTTGCGTTGCTCTCGGTCGCCGCGCTGCTGATGGGCGGCTGCCGTGCGAATGAAAAACCGGACGATACGACCACAGCTCCCGCAGGGGAGACGCAGGAGGTCATCACCGCGGACGAGATGCTCACGCTGTGGACCGCCGACGCCGAAGCGAAGAAGGCGCTGTCGGACTATCTGGAGGCGATCTCCGATGAATCCGGCGCGGATTTCATCCCCGTGGAGGATCGGATCGCGGTGTTCGATCTGGACGGCACGCTGTTCTGCGAGACCGATCCGAACTATTTCGACTATACGCTTTTGGTCTACCGCGTGCTGGAGGACCCGGACTACAAGGACAAGGCCTCCGATTTTGAAAAAGAGACCGCCAACAAGATCGTGGAGCAGAATAAGACCGGCGCGAAATTCGACGGGCTTGAAGTGGACCACGGCAAGGCGATCGCCTCCTCTTTTGCCGGCATGACCATTGAGGAATTCAACGACTATATCCAGGAATTCAAAAAGCAGCCGATGCCGAGTTACGACGGAATGCTGCGCGGCGAGGGCTGGTACCGGCCGATGCTTGAGGTCGTGGACTGCCTGAAGCTTTACGGTTTCACCGTATACGTGGTGAGCGGCACCGACCGGTTCATCGTCAGAGGCATTGCGGATCACTCCCCGCTGAACCTGCCGCCCCGGCAGATCATCGGCTCCGACGAGACGGTGGTAACGAAGGATCAGGGCGACGAGGACGGCCTTGATTACGTCTTCGACGATAACGACGAAGTGGTGCTCGGCGGCGACTTCATCATCAAGAATCTGAAGATGAATAAAGTCTCCGTGATCGTGCAGGAGATCGGCCAGCAGCCGGTGCTCTCCTTCGGCAACTCCACGGGCGACGCCAGCATGGCGGAATACGTGACCAGCGGCAACCCGTATAAGAGCCTTGCGTTCATGCTCTGCTGCGATGACACCGTGCGTGAAAACGGCAGCGAGGAGAAGGCGCAGAAGATGGTGGATCTGTGCGCCGAATACGATTGGATCCCGATCTCCATGAAGAACGACTGGACCACCATTTACGGCGACGGCGTAACAAAGAAGTGATTTTACACGGCGATTTGATGTTTCCTGTTGAAATCTTATCTTGTTATAGAAAAAGCCGGACGGAACTGCCCGTCCGGCTTTTTCCGGCGGAAGCGGTGGGATGCAGCTTGCAAGCGATCTGCCGTCCTCGCGACCGTTGCTTCGCAACAGTACCTGCTTCGGACTTCGGAGCTGAAAACAGTCCGCCGGACTGGTTTCTTAACGCTCCTCACCCTCTTAGTGTTCGAATCCCACTTTTATACAGATAGGACCGGACGGTACAATTCCGTCCGGTCCTATTCTGACTAAAGATTGCTATTTCAACAAAATGGGTATAATCGTTAAATTTTTGATACACCCCTGTTTGCTGGAAAAATACTCACTGGGAGCACAAAACTTCACACAGCCCTTTATATTATCTTTACCTTGTCCATATTACCAACAATCCATTCAGTCATTTTCTTGTTGATCTTGTAAAGCTCGGCATACTTGTCTTTATCTGCAAAAAAAGCAGTGGCAACAAATTGATTGGCAAGTATCATGTACGGGACGGCTTCCTTTTCCTGATCGCTTATCCTGACAACAGAATCATATCCCAGCATGATCTCTTTCAGAACCTCGACCCACTGAAGAAACAGCGCTTCATTTCCGTCTTCATAGGTCTCCGAAAGGATCGCCGTAGCCGCGTAACAGGGATCAAATATTCTTGCGTTCTTCTCGCTCAATTCAAAGTCGATGACGCCCCATTGATCCTCGGCAAGAATGATATTGCTCGAATTGGGATCCCTGTGGATGATCTGGCGCGGAAGCCCCCTATAGAGTTGATCGAATTCTTCAGCAATGTAGTCCAAAAGACCGACGTCGACGTCCAGTTTTCCTTTCAGTTTCGGCACGGCCTATTCTTTAACGGTCTTACCTAAATCTGCTTCTTCCACCAGGACGTCGATCTTCGCCAAAGCAAGATCCAATTGACCAACGATCTCACCGATCAAACGTGCTTTCGCTTCATAATCATCAAGATACAGCTTGCTTGCCATGACGCGCTGCCCATTCACTCTTTTTGTGAGCACAAAATACAATTCTCCGTACCCAACATACTCCCTGCCGTCATCTGTCGGTACAACAGAAGGAGAAGACAGTCCTACATTTTCAAGCGCCTTGGAGATTTCAATCGCCTTTTTTGCGTTTCCCAGATTCGGCGTATATTTGATAACAAAATCCTCTCTGACGTATTTTGCCGTATCACTGATTTCTCCCGTTTCCGCAAAGACGATGTCCGCCACCTTTTCATTCTGCAGTCCCCAATTCGCAAGCACTTCAGAAATTGTCTTTTTACTGATCATAATATGTTCCTCCTGTAAGATGTTGATTTTATAAGGCTTCTTCGCCTTAAAGCTTTGGATATACTGCGCCGGTGTATAGCCAATCTCCCGAATGAATGATCTGTAAAAGCCTGAATACGTTTCAAACCCGTATTCATAAACAACGTCGTTCTTCTTTCTGCCTTCTCCTATTTCGCATATTGCGTGAAGCAGTTTACGTCTCAGAACATATTGCATGACCGGAACGCCCACCGCGCTTTGGAAAGACCTGTAGAAATGGAAAACGGAATAACCAGCTATATCTGCCAATTCCTGCGCAGATATATCTTCCTTTATGTTGCTTTCAACATGATCGATCGCCATCTGTATAGATTCTCTGATCACCGGAGGTTCCTCCTTGTTATCATCTTGCAGCTGCATACATATCTTATACGAATGATCCATCAAATGTATTTCCGTTTTTGCTGTTTATCGCTTCACTTCCATAAAATGCGAATCCGTATATAATATTTCATTCTAAGGCAACACCGCACAAATGCGAATGCGCGTCTTGCTTGATCTTTGTTCCGTCATCCTGCACAGCTTTTTCTTGACAACCGTCAGGTTGCCTGCGAAAAATCTGTACAATCTGACGAAAAAATCTACTGCGCAATCCGCACGC
>JAFRPB010000099.1 GCA_017429345.1 Clostridia bacterium | reverse complement strand
TGTTGCTTTTTTGCCTTGTGTCTCTCTGATGCTTCATGTTTCCTTCTTCGTTCCTGTACTTACCATTGCTCTTCTTTATTAACTTAATGACATTGCAGAGGTCTGCCGTGCTACTTGCCGACGCTTTTATATATGCGGGCAACGTCGTACGTCGCCGGGGTATGGCGTCGGCACGCCGCCGCATACCCACATCGACGCACGAAGACGGCAGAGGGCGCGGATCTCCGGTGGAGAACTCTGCCGCAGGGTGCGGATCGCCGGTGGCGATCTCTGCCTTTAGGCAGAAGCACCGACCGAGGCGGCAGCCGAGAATCAGAAGCGCCGACCGAGCCGGCAGGCGAGACCTGCCGTGTTACCGGTTGCGGCCGCCGTCGATATCCCGCGTCAACACACCAACCGCATTTGATCTATGATCTTCCGGTGCTCCGTCCCCGTGGACATAATATAGATCCGCGTTGTGTCGATGCTGCTGTGCCCCAGAAGATCCGCCAGCTTCGCGATATCCTTTTCGAGATTGTAGAACTTGCGGGCGAACAGCCGCCGCAGATTGTGCGGGAAAACCTTCTCGGGATCAACGCGCGCCGTCGCGCAGAGCTTCTTCATCTCGCGCCAGACGTTCGTCCGGTTCACAGGCTTGCCTCCGCGCGTTACGAAGATATGACCGGTTCTGATCTTGTGTTTCTCCGCGTATTTCAAAAGCTTTTTCTGCAGCTCTTTCGGGAGGAGCACCGCCCGCGTCTTGCCCTTGTTGGTGACGGTCGCCTCGCCTTTTTCCGCCGCCTCGAACGTGATGAATCTGAGCTCGCTCACGCGGATGCCGGTGGCGCAGATCGTCGTGATAATCAGCGCCAGCCGCCCGTTGCGCATCCTGTGCGCCGCGTTCACGAGACGGCGATACTCCGGTTCGGTGAGCTCCGTCTTTTCGTCCGAGAACACGCGCTTCTGGATCTTCATCGCCTTGAGTTTGCACCCCGACAACTTGAGAAACGCGAACAGACTGTTCAGCGCCGCGACGTTTACGTTGACGCTTTTCGGCGCGTATTTCCGCTCGAGCACCGTGTTCTTGTATTCGAGTGCAAGGTCCCGCGTCACCGCCCGCCCGGAGAGAAACTCCGCGAATTCCTCCGCCGCGTGCAAATACTTCTCCGCCGTCGCGTCCGACTTTTCGTCCACGGACAGCGATTCCCGGAACGCCTCCAGCACCCCGGGAGAAATGATTTTCTGTTTCATACATAAAACCTCCCGGAGTATTATATGTAATTATATCAAAATCCGGCGGCAGAGCGTAAAATCTCCGCCGCCGGCGTTAAATACTGCTATATAAAAAACCTCTTTTACAAATCCCGGCGGTCTGCCCGGACTTTCGATCTCACGACTTCGCATTTTCACGATTCCCGGCTGCCAAACAACGACCTCACAAACCCGTCCGATAACCGGCAACGAGCAACGAGCAACCAACATCGATCTCACGACGTTACGCCGCCCACGTCCTCCGGGATATGCGCCGCGGTCGTTTTCGGCCGGGCGAACGTGAGGCCTTCCCCGCCCTCCGTGGGGAAGATCCCTTTTTCGGCAAGTTCCGCGCGCTGCTTGAGCACCGAGATCACGTATTCGTGCTGGTCGTTGTTGTAATCCCAGAAGAAATAGGGGATCATCATCAGAAGATGCCCCGCAAGGTCGAAGGCGATCGGGATGGCGAGGATGCGGAACCGCGCGCTGTCGAAGAACAGGACGCTCCAGTTGGAATTGAAGCCGTTGTGCAGAAGCAGCAGCGGGATCACAAGCCCCACCAGCGTGGCGATGGGCGAAACGAACCAGTCGAAGATATTGGAAAAGCCCTCCAGCCGCTCGCCGGAAAGATACATCTGATAGTCAAACAGGCGGATATTCATATCCTTTTCCGCGACCTTGGGGATCTCTATAATGAAATCCCGCAGCCAGTAGCCGACGAACATCACGATCCCGCAGAGCCGGACGTCGTCGCTCAGGAAATAAAGCGCCAGGATCACGTTGACGCAGTGCGCCATTTCAAAGATCTGCCGGAAGATGCGCATCTGCCGGAAGGTATATCTGCGCATGAAGTACGGCGCGAAAAACGAGGGTAGGGCGAACCGCGCAAGAAGCAGCAGCATCACCGCGCCGTATTCGAAGCCGGACAGCCGCAGCGTATACAGCATAATGACGGTGACGATATCGAGCATCCCGTCGCCCAGCGAATCCAGAAGGTTCGAGAACATGCTCAGCCAGCGGTATTTATTGCGCATTACCTGAAAAATGCCGTACCAGAACGGGATCGCCTGCTTTTTTTCGAGCGGGGGCTGCGGGATGCGCTCCCGGATGCGCCCGGCGCACACCATCGTCAGCGCGGCGCAGGGCAGAAACAGCCCGGGGATCACGAAGCGGTAGAAGTTGATATCTTCAAAGGAGCCCATCATCGGGATCACCGTGGCAAGCAGCGAGTTGAGCAGATGGCTGATCTTGACCGGATACGCCCGCGTCCAGATACGCTCCTGCGAGTTGGGGCTGATGTTCTCCGCGCACGCGCCCAGCTTGTCGCCGAAATCGAACATGCTGTAAAGCGAGAACAGCAGATACGCCATCCACAGCCGCTCGTTCACGTCCGGGACGTTGTAGATCGGCAGCCAGCCGATCAGCACCACCATCACGGATTTCTGAATCACGTTGGCGTACAGGCTGAATTTATAACGCCCGTGCTTCGGCACCAGCTTTTTGCGCCAGAGGATATTGCGCACGCCGCCCCAGCCGTTCACCAGCAGCTGCACGCCGAACACCTTGAAAAACGACCGGGCGTTGATGCCGCTGAGCCCGTCGAGTCCCGTGATCAACGCCCCGCCGGCGGGAAACAGACGGCTGACGTCAAAGATCACCAGCAAAAGCCCCGCGGCGGCAGCGGAAAAATAGATGATCTTCAGCACCCGCTCGCTGCGCTGTTCCAGAAGCCCTAAGTTATCCGTCACGAACCAGTCCAGAAGGCTCCACAGATACGAAAGCGGCACGCCGATCAGCGAGATCACCGCGAAGGACAGATACGGCAGCGAATAGTGGTGCATGATCAGGAAGCACGACGCCGCGAAGCCGATATATTTCAGCGGCGCCATCGCCGCGTAATTCGCCGCGACGCCGATCAGGATATCGAGATATTCCCGCCCGCAGATGTATTTCCCGTGGGCGGTATCCGGCGTTCGCCAGTAGGTTTTCATATTTGAAAAGAACTGCTGCAGCTTCGACATGGCGCGCTCCTTTTGTTTTATTGTTTTTTCGGAAAAATACCGAATTCCGAATCTTTCACCGGCAGTGTCGTTTTCAGAATGAATACTCCGGACAGACCGGCTTCCCCGTTTCGGAGGATTCGATGATCGCGCGGCAGACCGCCACGGTCTTCGCGCCTTCCCGCGCGTCGGTCGGCGCGGGCGTCCCGCGCCTGATCGCGTCGGCGAACGCCGCGAATTCTCTCGCCGCGTTATGGTTGTTGACTTCCATGCTGATGATCTCCGGCTCGTGCGCCATGCCGTCCGCTCCCGCAGTAAAGAGTGTCATCGAAGGCGAGGTATTGTCGCAGATCAGCGTTCCCCGCGTGCCGTAGATCACGGTGCGCATGGTGTAATCGCGCTTGCAGCCGGTGGAAACGAATACCTTGCCCATCGTATCGCCGTCGAACCGCATTACGGCGACGGTCGCGTCGTCATACGGCACCTGCGGCAGCAGCCGGTGCGTCCCGTAGGCAAACACCTCCCGGGGATCTCCCGCGAGCCAGCGAAGAAGATCCACAGCGTGGCATCCGCCGCCGATCACGCCGTGGCGCAGGGGATCGGCGCGCCAGTTGTCGACGAGCTTCATATAGTCGTGGGCGTATTCCGATTCGAGGAAATATAGTTCGCCGAGGGTCCCGTTTTCGACGAGCTCCTTCGCCCTTTCAAACGCCGGCGTAAAGCGGCAGATCTGCCCGACCATGAATTGACAGCCCGAAGTGTCGGCGGCGCGGACCATCGCCCGCGCGTCCTCACACGTCAGCGCCATCGGTTTTTCGCAGAGCACGTGCTTCCCCGCGGCGAGAAACGCGCAGGAGAGCGCCCGGTGCTGCTGATCCGGCACGGCGATCACGACCGCGTCGATATCGCCGCGCGCAAGAAGCGCCCGGTGATCCGAAAACCGTTTTTCTGCGGGGATACCGTACCGTTCGCCCGCCGCATGAAGATGGTCCGCGTCGGTGTCGCATATTGCGGCGATCCGGGCGCCGCAGCTCACGGCGCCTTCAATATGCGCCATGCCGAACTGCAGACCGATCACCGCGATCTTCAACGATTTCATTCTCCGATCCCTCTTTTTTCGATATCCGCGTATTTCTCCTGCGTGATCCGCAAGGCGCCGTCAGGCAGAAGCGCGGTCAGCGTCACGCCGTAATGGCAGTCCCGCTCGTTCCAGCCCTGCCTGTCCTCCATGCTGTAGGTGTTGTAGCCGCCGCACTGGGTATAGACGAGATACACGCCCCGGTATACGGCGCAGAAGTCGTTGACGTGGTCGTGACCTGCAAAAACCGCCTGCAGGCTGCCTTCGCTCACGGCGGCGTCGAAAAAGCCGCTGTTATAGGGCGAACAGCCGACGCTTTCATACTGCGTACCGTAGAGCAGCTCCGCCTTGCCGGACGGAACGTAGCCGTTCTCCTCGTCGCCGTCGAACACGTTTTGATATTCCGGCAGGGGAATGTGCATATAGGCGACGGTTCTGAATTCCCCGTAAGTCTTTTTCGTTTTCTCTACTTCGCCGAGATACCAGCCGATCTGCTCCCGCTTGAGAAAATCATAGCCTCTCTGATCCTCCGGAAGACCGTAGGACGCGCAGCGCTCCGGTTGGATATCCCGCCCGGAGTCGAACAGATACAGGCTCTTTGCCAGCGTATTTTCGCTGTTTTTGATATGGATGGCAAAATTGCCGTAGCCGAACAGCGCGGGATCCCCGAACCGGCACAGGCAGTGCGGACCGTACTGAAAGCCCTTGTACATCAGGTATTTGTAATAGCCCTTTTCCTCGCGCGCTTCGTGGTTGCCGAAGGCATACGCCCAAAAAACGCCCAGCTTTTCCATCAGGAGCGACAGCTGCACCGCGTCGATCTGCTGAAAATCGGACTGGTTCACGTCCCCGGTAAAGATGACGAGATCGGGACGCAGCCGCTTGATCTCGCGCACAAGCATCCTGACGGATTTATTGTTGCGATCCGCGGAGGCGCCGCCGCGGGTCAGATTGCTTTTGGTATCCAGATGCAGGTCGGTAGCGGTCAGGATCCGGAATTCGCCGGGATCGATCGTGCCGTCCGGTCGGAATTTCGCGATCGTGACGCTCGTTTCATCCTCCTCAATAATTTTTACGTCGGAGCCGACGTATTCCGCCTCTGCGTTTGCACTGAACAGGAATTTCGGCCGTCTCCCTCCGGTCGCCCGGTGCAGCAAACGACCCGCCGCCAGCACGGCGGCGATGCCTTTATGTCTGAGATATGTAATAACGGGATGCATATTCCCCGCCCCTTTCTTTTTACAGTTCTGCCGCGTGACGGTCTGTCAGCCGTTTGCCCGCAGAGTGCGGATCTCGCCGTCCACTACGGCGGCAAGCGTCGCGTCCTGCCGCAGGTTGACGAATCGGATCCCCCGGGCGGGATAAAAGAGAAATACCGAACGGGTCGGGGTCGCGGCGGAGGACAATACGCTGTAGCGGCCGCCTTCATAAACCAGAGCCGCGCCGTTTTCGATGCAGACGGACGGGTAATCGGCATTCTCCGCCTCATAGGTATACGACCGCCAGCCGATGCTGTCGTAGTGGGGCGTGAGGCAGAAGGGCAGAAGCCCCGCGCAGTCGTAGTACGCAAAGCCCGGAGCCATCCCCACGAAGGGGTTGTGCGCTATAATGCGGAAGGTCTCCGGCTCTGTATCGTCCCAGCCCCTGTCCGCCCAGCACATGGCGCCGGAGCTGAAACCCATCAGCACCGCGCCGCGTTTCAGCGCCGCGTCCGCCGCCTCGTAAACGCCCTTTTCGGACCAGTTTTCAGTCAGAAATTTCAGGCTCCCGCCGGTGGCGTAAACGATATCCGCCCATGCGAACTTTTCCGCAGCAGCCTCTGCGGTCTCCTTGCTGACCAGCAGCACGTCGGTATTGCAGCCGGCGGAGGCGAACCGGGTGATGATCGCGTCGTTTTCGGAATACTCGTCATAGCTTGCCGTGGGGACGAACAGCATATTCGGATGCTCCTTTCCCACATGGGCAAGGCTCCGCTCTAAAATGGGACGGAAGGTTTCGTCCGTATCGAACTTCCCGCCGATGGCGATGATCATCCCGTCGGGGTATGCGGCTTCACTGACGGCCGTCAATCGTTCGATCTCTTCCTCGGAATAATACCGGTCCGCCCTGTGGGGGAAAAGCCCGCCGAAGAAACCGGTGACGATGCTCAGAAGCAGCGCGACCGCTTTGGTAAACAGCTGTATTTTTTCCATGCGTCATACCTCCCTGACCTGCGGCAGGACCGCCGCCGGTTCGGATTGTTTGCTATTATTTCTGTGTTTTTATTATAGCACAGCCCCCGTTTGATTTCAACAGAAGGACAATATAAAAGCAGATACACGAATCTTTTTTCTTGCGATTTTTGCAGAACAGGTGTATAGTATAAATAGTATTTCGGATATCGGGGATCGGATTTCGCGAATCGTGCTTGTAGATTGTATTATTATTCCCTTTTTGTATTTGCAGCGTTAATTTTATGATTTGAGCCGCGGTTTCGGCACGATATCCGATCCCCGATCCCCGATATCCGTGGAGAACGCAGCCCGACAAATCGGACTTCATGAAGGAGAAAATCTCATGAAAAAAATCATAGCTCTGTTCCTCATCAGCGTGATACTGCTTCTTTCCGTCTCTTCCTGCGCGGAAAAATCCGGGCTGTCGGCGGTATCGCTCCGCGCGGACGCGTCCTTCGGCCTTGATCCGGACCGGTGCGCCTTCGCGGGCGAGAAGGACGCGGTCGGGAATCCGCGCATTAACTTTGAGCGATCCCCGAACTGTGTGGGCGAAAGCCCCTCATTTTCGTGGAATCTGCTGTCCTCCGTGCGTGGCGCAAGGCAGACGGCTTACCGCGTAAAAGTCGCCGCGAGCGAGGCGGCGCTGAATGCCGGGGAACTCGTCTGGGATTCCGGGACGGTGGAAAGCGCCGCCTGCGTCGGCATTCCCTGCGAGGGCAAGCTGCGCGAAGCGGCGGACTACTGCTGGAACGTGACGCTGACCAACGAGCGGGGCGAGGAGATCACGAGTGAAGCGTCCTGTTTCACGACGGCTCTGTTCGAGACGGGATTCGACGGGGCGGACTGGATCACCGACGAGGTGTCTCCCGTTCCTCAGATCGATCTTGACGGCGCGAACTGGATCTGGCTTCTGAACGGCAAAGATTTCGAAGCCGGCGCGGAATACTTCCGTTATCATTTTACTTGCAGCGGGGCGCTTCGTTCCGCCGTTGCAGCCGTGACCGGAGACGACAGCGTCGAACTGTATCTGAACGGGACGAACGTCGTTTCCGCCGGAGAATGCGGCGGCTGGAGCGACGTGACGGTCCGGGACGTTACCGATTCGGTGCGGGAGGGAGACAACGTGCTTGCCGCGGCATGCGTCAACGGAGACGGTCCCGGCGCGCTGATCCTGAAGCTTTCTCTGACGTACGCCGACGGAACGGAGAAAACGATCGTAACAAACGGGGACTGGCTTGCATCAAAAAAAGATAAGAAACACTGGTCCGATGAAACGGCGGACGAATCCGGTTATCAGAGCGTCGATTATATCGAAGCGTTCGGCGGCGGAGCCTGGGGCGGAAACGTCGCGTTCGTTGCGGTTGCCGCCGTTCCGTCGCTGATGCTGCGCAAAACCTTTACGCTCGAAGAAAAGGAGATAGAGACGGCAGAGCTGTACGCTTCCGCCGCCGGACTGTACGAGGCGTACTGCAACGGCGAAAAGCTCGGCGACGGCGTGCTGAATCCCGGAAGAACGGAATACGACGTCCGCGTCCGGTATCAGCGTTACGACGTATCCGATCTGCTCCATCCGGGCGACAATGCGCTCGGCGCGATGCTCGGGCACGGCTGGTGGCTGGGCGCGTATGCCCCGTACAGCGCCCGGAACGCCGCTTTTATCGCGAAGCTTGTGGTGCGCTTTACGGACGGAAGCACGCAGACGGTCGGCACCGACGGTAGCTGGCGCGTCACCGGCGATGGTCCGATTTTGTATGACGATCCCTTCGGCGGAGAGACCTTTGACGCCCGCCTGGAACCGGACGGCTGGCGCGAAGCCGGTTTTGACGACGCGGCGTGGACGCCCGCGGAACCGATCGACGCCGATGTCCTCGGGATCGGAGACCTCGAGCCGCAGCTCTCGGGCGTCGTGAAAGAGATGGACAGAATCGGCGCCGTTTCGGTCCGGCAGGTCGGCGAAAAAACCTATATCTATGATTTCGGGCAGAATCTCGCCGGGGTCGCGTCCGTCCGCGTGACCGGAAACGAAGGGGACGTCGTGACGCTGCGTCACGCGGAAATGCTCAACGACAAAAGCAAGGGCAGCGACGGCAAACCGGGTACGCTTTACACGGCAAACCTTCGCTCCGCAAGGGCGACGGACACGTACGTTCTCAAAGGCGACCCGAACGGGGAGATCTATACGCCGCGCTTCACCTTCCACGGCTTCCGCTATCTTGAGATCGGCGGGCTGCCCGACGCGCTGCCGCTTGAGGACGTGACCGCCGTGGTCCTGTATTCCGATATGGAGGATACGGGCACGATCTCGACCTCCGACGACCTCATAAATCAGCTTGCCTGCAATACGTATTGGGGACAAAGAAGCAATTTCCTGTCCGTGCCTACCGACTGTCCGCAGCGCGACGAGCGCATGGGCTGGTCCGGCGACGCCGAGATCTTCTGCGGCACCGCCGCGTATAACATGAACGTCAAGACCTTCTTTGATGAATATATCACTGCGCTGAATGACTGTCAGGAGGCGAACGGCGCTTATCCCGACGTTGCGCCGCAGCACGGGCGCAGCGGCTACTCCGGCGTCGGGAACGCAGGCTGGGGAGACGCGGGGCTGATCATCCCGTGGACGATGTATACCCGTTACGGGGATCTGTCTTATATCGAAAAATACTATGACAATATGGCTGCGTACGCCGAATACCTGCTCGGCGGCAGCAGCGATCACCTCCGCCGCGTCAGCTGGACGGGAGACTGGCTTTCGATGGGCGAAGACACCGACATTGAACTGATCGACACCGCCTATTGCGTTTACGCGATGGATCTGATGGAGAAGACGGCGCTGCTGCTCGGAAAGACGGACGACGCGGCCCGGTACGCAAGCGAGGCGAAGGCCTATCGCGAAGCCTGGAACAATGCGTTCGTGACAGGCGACGGAACTTTGACCTGCGATTCCCAGACAGCGTACCTGCTGGCGCTTGCGTTCGATATCCTGCCGGAAGAATCCCGGCAGACCTTCGCCGACGTCCTCGCGAAGAAAGTCGAAGACAACGGCAACAGGCTGACGACCGGCTTCCTCGGCTGTCCGCTGCTGCTTCCGGTGCTGAGTGAATTCGGTCATACGGACACGGCGTTCGCGCTTCTTCAGCAGGAGGATTTCCCGTCCTGGAAATATCCGATCCTTCAGGGGGCGACGACGATCTGGGAGCGATGGAACAGCTATACGATAAAAGACGGCTTCGGCGACGCCGCGATGAATTCGTTCAATCACTATTCCTACGGCTCCGTGACCGAATGGATCTACGATACGCTGATCGGTATCGCCTGCGACGAGGACGCGCCCGGCTTCTCTCACTTCATTCTCCGGCCGACCTGCGGCGGCGGGCTGACAAGCGCCGAAGGCTCGTATCTCTCGGTATACGGGCTGATCCGGAGCGCATGGGACGCGGAGAACGACGCCCTGACCGCATACAGATGCACCGTGCCCGCAAACACGACGGCGACGCTGGTTCTTCCGGCGGAAAGTCTTACGTCCGTCACCGAAAGCGGAAAGCCCCTGTCGGAGGCGGAAGGCGTTTCGATCGTTTCCGAAAAGAACGGAACGATCGAATTGCTGCTTGACAGCGGAAGCTATGATTTCATGCTCTCCGCGGAATAACGATATGTAAACTATCGGTCTGGCAGAACGTTCAAGGTTGTTGATCCGGAATTGCTTATCGACTGTTCCGAGATGTCGAAATCCAAAAAATCAGCCGAAGAAAATTCGGCTGCAGATGTAGCAAATAACGAAAACTTCGGCAGATTTTGGAAAATCACCAAAATCTGCCGAAGTTTTGCATTTTACTCTCTTCACATTTTTGTCAAATAATAAAAAAACAGTATAAGTCCGGATTTGTGTACATAATGATCGTTATAATTATCATAGGACTTCACGGGAAGTTATTATTACGCATGGAAAGGATGCAATATGTTATGTTCGCACAATCGGAAATCGAATCCGCAATTCAGGATCTTCTTGCAATTCTCGACGCATCGGAGTACCCTGCGATCTATCATTATCTCGGCGATCTTCTCAGCAATGATGCCGATGAAGTCTCTCCGATGGAGGTTGTCGCAGAGCTTCAGTCGATGGGAACACTGCCGCAGGTCGTATGGGATTTCATTATCGAGATTTTGGAAACAGAGATCGAAAATGGCAATATCGTGTTTCTTTCCATCCGGAATAAAAGAAACACTGATCAAATATCTTCCCAAAACATGCGGACATAAAATATCCGGTTTACTTCTTTCCTGCGCCAGGTAAGGAGTGACCTTCCCGTCTATCAGTATTCTTATCTCGCCGAAAGGAGTTGTGAGATTTTTCATTCTTCGCCCCCGCAAATCCCGATTTGTGAAATTACACACGCGGTTTTTGATTCAGTACGCGTTCGAGCGGCACCCAGCCCAGGTATTCCGGATGATCTCCGGTCAGCGCCGTCAGCTTTTCAATTGCCGGATAGTCATCGATTCGGACCATGTCCCACGCATGGATCACACGACCGTCCCCGAGACTGACGCCGCAATGCCCCCAGTTGACCGGGCCGTTTTCGCTTGGACACAGGCAGTCATAGAATACGAACGCGCCTCGCTCCGGCTCGCCCTTCCGCATGGCGTCGGCATAAAGCACCGCAGACTCTTTGGCTGAATCGCCGCCGAATATTTCGATACCGTTGGGCTTTTCCAGCGCGTCCTCGATAAACGCAAGACACCAGCCTGCATACTCTGTGCTGCCGAGTTTGCTTTCAGCCCAACGAATCATATTTTCTGTCAGTTTCTCCATCTGAAAACCTCAATTCTCTACAAACTTGAATTTGTCATCGAAGCCAAACCAGAATCTGTTTTTTTAATTCTTCGTGATTTGAAACCTACAATGATCTGCTCCGCGCAATATCGTTTCCAGGATCTCAACCTCAAATGTACTATTGGGTTCCAAGCGGTTTAAAACATACAAAATACTTTGTCTGCTGCAATTACACTGATCAGGATCAGTAACCTGGCCAGACTGTACTTTGGGACAAGTGCATTTCTCGTATCCAAGTTCATAGGTATGTCCTGCCTCGATGACTTTTCCAAAATATCCGTTTCCATTCATTGCTTCTCCGTAGATTATATCAAAATCACCACCGCAGGACTTATACAACCTGATCTGTGCAGGAAGAACAGTGTCTTTTACACAGGCTACAGCTTGTTTATAATACTTGTCTTTCATAAATCGTCCCCTTATCTGCAAAGTCTGTATTTTGCATTCAGCACCAATTCTACATCATCAGCATCTGAATAAAGTGTTTTCTCAAATCCAATACCGTTATGCTCAAGGCAAAGATCCATAAAACAAATGAAAATTCCTATATCAATGCGATTATAGAATAAAACTTTATCCGCAGGCATGATTCCTCTTTTGCCGGGCTTCCTGTATCTGTAAACCAAAAGCTCGCCATCGTTCTTTACAAGCCACGGTTGAGAATTACATGCACTCGGTGCAAACCTGACAATATCGGTCACACCCGGGATCTGTTCGCCTTTCCATATTTCCCGGGCGCTCTTTCTTTTGCTCTTAAACATATCCTTGCGGTACTTAGAACCGTCACTGATCTTCCGGATGGAAAACATAATAACGAATTCCATATCCTCAAATGGTTCTTCTTTTGTTTTGCCTATTCCGAACCAAAGTGTTCCGATGTTTCGGGATACAAGATAAAGGTCGAGCTGTTCACCGAGATAGCCGATGTTTTGCAGATAGCCGTCTTTCTTTTCGCTGTAAAGCAGAATACAGTATTCTCCGCCTCGTTTGCAGTTCGTCTGCTTTTCGGGAACGATGCGAACGGCGGTTTTGATTTCGGGATTCAGGGGAGTAAACTCTGAATATGCATTTTGTATTTCGTTGAGTTCGTCTTCACCGATGGATTCGTCGCCGACATTTCTGAAGATATGAAACGACTTTCTCTTAAATATCATTTCATAAAAGATATTGTTCAATGAAATTACCTCCTACAATATATTTTGGTGATGGGCATGGCAGCCATCCATGCCTTTTGCCATCTCAAAGCCGAAGCTGTAGAATGGGTAACGTGGTCTGACTTAAGATACCTTGTGCTA
>JAFRPB010000098.1 GCA_017429345.1 Clostridia bacterium | reverse complement strand
GGCACGCATCTTGCTTGCATCTTTCCCGTCATATCGCCCAAAAATCCCTTGAAAGGCGACAGCCTTCCTGCGGTCTTTTTGAACAATCTGACGAAAAATCTGACGGCGCAATCTGCGCACCGGAATTAATCAGCGCTTACCAAGGGACTGCACCGGCGGCAGTCCCTTTCGTTGCATATTTCAGTATTTGTTCATATATCACATAAGACCGACGTTTAAAAAAAGAATTTACAAACCCCGGCGATTGTGTTATTCTGTAAATGAAGATTAAAGCGGACGGCAGGATCGGGATATTAGGATAAAGAATTACGAAAGGGGCCGGCTTAATGAAGAAAAAATCGATGCCCGTCGGGTATACCGTCGCATGGGTCGCCGTGGCCGCGGCGTATCTTATCTGGATGATCTGCATGAAAGATACCGTTCTCGGGACCTTTGAGACCGAGGCGGCAAGAACGGTGGACGGGGTCTTGTATCCCGATATCACCGGGATGACCGGCAGACATTGGCTCTATCCCGTGTGGGTCGCGGTCTCCACGGTCTCTCTGCTGCTTTACCCGCTCTATACGAAACTGCTGCTTTTTTCCGAGAAAGTCGGAAAGGCGCTGAAGATCGTCTGTCTTGTTCTGCTTATATTTGATTTCATCTTTGTGACCTGGTACGCCGTGATGGGGGACCGTTATGATTTTACCCAGAAGCTGAAATACGTCACCTCCAGTATGATCGGTCTTGACTATCCGTGGCATTTCCGCATGTGGGGCGTCTATTCCTCGGCGGCGGTATTTATGAATACCCTGTACGCCTACCGCAAGACCGGTTTCCGTTCTCTGACCTGTTATATCCTTGCCTCGGTCGGCGCCGCCGCTATTTACCTTACGATCAATCTTCCGTCCGTGGGAAAGGATGCGGATTTTTCCGATCCGCGCTGTCTGTTCCATTGGATCGGCGCGCTCCTGTTCGGTTTCGTCGGCTCCGCACCTGCGGGCGTGCTCTTCCATTATAAAATGTGCCGGGGGCTGAAATACTACCGGGGCGCCTTCCTTCTGTTCATCGGCACGGTCTTCGCGATGACGGCGCTGCTGGTCACCGTGGGCAAAAGCGCCCTGATCGAGAATCTGCCGTTCTGGACGATGTACGGGCTGCTGTTCACGGTCAATTTCACAGATCTTATGCGCAACGACCGCTACAGAAAAAACTACCGTCCCAAAGGGCAGGCGGCGGGGAAGGCCCCGAAAGAACAGCCTTAACAGTGCGGGCGGCAGGGCATGCGGCCGTTTTGCCGCCGCAAAAGAGCATCGCTCGTTTCGTCCTATCGGAGAAGCTGCAAAAGCCCGCTCCGCTGCGTCTCCTCTCAGTTGAAAGCTCCTGCGGAGCTTTCAGCTGTTTTTTATTCCGACGGTGTCACAGGCTCGAGTTCTGTTTATAAGATGGATCTTTTTTAGTATAAAAATTTTTACGGCGTGAAAAAAACAGGCATTTTTGATCGTATTATAGATGAAGGGAGTGAGAAGATGGTTTCATACGGTACCAATGGATCCATTGAGAAGCTCGTTAAAACATACAGCGGTATGCTCTTGCGTCTTGCCCGTTCCAGATTGAAAAATACCATGGACGCCGAGGATGCCGTGCAGGAGGTGTTTTTATACTTGATACAGCATCAGATGACGTTTAAAAACGCCGAGCACGAAAAAGCCTGGCTGATCCGAACGACGCTGCACAGAGCGATGGATATCAATAAACGCGCTTCAAAAGCCGCTCTGCGGTTAGAGGACGCCTGTGCAGCTGAGGCAGAAGAACCGAAGGGCGTTGCCGATGCGCTATGCAGCCTTCCCGAAAAGTATGCGGCGGTGCTGTATCTCTATTATTACGAGGGCTATTCGATCAAAGAGATCGGAACGGTTCTCGGACTTCCTTCCGCCACGGTGGGCACAAGGCTCAGCAGGGGCAGAATGCTGTTGGAAAGAGTTTTAAAGGAGGATCTGTAATGAACAGCGAAGATTTTAAACGCAGTTTTGACGCGCTCACGTTCTCTTCGGATTTTAATGAAAAAACAACGCGGCTGCTGCAGCAAACACTGGCCGCGTCCGAAAGCAGAAAGGAGCAGTCGAAAATGAAACGCAAAAAACTGACCGGCAAAGGCAAGGTCATTCTGATTGCAGCGACGCTTGCTCTCGTGCTTGCCGTTACGGCGAGCGCAGCGGCGATCCGTTTTACACTGCCGCAGAGGGCGGCGGAATTTATGAACATTGAGGGCGGCCATATTTCTGAGATCCTCGCTGACGGCACCTTCGACGCCGCGGGCATTACGGCGGTGAAACAGGCGGTGCGGTCCAACGGGCATACGATCGTATTTGAAGGCATTACCGAGGGAGTACAGCTGAAAGCGGATATCTTTTCCGTGCTGGCCGGAATGAACGGCGGCGATATTTCCGATATTGAGACCACTGCTGTTGACGTTACCTATGCGGTGCTCAGTGTAACGAATGACGCCGGGGGTCCCGTGCTGGGGCTGGATCCTGTTTACGAACTGCACAGCGAATTGGGCTGTTCCCTGTGTGTGCAGGGGATCGAACCGATCGATCTTCACTATGGCGGACAGTTTATTGACGTTGACGATGTGGTTTATATGTTTATCCCCCTAAACGACGCCGCGATCTTTGCCGACAGGGAGCTTCGTCTGTGCGTTTACGGAAGCTTTGCTCCGTTTTCTAACATTCTCACGATGGACAAAGACGGTCTTCCGGCGTTCAAACGTGCCTATAACGGTATCCAGGCGTCGTTTGAGATCGATTTGGACGACAGCCTTGCCGACCACGACGCCGTTGCGGCGCTCGAAGCAGAACGGCCGTTTCTGCCCACCGAATGGGAGATCAGTCACGGCCTTGCGGGATAGTATCCACATGAACGCGATCCCGAACAGCACAAAAACAGTCGGTCTTCCGAAAAGGGACCGAGCTGCAGTTGACCGAGAGCGGACGTTCCGGTCCAAGCCGGATCGCAGATAGCTCCATGCGTAAAGAATTCGCTGAATGCAGACGGAAAGACGCTCCCGCAGGTCTTTTGGGGCCCTCGGCAGCGTCTTTTTTGTGGATATTCTTTTAGAAGGTCTATTTTACAACAGATCATTTTGTTTCTTGCGGATCACTTCGCGATCGCCGTCATTTTTTCTCGGATCGCGACGAACCGCTCGTCGTCCCGTACGGGGTCGTATCTGTCCAGCTCCAGATAATGCTTAAAGTACCATGCGCAATTGTGTTCCCCGGCTTTCTCCTGCGGGGAAGCGCAGACGCGTTCAACATGATCCAGTGCATCTTCGAGGCAGTTCAGCGTCTCGTCCTTTCTGCCCGCCGCGACGTGGTAGGTGGCCATGTAGCGGTACAGCACGGCAATGTTGGAGTCCATTTTGACCGCCGCTTCTCCGCCGATGATCTTCGGGATCAGCTTGCAGAACCCGATGATGCCTTCAAAACAGGCGAGCTTCGCGTCCCATGTTTCCGCTTCGTTCGGCAGTTCATACGCTACGTAGTCGCGCAGTATCCACACTGTCTGCAGCGTCAGCGAAAGAAGGGAAGCATCGATCTCAGCCTTCTTCTGATGTGCGCCGGTGAAAAGATCCGCGATAAAGATCTCTCTGCAGGAGGAAATTCCCGGAAGCATGTTTGCGACCTCTTCATATCCCTGCTCGTCCTGCCATGCTTCCCGGTAAAGCACGGCAAGCGCCCTTGCGCATTTGAATTTGAAATCATAATCGTCTGCCTGCCGCATGAGATGCCGAAGCATTTTTTCCGCTTCACGCAGCACCGCCTGATCCGGCTCGTCTTTATAACGTTCATAGCAAAGCTCCTTCGCGAGGGCAAAGCCGATCTTCGCGTCTGACGGGAATTCCGCGTGGGCTTCGCGAAGCAGATCGATCGCATCGGGCGCATCCGGCTCATAACCGTTATCGGCATCCATCCGGTCGATCATCGCATAGATCTCCTCGCGTCTCGCTTCCCGTTTTGAAAGCTTCACGCCGAGCAGCTCGTCGACGCTGATCTCAAAAAAGGCGGCAAGATCCGGCAGGTATTCGATCGCCGGGTACCCGGCGCCCGACTCCCAGCGGCTGATCGCCTGCGGCGTTACGCCGAGGCTTTCCGCCAGTTTTTCCTGCGTTACGTTTTTTTGTTTTCTTAATTTTTTGATATTTTCACAAATCGTAGTGTTCATGTTATCACGCTCCTGTTTTATGCTCAATTCCGAAATATTTCTGTTGTCCGTTCGTTTTGTAAGCTTACGTGCATAGTATAACCGACCCGTCGGAAAAGGTCAATTATCAATTCGTTGTTTAGGTGTAAATGAATCGTTGTTTACCCCTTCGGTCTTTTTTTGAAAGAAGCATTGATTTTCCGGACATTATTCTGTATAATGTCATATGAAATCTATACCAGGAGCGAATCCGATGATTTACAGAGCGTTCTGATAATTGAATAAAGGCGCAGAATGCGGCGGAGGGGAGCGCCCCTCTTGTTCGGCGCGCCGTTTTTTTGAGGAACTTTCGGATCGTGGAGACCGCAGGGGGCAGCCACCGTCGGGAGCTGCCGGACTGCGTTTTTTTATGTCTTCCCGAACCGGGCATTTAAGATAAAACAGAAAAAAGGAGATCTTTCAAGATGCAATTAACGGATATTAAGCTTATCCCCGTAAATGACAATAACCGGGACGCAGTTCTGGCGCTTTCCGTGCGCGAAGATCAGCCCTTCGTCGCGCCGAACGACGTTTCGCTGCGGCAGGCCGACGAGACCAACGCCGAGCAGCCGGGCGCGGCGCGTCCGTTTGCGATTTATGCGGACGACAAACTCGTGGGATTCTGTATGTTTGCCTTTGACCCTGGGGCGGAGGACCCGGACGACCGTTACTGGCTCTGGCGCTTCATGATCGACAAAAACGAACAGGGCAAGGGTTACGGACAGGCCGCCCTTGCCGAGATCATAAACTATTTCAAAGAAAACGGTGCGGATAGGCTATACCTTTCCACCGAGCCGGAAAACGAGCTCGGCCTGCACGTCTATCACAAGGCGGGCTTCCGCTATACCGGCGTCGTCACCGGCGGCGAGGCCGTTCTGATGCGGATGCTGAAGGGCCCGCGGAAAACGGTCAAAGACTTTTACGGCGTCAACGTGGACGAGTACATGCACATCAGGGGCAGAAAGGGCTGCGGCGTAAGTATCGCGGTCTGCGACAGCGACGGCGATCTGCTGACCTACTGCTCCGGCAGCGGCAGATACGGCGAAGATTTCCCGGTAAAGCCGGATATGCTCTTCCAGGCGGGCTCCGTCAGCAAGCCCATGTTTGCCCTGACGCTTTTGCGTTACGTTGACAAAGGGCTCATCGACCTTGACGCGGATATTTCGGGCGTGATCCCGGAATATACGAAGATCCCCGTAACCTTCCCCGCGCTGCTCAGCCACACCGCGGGCTATAATCTGCACGGCTTCCCCGGGTACAGAGCGGATCACGAACCGCTCTCTCTTGAGGACGTGCTGGACGGCAAAGGCGTCACGCCGAAGCTGCGCAGGATCCGCCCCTACGGGAAACAGCACATATATTCCGGCGGCGGCGTCACGCTGGCGGAGCTGGCGTTCACAAGGCTCACCGGCGTGACGCTGCGCGAGGCATTTCAGAAAGAGGTCGCCGAGCCGCTGGGGCTGAAGCGCACCGGCTACTTCCAGCCGCTGGATGAGGCGCTTGTTGCCGACGCCGCCTTCGGCGGCAGACTCGGTCTGCACGAAGACGCTGCGCATGGGTATCATTACTATCCCGAGCACGCCGCCGCGGGCTTGTGGACGACCCCGACGGAGCTTGTCAAAATCGGGCTGGCGCTTTCAGAAAGCGTGAGGAAAGGCGGTTTTCTCAAAAAAAGGACCGCCCGTCGGATGGTGACGCCGGTCATGGACGGTTACGGGCTCGGGATTTACAATTTCGGCGAATGCACCGACCTGTTCGGGAAAAAAGCCGCCGGTCATGACGGAAACAATGCGGGCTTCGTAACCTGTTGGGTTTTCTCCCCGAAGGAGGATATTGCCGTGGCAGGTATGTTCAACCGGTCGGACGATTATTCGGACTGGAAGCTGACGGAGCTCACGGCAGAGCTGTTTCAGAAAGCAAAAGGATAAAGGAGAACCGTTGTTATGGATAAAAAAACACTTATGGAGAATCTTGCCCGGGAGGCCCATGAAAAGGGCGGCTTCAACGGGGCATGGCTGTACGCGGAACAAGGGGAGATCGTGTCGAAGGGCGCCCTCGGCTTCCGCGATCCCGAAGACAAACTGCCGATCACCGAAGACACGATCTTTCAGCTCGCTTCGGTCAGCAAGACGTTCACGGCGACGGCGGTCATGCTGCTCATGCGGCAGGGGCTTCTGCGTCCGGATGATGAGATCACGAAATTCTTCCCCGAGATCCCGTATCCGGGCGTCACGGTCCGCCATCTTCTGAACCACACCGGCGGCGTTCCCGATTATTTTGACGACGGGGACTGGTTTTTTAATATTTGGAGCGAAGAAAAAAGGATCCCCGGCAACGATGAGATCCTGCGTTTTCTTTGTGAAACAAAAGCGAAACCGTATTTCGCCCCGGGAGAAGGATTTCAATACTCCAACACCGGCTACAACCTTCTTGCGCTGCTCGTGGAGCGGCTCTCCGGCGTGCCCTATGAAGCGTTTTTGCAGAAGAACATCTTTGAACCCGCCGGGATGACCTCTACCCGCTGCTGTCATATCCGCAGGGACGGCATCCCCTTTGAGAATTTCGCCCGCGCGCAGGTGCTCGAAGACGGAAAGTACGTCCCGGATACGGACTCCGCCGCATACGGCAATGTGGCCGCCTTTGACGGGCTGAACGGCGACGACTACGTATACACGAATATCTTCGACATGCTCGCATGGGACAGGGCGCTGCGCGAGGGCAAAGTGCTCACGAGCGAAGAACAGCAGCTCATGTACACCCCCGGGAAACTTAACAGCGGCGAGGACGCCGTCTACGATGAGGACGACGGGATGAGCTACGGCTTCGGCTGGGGCGTCGAGCGCAGCGGGGAGCTCGGGCTGATCGTCAGTCACAGCGGCGGGATGCCGGGCGTCAGCACCTGGTTCGAGCGTTTTATCGACGAAGACAGAGTGCTCGTCTTTCTCATCAACCGCGTTCCCGAGGATTACAGGGCCATCGTCGGCTTCTGGACCGGGATGCAGAAGATCGCGCGGGATGAGGAGCCGGAGCCGGTCCGGACCGTCGAAGACGTCACGGTCAAAGACCCGGATAAATCGAACTGGGCGAGCTTCTGCGGCAGATACGAGCGCCCCGAAGAAGACGATTTCATCGTCGACGAGGTCTATATGAAAGACGGCGAGCTTTACGCGAAGGCGACCGACGACGACGGGATCGCGCTTGATTTCAGGCTCTATCCCATCGGCGAAAACGAGTTCGGCCGCAAGGGCGGCATGCTCACGCTGAAATTCGGCGACGATTGCGTTACGTATTGCGATACGACCTGCAAAAAACTCTGATCGCCTCGCAGATAAACGCGGCGGTCCCCGTACCGTGCCGGTCGATATTCTGCCGGAACCGTTCGTCTGCGGCGTACATCTGCCCGAGACCTGCGAGGATCCGATCCGTGCAGTCGTAGAAATGCTCCGTGATATAACTTTGCAGACGCTTCACCAGCGCCTGCGCTTCGGCGGATCCTGCGGATCCGCCGTTTTTCATGCACGCGGCGAACGCTTCCATGATGCAGTCAAGACCCGCGGCGGCGTCGGCGCGTTCCCGGTCGGAGAGACTTGCTGTCTTTTCTTCATACTGCCTGTATGCGTCCGTGCTGCCCCATCGGGCCTTCGCTTCGGCTGCGGTCTTCTCAATTTCGCTGTTATCATAACCGCTCATGATTTTTTCCTTTTTCCGTTCGTTTCTGATCTGATAATAAACAGCAGGGCAATCCGGGATCTGCTCGGGATCAGAGCATAAAGCTTTCCGTTTTCAGATCCCGGTAATAACGCCCGCTTTCCGCGGTAAACCGCAGCACGCAGTAATCGGGATCGCCGACGCCTTTTTTATAGAACATCGTGTCGCCGGCCCGCCAGATCCGCTCTTTCGTTTCCCGGTCCGTCAGTACGCTCATGGTCCCCTTCAGCATCACGCCGGTATAACGGAATCTGCCCCGGTGATAAAAATAGATCGACGCCTTCGGATTGTCGAGATACTGCTTTACCCGCATGGAAGACGTGTTCGTCGTGAAGTAGAAGGCCGCGCCGTCCCGCTCCCGCGGCGCGAGCATGGCTTTCATGTTCGGGAAGCCGTCTTCGTCGACGGAGGCGATAAACGCCGTCTTTTGAGAATCAATAAATTCGAAGATTTCTTGCTGCGTCATTTGAGTCGTCCTTTCCGTATGTTTTTGCGTAAAAAACCGATCTGATACGATCATTATACAACACCCCCGCAGAAAACACAAGGGAAAACAGATCGCGCATCTTTATCGTTGTCCGCCGTTTCTGTATATTATTGCAGGAGAAACGTATTTTTATCGGTTTTTTCTTGACAAATATTTATATAAATGGCATAATATAGAATGACTTTTTATTCGGCGCGAGCCGGAAAAGAAAGCAAATATTTTATGATGGAGGAAATCACATGAAGAACTTCAAAAAGATCGCTGCGATCCTGCTTGCCGTCCTGATGGTCGTCTCTCTGGCAGCATGCGGCGAAAAAAAGGAGCCGGCGCCCGATACGTCGGACACTCCTGCGGACGTTACGACCGCCGCACCCGCGGACGCTCCCGAGGGCAAAAAGTACATCATCGCTTCCGACAACGCGTTTGCGCCCTTTGAGTATCTGGACACCGATACCGGCGAGTATATCGGTATCGATATGGATATTCTCGCCGCCGTTGCCGAGGATCAGGGCTTTGCGTATGAAATACAGAATATCGGCTTTGACGCCGCGATGAACGCCGTTCAGTCGGATCAGGCCGACGCGATGATCGCCGGCATGACCATCAAAGAAGAGCGGAAGCTGACCTTCGATTTCTCCGACGGTTATTTTGACGCCGGTCAGATCATGGTCGTTGCCGCCGACAGCGAGATCAAGAGCCTCGAGGATCTCAGAGGCACCAACGTCGCCGCGAAGATCAGCACCATGGGCGCCGATTACGCGAAGTCCATTGCCGAAGAATACGGCTTCACGGTCACGACGTACGAAGATTCGCCCACGATGTATCAGGCTGTTATGCAGGGCACCAACTCCGCCTGCTTCGAGGATGACCCGGTCGCCCGTTACTCCATTATGGATCAGAACCTTGAGCTGAAGGTCGTCGGCGAAGTCATCGACCCGAAGCCCTACGGTTTTGCCGTGAAGAAGGGCGAGAACGCCGAACTGATCGCAATGTTCAACGCCGGTCTTGCCAACATCAAAGCCAACGGCGTCTACGACGAGATCCTTGCCAAATACGGCTATTGATCCGTTTTGACTCCCGTTCGCAAAAAACGCCCCGTCGGCGTTTCTGCAAAAATAAAGTGATTTGTCCGGTACGGCTCGGCGCACGGGCCGTACCGGCTGTCAAATGAAAGTCAGGTTGCAGCATGGATTTTGCGCGAATGTTTGAAAAGGCCACGCCGTTCATTTTGGAGGGCTTCTGGCTGACCATCCGAATCTCGATCGTTTCCCTTTGCCTCGGTATGATCCTGGGGCTGATCACGTGTCTGTTCCGGATGTCCAACCTTCGCGTCATGCGCTTTCTTTCAAGCGTCTATATCTGGATCATCCGCGGCACGCCCATGCTCGTGCAGGCGCTGATCATCCATTTCGGCATCCCGCAGGTGGTCAACCTGATCCTGAAGACCCTGGCGGACGGCGGCGACTATAAAAAGTTTACGTTTACCGCATTTGTCTCCGGCGTGATCACGCTGACGCTGAACGCCGGCGCCTATCTGTCCGAGATCTTCCGCGGCGGCATCCAGGCTGTCCCCGTCGGGCAGACCGAGGCGGCGCGAAGTCTCGGTATGACCGCGTTCGGCACCATGCGCAAGATCGTTCTGCCGCAGGCGTTCAAGATCGTGATCCCGTCGCTTGTCAATCAGTTTATCATTACCATCAAGGATACGTCCATTCTGTCCATCATCGGTTTGACGGAGCTCGTCAACGAGGCAAAGCAGTACGTCGGATCCACCTATCAGTATATGGAGACGTATCTGTTCGTCGCGGCATGCTATCTCGTGTTTACCTCGCTGCTCATGCTGTTGTCGCGTTTTGTGGAAAAGAAGCTGAAATACGCGAAAAAATAGGCGGTTTTCCCGATGCGGCAGACACGATACAGGAGAGGGCGGTTTTGTTATGAGTGAATTATGTGCGGCGGCTGCCGCGGATCCCAACGAAAAAAAGATCATTATATCGCATCTGAAAAAATGCTTCGGCGACCACGAAGTGCTCACCGACATCAATCTTGAGGTCGCCAACGGCGAGGTCGTCTGCATCATCGGGCCATCCGGCAGCGGCAAATCCACGCTGCTGCGATGCATTAACAGGCTGGAAAATCCCACAGCCGGGACAATTATCGTTGACGGTAATGATATCACCGATAAAAAGGCGAATATCAATAAAATCAGAGAAAATATCGGCATGGTGTTTCAGCAGTTCAATCTGTTCCACAACCATACCGTTTTAAAGAATATCACGCTCGCGCCGATCGACCGCAAAAAATACACGCGGCAGCAGGCGCAGGAGCGCGCGGTCGAACTGCTCGAGCGCGTCGGCCTTTCGGAGAAGGCCGCATCCTATCCCGGGGAGCTTTCCGGCGGGCAGCAGCAGCGCGTCGCCATTGCGCGTGCGCTGGCGATGAATCCCGATATCATGCTTTTTGACGAGCCGACTTCCGCGCTGGATCCCGAGATGGTGGGCGAGGTGCTCGCCGTCATGAAGGAATTGGCGGCGGAAGGAATGACCATGGTGGTGGTGACGCACGAAATGGGCTTTGCCCGCGAGGTCTGCGACCGGGTCATTTTTATGGCCGACGGGCTGATCGTAGAGGAAGGACCGCCCGACCGGGTATTTGACGCGCCGAAAGAGGAGCGCACCAGAGACTTCCTGAACTGCGTATTGTGATCATATTCAGCCTGCGGACGATATCCGGCAGGCTGATTTTTTGTGTCTTTTTCGCATGACGGCGCCGTCAGACGGAAAAAGCGTCCGCGGAACAGACCGGCAGAGAACGAAAGCTTTTATTTGCCGATCTTCTTGAAATCCGTCTTCGGACCCGATATAATAAAGCTATCCCGCCATAGGAGAAAGAGTGATATCCGATATGGAAGAATTCGTTAAAAATCAGCTCGTATACGGATTGAAATATCTGCCGTATAACCTCATAAAATCGTATTTCATTCCCCGGTCGTCAGCCGAAACAAAGGCGCTGCGAAAACGCGGCTTTCTGTGCGGCGTGTGTCACCCGAACGAGACTTTTGATCTGCTGCGGGAGGGCGAAATAGAGTGGGTCCGGTTCGACGTGCCGTTCCCGCTGACGCCGGACGGCGAGGAAAAACCGGAGTATACCGCCTTCAAGGCGCGCTGTAAAAGCTATGCCGACCGGGGATTTTCCGTCATGGCGGTCACGCCCTTTCCGGACGCGTTCCTCGCGAACGGGATCGATCCGCGCAAGCCGGCGGGGGAGCGGGAAGTGCGGCGGGTCGCTCAGTTCCTTGCCGACGACCTGCAGGGCTTCGTCGGAGGCTTTCAGATCTCCAACGAGATGGGGCTGCCGAAATTCACGCTGCCCCTGACGCTGGACGAGGCCGCGCGTTTCATCGGCGTGCAGGCCGAGGCAATGTATCCGCGGCGCGGAGAGATTCTGATCGGGTATAATTCCGGCGGTCCCGAAGCGAAACTCCATGCGCTGATGCGTCCCTATCTCAAATACTGCGACTACGTGGGCGTGGATATCTATCTGGGCTGCTTCGACGGCCTGCCCGGAACAATGGGGATGTTCGCCGCGGTCATGCGCTGTCTGTGGTCGATGACGGGCAAGCCCGTGATCCTGCAGGAGTTTGGCTATATCAGCGGCGGCGCGCCGAAAACGAAAAAGCAGCGCAAAGCGATCCTGCGCTCCTACGGGATCGAAAAGGAAACGGACGCGCGTCCGATCATGGAGGATTTTGTTTCCCGTCTGCCTCAGACCTTCCAATTCTTTCTGAAACACGACGCGCAGAATGATCCCGCAAGGTATTTCGATCTTCTGTTCCGCAGCGATTACCGGCAGCATTTTTACAGGGAGATGTCCCGTTTTACGCGTATCCCGGGTTATCCGCATACGCCGGAGGGGCAGGCGAAATTCTATAACGATCTGATCGGCAGGATCTATAAGCTGCCGTTTGCCGCCGGGATGATGGTCTACTGCTGGGCGGACGCGGAAGTCTGCGGCTACTGCGGACAGGCGGATTGTCCCGTGGAAACGCGCTGGGGCCTTACGGACTGCGGCGGAAACCCGAAGCCGTCGTTTTACGCGGTAAAACGGCGGTTCGGCGGAATACGAAAAGATAACGCGGCTCTGCGGGAAGACAAATAAAATATCTCCGCCCGTGAGGGCGGAGACGGTTGACGGCGGCGACGCCGTCTTTCTTTTTCGACTGTCACGCTTCGGCGGTACTGAAAAGCAGCCTTTGTTTGAGCCGATCAAAAAAAGCGTTCCCGGTTGGGGGAACGCTTCAATTAGTTTATGTTTGAGACCGATCGGATTTACGCGCCGACAGCAGCGGTCGTCTCTGCGGGAACTTCCGCCTCAGGAGCCTTGGTGAGGCTGATGCCGAGCGTTCCGAACAGGGTCTTGAATACGTCGATGATGGTTTCCATGATGTTGCGGATCGTATTCATAATGGTTGCGAGCATGTTCTGCGTGCTGTCTTTGACAACGCCAGCCACATAGATATCATATGCGCCGTCTTCCGCAAGGGTGTCGGTGATATTGGTGATCTCATAGTAGCCGTATTTGTCGGGCTGCACTTCCACGCCGCCGACGGTGACGGTGATGTTGGACTGCTGCCAGCCGTCAAAGATCTCTACGCGGAAATAGAAGTTGGAGCCGTAGTTGACCACGACCTTGTCAATGTTCTCATTGACCGCCTGATCGAGGGTATCGCCGTAAGCGACAACCCGGTAGCCTTCGCCGGAGGGAAGATAGATCGGAATGGTCTTGTAATACTTCTGCATCGTGGTTCCGTCAAGGATCGACGCGTAGGATACGGTGATCGCCTGATTGTCGGGAGTGAGCTTATACAGACCTCTGTCAAGATAAACTCTCGTGCCGTTGGAGTTTACGATGAACTTCGCGGGATCGATCTGGGGAAGATCGCCGTTCTCATCGCGGAACTCAAGGTAGAAGTAAATGGACTGACCGTCGTTGAGGAAAGTCGTAACGCCCTGATCGGCAGCGCCGAAGGAGTTCTCATTGATCGCGGTCACTTCGCCGTTGGAATTTTTCTTGTAAAGACCGTTCTCGGAGCCTGCGTCATAGAAGTCGGCTCTGCAGACGCGAACGTGATACTTCAGACCTGCGTTTGTCGAGGGAATAACGATCTGATTTCTGATGAGACCGGCGTCGCCGACAATGTTGCCTTTGTTGGTGATCGCGCCTTTGCCTGCGTTCTCAAACACGCCTGCGTTGGAAACTGCGTTGTTGACGATGATATCGCCTTCGTTGTGTACGGTGCCCTGCGTCGAGACCGTGGCTGTGCCGTTCAGGGTCAGCGTTGCGCCGGAGTTGACCTGAAGCGTGCCGCCCGCCTTGATCGTCAGCGAGGTCGCGGTTTTGACTTCGTAGGTGCTGTTGACGTAAACGGTAACGCCTTCGTTGATGGTGATCGACGATTTGCCTTCGCTGGTGCCGGAGAGAACGTCGCCGTTGGCGGGGATATAATCCGTATCCGCCGCGAGGGACATCGGCACGCAGGAGAGCGCCATGATCATGACAAGAACAAGTGCAATGATTTTTTTCATAAATAATTTCCTCCTTGACGGATGTTTCGTCCGTCTTATTTTGTGCTTACTGTTTTATTATAGAATGAAAAAGGCGTTTTTGTCAAGGGCTTTTCCGCCCTTCGACGGGGAAAATACGCTTACATTCCGCAAATTTACAAACAGTTTGCTTTTTTTCAAAATTTACGGAAAGACTTGCGCCCTCACACACCGTAAATTCTGAGGTTACCTAATTCTACCATACCCCGCGAGAAAAGAAAACAGATTTCTATGAAAAAGAAATGAAATATTTTTGACGGAGGGAAAAATTATAACATAAATTCTGATTTAACGGCGAAGCCGTTAAATCGGAATTTACAGGCATTAGGCATTGGGCATTAGGCAATAGACTTGTCAATTTTACGCAGTGCGCCTCGGGTTGTTACCTAATGCCTAATGCCTATTGCCTACTGCCTTTCATCCCGATAAATCAGAATTTACAGACCGTTACCGTCATCGTTCTGTCTGCGCCGGGGGAGAATTCCGCGTGGACGCACAGGGAGGTTACCGCCTGCGTCAGCTCGTTCCGGAATACGCCTTCGTCGCCGTCGCCGAATGCGTAAACCGTGTGGTCGTCGTAATTCAGCTTCGGGTTCGTCCGGGTAAAATAAACAGAGAGCTTTTCGATCCCTTCGCCTTCGATCCGGACAGACGAAAGGTCGGTCGGCTCGGCAAAAGAAAGCTTGACGTAATCTTCGCCGATCGGGTAGTTGAGCGCGTAGGGCGTAATATCAAAGGAATAAAACAGGTGCGTCTGCGCGGGATCCGGATATTTCAGCGAGTAAACCGCCGATCCCCCGTCCGACGGGAGCTGCGTCAGATCGATCTCGCCGGGCATCCATTCGTTGAATATGAGCTTCGGGGCGGCCGGCGCTCCGTTCTGCGGCGCGCCGAGAACGTCGGCGTAATCGCGCGTCAGAACCTCCGAGATATACTCGGCGTAAAAGCGGTTGGAGGCGCTTCCCGGATGGTTGTTGAGCGGATTTACCTTGATATTTGTCTTGTGCGCGGCGCCGGAACAGCGTTTCCCGAATTCCGGCAGGCTGTCGTAATAGTTGACGCAGGTGTCGGCGAAGATCTCCCGCAGCGGCGCATAAAGCGCCTTGAGCATTTCGCTTTTTGTTTCGTTCGGCAGAGTCACGACCGCAGCCGGAATTCCGGTATCCCGGCAGAATGCGTCCAGTTTCGCGGCGAAATTCGTTTCGTAGTATTCCCTGATGCTGCCTTCGAGCAGGGAAATATAGGAGCCTGTGTATTTGTCTCCGTATTTTTTGTTGTACATCGTTTTCGCGTCGATATAGTTGACAAGCCGGTAATATGTGACCGGCAGAAGCTTGCGCAGCGGCGCAAGAAACGCGAGTTTTTCATCGTAATTGATCTCTTCGACTTCTTCATAGGTTTCGCCGTCGATCAGCGCGTCGTTGTAAACGTAGCCGAAGATCGCGATATCCGGCGCAAGATCGGCGGGTAGGGAGGTCTCGGTAAGCCATGAGAGTTCCTCATAAGCGGTCGCGCCCGCCATTCCGACGGCGTAAACGCGGCAGTTATATCCTTTGCCCCGCAGGATCAGCTCGAGCTGCCGCCAGAAAAGCTCATTGCGGTTGACGGCGCCTTCTCCCCATACAAATGAATCGCCGAGCACGACGATATTGACCGTATCATCGTCGTAATCCGTTCCGGTCGGCAGATCGATCAGCGGATACGCCGAGGAGCCGATCGACTCGATCCCTGGGATCCGGTCGAGATTTTTTTTCAGATCCGCAGAGGTCAGCATATCCGCGAGCGGCGTCTTTTCATAATTCATATAGATGATCCGGCTGCCTTCCGCCCAATCCATATTGCCGAGGCGGCGTTCCGCAGACGATTCCGAGCTGAGCAGCAGGATATCGGATGCTGCGAATACGGAAAACAGTCCGATCAGAACGATCAGAAAATTTCTCACAGAGACGGGAAATCTCTTTCTTTTTTTCTGCGCGCGGCGCGGCGTATTGCCCGTCGACGTTTTGTTTTTCATTGCTTTCCTCCCGGCGGAACCGCGGACGGAGATAAAAACAATATCTTATTTTATTAATTTTAACATATTATGCGAATTTGTCAATGAAAAATCAGATTGACTTCATCCGAAGGATTTATTATAATATAATATCAACACGATACTGCGGATTTTTTGTTTTCCGCGATCCGCAGCCGCGAAACGAGTCCCGAAGGGAAGGGGAGAAGCGCCTTGAAAAAGAGATGCGCCGTGATTGCCGTTCTGGCTGCCTGCGCTCTGGGTCTGCTTCTTTTAATGCTCCGGGACAATAAAAGGATCGAGGTCACGCGGCACACGGTCGCGGACACGGCGGTCCCCGCGGCGTTTGAAGGCCTGACGATCGTGCAGATCAGCGATCTGCACGACGAGACCTTCGGCGAAAACAATGAAACGCTTCTTAGTCTGATCGCCGGAGCGCAGCCCGATCTGATCGCCGTTACGGGCGATATCGCCGACGGAAACCGGCAGGACTATGAAAACGCGCTGGCGCTGATCCCCGCGCTCACAGAACTCGCGCCGTGTTATTACGTGGCGGGCAACCATGAGGCGGGGCTTCTGGATACCGCCTTCGCGCAGCTTGAGACCTGTATGCGGGAATGCGGCGTTGCGGTTCTCTCGGATTCGTATGTATATCTGGAACGCGGCGGGGAGCGTATCGTGATCGCGGGGCTTGAGGATCCTTATTTTGTTTCCGAGCACCGCGTCTTCGGCAAACAGGGCTTTGCCGTGATCCGCGAAAAGCTTGAAGCGCTTGCTCTGCCGGAGGGAGAATATGTCGTTCTGCTTTCTCACCGTCCCGAGGTATTCGAGCTCTATGCAGAATACGGTGTGGGGCTCGCGCTGACCGGGCATGCGCACGGCGGGCAGGTCCGCCTGCCGCTGATCGGGGGGCTGATCGCTCCGCATCAGGGCTTATTCCCGAAATACGACGCGGGGATGTATGAAAAAGACGGCACGAAAATGTATGTCAATCGCGGGCTCGGCAACAGCCGCATTCCCCTGCGCATCAACGACCGCCCGGAGATTGCCGTATTTTATCTGACAAGTCAATCCGAAACGGAGGTAACCAAATGAATAAGAACAAAAAACGCAAAAAAAGAGGATTCCTGTACAAACTGGGCCGGTTCTTCGGCGTATTGCTTCTGATCGTCGTTATTCTGCTCGGCAGCATGATCGGATTACTTTCCGCGACGGAATATCAACCCGCGGACGTCGAGGCCGTCGAGGTCAGAAGCGGAGCGAAAAAGACGCTTTCCGCGGGCGATTCCCTGACGGTGCTGACCTGGAATATCGGCTACGGGGCGCTCGGCGACAACGCGGATTTCTTTATGGACGGCGGAAAAGGGGTCTATACCGCGGATACCGCGCGGATCCGCAGCAATCTCAACGGGATCATCTCGCATGTCGACCCGCTGACGCCGGACGTGATCTTCTTTCAGGAGACGGATCAAAGCTCCTTCCGCACTTATCTGACGGACGAGGTCTCGATATTCAAAAACGAATTCGGTTCCTTTGACGCCGCGTACGCGAATAATTTCAACGTACTGTTCCTGCCTTATCCGATCCCTCCCATCGGCAAGGTCGATTCCGGGCTCCTGACCTTCAGCGCTTATCCCGTCGCTTCGGCGGAGCGCGTTCAGCTGCCGATTCCCTTCAAGTGGCCTATCCGCCTTGCGAATCTCAAACGCTGTGTGCTGATAGAACGTATCCCGATCGCCGGGACCGAGAGACAGCTTGTCATCGTCAATCTTCACCTTGAGGCGTACGACGACGGCGAGGGAAAGGTCGCTCAGACGCAGATGCTGAAGGAAATTCTCAACAAAGAGGCGCAGAACGGAAATTACGTGATCGCCGGCGGCGATTTCAATCAGATCTTTTCAAACGTCGATACGAACGCCTACCCCGCCCAGGAGGGGAAATGGCAGGCAGGCGAAATTCCTGCGGAAGACTTCACCGCAATCGGCTGGCAGCTTCTGATGGACGCGCGCGTGCCGACCTGCCGTTCGCTCGATCAGCCCTACGCCGGCGCGGATCACGAGAGCTTTCAGTATTATATGATCGACGGCTTTATCGTTACGCCGAATCTGCGCGTGGATCTGCTGGAAACGCAGGATTACGGCTTTGTCAACTCCGACCATAACCCGGTTTTGATGAAAGTGACGCTCGGATAAATTCCGATTGATGCGCAAGCGCATCAATCGGAATTTCGGATATCGGGTATCGGATTTCGCGAATCGTGCCTGTAAAATGTATTATTGTTTTTTCTATGAATTCGCAGTGTTAATTATATGATTTGAGCCGCGGTTTCGGCACGATATCCGATCCCCGATCCCCGATATCCGCAAAAGCGACAAATCAGAATTTGAAAGGATTAACCATGCCCGTTCACCCCATCCCGCCGGTATACGACGAAAATTCAAGAATCCTGATCCTCGGCAGCTTTCCTTCGGTGAAGTCGCGGGAGATGATGTTCTTTTACGGGCATCCGCAGAACCGGTTCTGGCGGGTCGTCTCGGCGATCTATGCCGAGCCCTTCCCCGAAACGGTGCCGGAGCGGCGGGCGTTTCTTCTGCGCAATCATATCGCGGCGTGGGATGTGATCGCATCCTGCGATATCACGGGTTCATCGGATTCGAGCATCAGAAACGTTACGGTGAACGATCTGTCCCCGATATTGAAGACTGCCGAAATCCGCGCGATTTTCGTCAACGGAAAAACCGCGGAAAAGATGTATAAAAAATATACCGGGCCCCTGATCGGCCGGCAGGCTTTCGTTCTGCCGTCCACAAGCCCCGCGAACGCCGCGTGGAGTATCGAAAAACTGATCGGCGCGTGGAGCGTGATCCGGGAATATACGGAGGGATAACGATGTATTATCTGATCAAAAATACGCTTCAGGAGTGCCTTGCGGAGGACTGTATCAAAAACGAGCATCCGTATGTCGCCGTGCTCACGCCTGAGGAATGGCAGCGCGGACAGGCGCTGTTCGATATGGGGATCGATCTTGATCCGCTCACCGCGGTGATCCATAATACCAAGGCAGAGGCGAATATCGACTCGCTGACCGGCACATTTTCGATTCCCGACCGAAATGATATCACCGGCGAGGATATGAAATTTTCGTTCGCGCTTGACGAGCGCGGCGTCGTGTTTATCGACGCGGGCGAGACCGCTCAGCAGATCGTGAACGAGGTCCGCCGCACCAAACGCTGGCGGATGCCGAGCCTTGCGCGGTTTTTATATGATTTTCTGAACAACATTATCAACGGCGATCTTGTGCTGATGGAAAAATACGAGAAGGAGCTTGAGCAGATCGAACAGGAGCTTTTGAACGGCGAGGATAAGAAGAGCCTGACGCGCCTCAACGAGATCCGCGGCGACGTGCTCGACCTGCGCACGCATTACGAACAGCTGATCGACATGGGCGAGGTGCTCGAAGAAAACGAGAACGGCTTTTTCGCCGCGGAAAACGTGCGTTATTTCCGTCTGTTCACCAACCGTGTCGAGCGGCACAAGGATATCGCCGCCGCCATGCGCGACTATACCGTGCAGATTCGCGACCTCTATCAGTCGCAGCTCGATATCAAGCAGAACCATATCATGACGATTCTGACCGTCGTAACGACGATCTTCATGCCCCTGACGCTGATCGTCGGCTGGTACGGCATGAATTTCAGATATATGCCGGAGCTGAACTGGAAGCTCGGCTATCCCCTCGTGATCCTCGTCAGCGCGGTCATCGCCGTCGGCGGGCTGATCTATTTCAAAAAGAAAAAATGGCTGTAAAAAACAGCTCCGTGAGGAGCTGTTTTTTTAGTCCCGAGTCTCGAGTCCCGAGTCCCGAGCCGTGTGAAATATACGCTCTGTTTTTCCGTGTTTCGCAGCGTATATTTTACTCCGCCTGTTCACTGTTCACTGTTCACCGTTCACTGATTTAATCCGCGTCGGTTTCTTCATCGTCTCCGTCTGCGTTGACCGTTTCGTCATCTGCGTCGTCCGCAGGTGTGTCCTCCGCAGGCGTGTCCTCCGCAGACGTGTCGTCGGGGGATGCGTCTGTCGGACTGTCAAAGATCCCTTTTGCCATGTTGATCGCGGAGTCTCTCAGATCTTCAAGTTTTACGCCGGCTTTTGTCTCGTTCAGATTCACCGTCGTGCCGTCCTTTTTCTCGATTTCCAGCTCGCAGTCAAGACCGAAAGCGACCAGCGCCGCCGTCAGCACCGTGAACGGCGCCGCCGTCAGACCGATCACCGCGCCGATGACGCCGGTGTTCAGCGAGAGATTGAGCAGGACCTCGCCGTTCCGCTTGAGGATCACCCGCGAAGCGCCGCCGTCTTTGACGAGCGCCTTGACCTTGTCGACGATCTGCTGCGCCTGCTGTTTTAATGTTTTTTCATCCATTGTTTCACCTTCCCGTAATAGATCTGCGCGCTGCTCCTGCCGGGCAGCGCCGTCTGTGTTTATTATACCATAAAGGCGCGCGGATTGCAAGGATCTGCTTCGGATGGGGTTGCCGTAAATTCTGATTTATCGGGGCGTCGGGCACACCGCCGGTAGCACGGCGCACCCGCGCAATGTCATTAAGTTAAGGATTCCTCAAAAGAGGGGTCCTACTTTTTTTGAAAAAAACGAGTTTTTTTCAAAAAAGGGCTTGACAAATGAGCCAAAATG
>JAFRPB010000097.1 GCA_017429345.1 Clostridia bacterium | reverse complement strand
GCAAAGCCGAAAAGCTTTGCACCAAATTGAGTGCTATCCTGGGGTGGTTGATGGGAGTCGAACCCACTACCTCCAGGGCCACAACCTGGCACTCTAACCAACTGAGCTACAACCACCATATAAAAATGGCGCGCTTGAAGGGACTCGAACCCCTAACCTACTGCTTAGAAGGCAGTTGCTCTATCCTGCTGAGCTACAAGCGCATATTGGAGCGGGTGATGGGAATCGAACCCACACGACCAGCTTGGAAGGCTGGGATTCTGACCATTGAACTACACCCGCAGAACAAAGTTCATTTTAACACAAACGGTCGGCGCTGTCAAGTGCGAAAGAACGTATTTTTCATTTTTTCAGACCGAAAAAACAAAAAAAGGATTTCCGTTTCCGTCCGGCGATTTTCTGTAAAATACTCTTTTCGTAAGCGCCGATTGATCCCGGCGTGCGCCGGATCTTCAGATGTGAATTCATCGGTGGTTACCTTACATCTCCTGTTTCGATCCCTTTTCGGGATCCGGCCGGCGTTTTTTCTCGGTGACGGCAAACGTCAGGGCGACGACGCGCTGCGCGCCGTACAGCTTGAGCATTTTCGCGCATTCCTCCAGCGTTTCACCCGTTGTTTTTACGTCGTCGAACAGAAGGAACGTCTTTCCCCCGACGATCTCCGGCGTCGATATATCGAAGATCCCCGCGACGTTGCCGCGTTTGTAAAGGTGTGAGAGCGTTTTCTGCGGCGGTACGTCGTAAAGCTTCACCATGCCGTCGAAAAGAGGAATATTCAGATTTTCCGACAGCAGCGCCGCGAGCTCCCGCGCCTGATCGAAGCCGCGCTCGCGCGTTTCGTTCCTGCGCTGCGGGATATACGCGATATAATCCGCGTAAGATAAGCATTTTTCGCGATACTTCGCCGCAGCGGCTTCCGAGAAAAAGTATGCCGCGCGGCGGTCGCCGTTTTTCTTGTATCGCAGAACGCCCTCTTTGACGACGCCGTCGTAGATATACGCGCCGATCGCCTCGTCGTAGAAATGGACCCGTTTCCCGCAAGAGCAGCGTTTTTTCGGCATCGCGCAGCGCGGACAGGTCTCCCCGGCAATGGGTTCCGCTTCGCTCAGACAATCCGCGCACAGACGCCTTTCGGGCGCGACGACCCTGCCGCACAGCGCGCAGCGGGCGGGAAAGAGCACGGATATCAGCTTTTCCGCTCGCGTCTGCCTCACGCGTCTTCCTCCGAACCGGTGTTTTTGATCACCTTCAGGCGGGAGAAATCCTCGCGATCTTTTTCCTCAAGCGCGTCGGTGATAAATTTGATCTCCTCCTGCAGACGGGGGATCATGATGTTGTTCAGCGCGTTCGTGCGCTTCTGCGTTTTGCTGATCGCGTCCGCGAGACGGATGACGCTGCTTTCGATATCCGCGAGCTGCACGGTGAGCCGTTTGACGTTTTCGAACGCGAGATACGCATCGTCAAGCTGAGAGGCGGTGGAAGTCAGACCGTAATGGATCCCTTTTTCCCTCTCTCCGATGGTGATCTCCGGATGCTCGACGCCCATTACGCTGCGCAGAACGATCTGCAGACTGTCGTCCACCGGCACGGAGCGGGCGTATTCGATGCAGCTGCCCATGAACAGGTGCGCTTTTTTGATTTTTTCGTATGCGTCGGTATAGGCGAGCTCGATCTCGCTCTGAATCGTTTCCGCGCGGTCGAGCAGCGTCATGATCTCCCTGACAAGGATATTTTTCTTTTTGCCCATCAGATCATAGCCCGTTTTCGCGAGCTCCAGAGATTTTTTAGCCGCCATCAGGTTGTTTTTCGTCGGCGCGGTACCGGTTGCCATAGATTCACCACCCCTTTTTGATCTCGATTTGTCGGGACTAGATTGCCCCGGTTGATTAAATAAAAAAATGAAAAATGAAAAATGAAAAATTTCGGAAAAGCGCTGCGCGCCTTTTTATTTTAATAGCAAGAATGAATATTCCCTGAAGACGGTTTACAATTTTTTATTGTTAATAAAAACGAGTCGTTTAGAATCAAATTATAAGACTGACGAAAACATTTTACGATAAGGATTCTATTTTGTCTGAAAAGAATATTTTATTATTTTTATAATCGGGTACGGGCGGAGCCCGTCCTTAATTTTTCATTTTTCATTTTTCATTTAAATCCTGATCCGGCAAAGCCGGATCAGGATTTGCGATAGTACTTTTCAATCGTCTCGTCGTCCACGCGGTCGAGCATTTCGCGCGGCAGCATCGACAGAAGCTCCCAGCCGAGATCCAGCGTCCTCTCGATCGAGCGGTTTTCGTTTGCGCCCTGTGTGACGAAACGCGCCTCGAAAGCTGCGCCGTATTTGAGCAGCAGTTTATCCGAATCCGAAAGCTCGTCCTCGCCGATGACGCCGGCCAGGGAACGCGCGTCCTGCACGCGGGCGTAGGCGGAGAACAGCTGGTTTGCGAGCATGCTGTGATCCTCGCGGGTATAGCCCGCGCCGATGCCGTCCTTCATCAGACGCGAAAGACTCGGCAGTACGCTCACGGGGGGATAAACGCCGGTGGAGTCGAGCGTACGGTCAAGCACGATCTGCCCCTCGGTGATATATCCCGTCAGGTCGGGTACCGGATTCGTGATATCGTCGTTGGGCATGGTCAGGATCGGGATCTGCGTCACCGAGCCTTTTTTGCCCTCAATAATGCCCGCCCGCTCGTAGATCGACGCGAAATCCGAATACAGATAACCGGGATAGCCCTTTCTGCCGGGAATCTCGCCCTTGGAGGAACTGAACTCCCGCAGCGCTTCGGCGTAAGAGGTCATATCGGTCAGAATAACGAGCACGTTATAATCGAGATCGAACGCCAGATATTCCGCCGCGGTCAGCGCGACCTTCGGCGTCATGATGCGCTCTATGATCGGATCGTTCGCCCGGTTCATAAACATGACGACCTTGCCCGTGACGTTGGAGCGCTCAAAGGAGCGGCGAAAATAGTCCGCCACGTCGTTTTTTACGCCCATGGCGGCAAATACCACGGCAAAATTATCGCCGTCGGAGATCGACGCCTGTTTGACGATCTGCACCGCAAGCTCGTTATGCTTCATACCGGAGCCGCTGAAGATCGGCAGCTTCTGACCGCGGATCAGCGTCATCAGGCAGTCGATGGTGGAAATGCCGGTGTTGATGTAATTTCTCGGGTAAACGCGCGAAACGGGATTGATCGGCAGCCCGTTGATGTCGCGGCGAACCTGCGGAAAGACCTCGCCCAGACCGTCCGCAGGCCTGCCGAGACCGTCGAATATTCTGCCGACGATCTCGGGAGAAAGACTGAGCATGATCGGCCGGCCGGTCATGCGCGTTCTCGTGTTGACAAGGGAGATTCCCTTTGTGCCCTCAAAAACCTGGATCACGACGCGGTCGCCGTCGATCTGCACAACGCGCCCGGTGCGGGAGGAGCCGTCGTCCAGCCGAAGCTCCGCCATTTCATTATACGCCGCGCCTTTTACGCCGTCGAGGACCACAAGAGCGCCGTTGATCTGTTTCAAGCCAAGATGTTCGATTATCATTTCGGCAGCCTCCCGTCAGCTCAGCTCGCTCAGAGACGCGTCGATGAGCCTGTAGTACTCGTCGAACTTCTCTAACCTGGTGTTGGGAATATCGTATTTCATCTGCACAAGCTTGTCGAACAGTCCTTTTTTCAGAATTTCGGAGATCGGGATCTGCCGCGCGATGATATCGCGGCATTTGTGATGCAGATAAAGGATCACGCGCATCATTTTCAGCTGCTTGAGCGGCTCCACATAGGTGTCGTCCTTATGGAACGCGTTCTGCTGCAGAAAACCGACGCGGATCACGCGCGCGGTTTCGATCGTGAGCTTCTGGTCGTCAGGCAGTACGTCCGAACCGATGAGCTTCACGATCTCCATCAGCCCGGTTTCCGCCGCGAGGATTGAGAAAAGCTCCGTGCGGCAAGCCATGAAGTCCTCTCCGACTTCCGAAGAATACCAATCGCTCAGATCGCCCACATACTCGCTGTAGCTGTCGTTCCAGTTGATCGCGGGGTAGTGCCGCGCGTAAGCGAGGGATTTATCCAGCGCCCAGAAGCAGCGGGTAAAGCGTTTCGTGTTCTGCGTCACGGGCTCGGAGAAATCCGCGCCCTGCGGCGATACCGCGCCGATCACGCTGACCGAGCCTTCGGTGCCGTTCAGGTTCTCCGTACAGCCCGCACGCTCGTAGAATTCGGAAAGACGCGAGGGAAGATAAGCGGGGAAGCCCTCGTCGGCGGGCATTTCCTCAAGTCTGCCCGATATTTCGCGCATCGCTTCCGCCCAGCGGGAGGTCGAGTCCGCCATCATTGCCACGTTATACCCCATATCGCGGTAGTATTCCGCCATTGTGATACCCGTATAGATCGACGCCTCGCGGGCCGCGACGGGCATATTCGAGGTGTTGGCGATCAGTACCGTGCGGTCCATCAGCGGCCGACCGGTCTTCGGATCGATCAGCTCGCTGAATTCCGCGAGCGCGTTCGTCATTTCGTTGCCGCGTTCGCCGCAGCCGATATAGATGATAATATCCGCGTCGCACCATTTCGCGAGCTGATGCTGCATCATTGTTTTGCCCGTGCCGAATCCGCCGGGGATCGCCGCCGCGCCGCCCTTCGCGATCGGGAAAAACGTGTCGACGACGCGCTGCCCGGTCACGAGCGGTTTTGTCAGGGAGAGACGGCGGGCGACGGGACGCGGTTTTTTGATCGGCCAGCGGTGCTGAAGACGGATCTCGTGTTCGTTGAGGCGATCGTCCGTCACGACGCAGAGCACCTCGTTTACCGTGTAGCTGCCGTCCGGCTTCACTGATTCCACGACGCCTGAAACGTCGGGCGGGATCATGGATTTATGGACGATCGCGCCGGTCTCGCTGCATTCCGCGAAAATCTGACCGGGGCTGACCTTATCGCCTTTTTTCACGCGCAGGGTCACGTCCCAGAGCTTGTCGCCGAGACTTTCCGCCTGAATGCCGGCGGGGATAAACGCGCCGCTTTTCTCCGCGATGACCTTCAGCGGGTTTGCGACGCCGTCAAAAATACCGCTCAGAAGCCCGGGACCGAGAGCGATGCTCATCGGCGCGCCGGTCGGCTCCACCGGTTCTCCGGGACGAAGACCGCCGGTCTCTTCATATACCTGAATGATCGCCTTTTTTTCATCGACGCGGATGACCTCCGCGAGCAGTCTTTTTTCGCCCACGAAGACCATTTCGTTCATCGAAAGCGCCGTTTTGCCCGATACGGTGACGACGGGGCCGTTGACGCCGTGGATTTTATAATTTCCTGTCATAACCGGTTCCCCTTATATCGTCACGGACAAGCCGGATCCTTCATAAAATCGCTGCTTCTGCTGCGATAGACGCATATCAAGCGTATCATCCGCGGTCAGACCGGTTTCGCGGTTTTCCGCGCGGATGCCGCCGATGGCAATATTTTTGTCCGCCCGGATCTCGGCGCAGAATTCCCGAAGCGCAGGATAGTGTTTTTCGTCCCCGCTGCGCAGGTAGAAAACGCTGCCCTCGCCGATCGCGGAACGGATCGTTTTTGCGCTTTTCTGCAGAAAAGCAATGTATTCGTCGCTTTCCGTAAAGCGGATCAGGCGGCTGCGCGCCTCGGAGAAAACCTCGTCGGTGATCTCGGCACGGCGGCGCAGAAGCGCCTGTGTCTCTTCTTTTTCGGACGCCGCGAGATCCGCGTTCATCTGCTCTGTGAGCTTGTCGAGCACGGTAAACTGCGCAGCGGAGATCTCCTGCTTCGCCTGCGTTTCCGCCTTGCGCAGCTCCGTGCGCAGATAGGAGGCGGTTTCTTTTTTTATTTTCGAGACCTGACTGTCCGCGGCGCGGTTGATCTCTTTGATGATTTTTTCGAGATTGGAAGCGTCTGCCATGGGATCACCTCATTCACGAATGCCGACCGCCTCGCGGACGTAGCGCGCCACCGATCCTCCCGCGGGAAGTCCGCTGGTATCGGGGATCTCCGTCAGAACGGGCAGCGTATGCTTTGCGCGGAATTCCGTCGGGAATTCGCCGAGCTGTTTCATCAGGGAACGGTTGATCAATATAACGCCGATATCGTCGTCCGCCGACCGGGCGAGGATCTGTTCGCGCGCCTCCTCGGCGGAGCGCACCCGTACGCCCTCAACGCCCGCAAGGCGCAGACCGACCTCGGTATCGTCGTCGTCACATACAAGATACAGCCGCATAAGGTTTACACCTTGTTGAGGATCAGAATCGAGATGACCACGCCGTAGAGTGCGATGGATTCGCCGAGCGCGACGAAGATCAGCGATTTACCGAAGGATTTCGGATCTTCGCTGGTCGCCGCGATCGCCGCGGGCGCGCCTGCCGCGACGGCGATGCCGCCGCCGATGCCCGCAAGGCTTGTTACGAGCGCAGCCGCCAGAAGTCCCAGGCCTTTATTGATGCCGTCCGTATTCGCCGCCGGTGCGCTCTGCGCCTGCTGCGCGTCCTCTGCCGCGGAGACGAGCGGCGCCGCGTCGGCGTTCGGGTCGGGCTCGCTGCCCGCCGCGATCGCCGTCACCGCAAAGGTGAAAACGCCCACCAGAACGAGCGAAACGAGAAAGCCGACGAGATTCGATACGAGAATCTTTTTGCCGGGCACACCTTTTCTTGACTGCTTTACCGAATGAACGGTAATGCCGATCAGGAACGATACGGGCAGGACTGCTGCGATGATGTAGACGAATGTGTTCATGGTTTATACCTCCGGTTGATAGTTGGTGGGTGTTGGGTGTTGGGTGTTGGGTG
>JAFRPB010000096.1 GCA_017429345.1 Clostridia bacterium | reverse complement strand
GCGTCTTGCTTGATCTTTGTTCCGTCATATTGCACATCTTCTCCTTGCCAACCGTCAGGTTGCCTGCGGAGAATCTGTACAATCTGACGAAAAAATCTACTGCGCAATCCGCACGCCCGAATTGTGCGGTGTTGCCTTAAGATAAGTGGTCAAAATAGTATAAAATCAAGTCGCGAAGCGACTTCCGACATTCCTCACTCCTCATTCCTCATTTTTTCTCAACACTCAAATCTCAAAGCGCAACACGCAAAAACGCAACACGCAAAACGCCAACAGACAGTCTTGACATTTTTCGCCCGCGCGTGTAATATATATTTATCTTTTTTATTTTCGGAGGCAAGAGAATGAATCAAACGGAAAAAACGATGGAAAAAATCGTCGCCCTCTGCAAAAACAGAGGCTTTATCTTTGCCGGCAGCGATATCTACGGCGGACTTGCGAATACCTGGGATTACGGCCCTCTCGGCGCGCGCCTGAAAAACAACGTCAAGGATACCTGGCGCAAGCGCTTCATTCAGGAGCGCAAAAACAGCTATGAGGTCGACGCGGATATCCTCATGCACCCCAGAGTCTGGGAGGCGAGCGGCCACGTCGCGTCCTTCTCCGACCCGCTGCTCGACTGCAAGGAATGCAAGATGCGCCACCGCGCGGACAACCTGATCGACGATTTCGACCCCGACGCGCATGCCGACGGCATGACGAAGGAGGAGATGTTCCAATATATCAAGGATCACCACATCCCCTGCCCGAACTGCGGCAAGCATAATTTCACCGACATCCGCGAATTCAATCTGATGTTCCAGACCTTCCGCGGCGTGACGAACGATTCAAAGAGCATTATCTATCTGCGTCCCGAGAATGCGCAGGGCGAATACGTCAACTTCCTCAACGTGCAGCGCAGCATGCGCGCGAAGCTTCCGTTCAGCATCGGTCAGATCGGCAAGGCATTCCGCAACGAGATCACGCCCGGCAATTTCACGTTCCGCACGATCGAGTTCGAGCAGATGGAGTTCCAGACCTTCTGCAAAGAGGGCGACGATACGGATCTGTACGATTATTTCAAGCAGTACGGTCTTGATTACTATAAGGATCTCGGCATCCCCGCGGAGCATCTGCGCTTCCACGATCACGAAAAACTCGCGCACTACGCGAAGGCGGCGTGCGATATCGAATTCCTGTTCCCCTTCGGCTGGGGCGAGATCAACGGTACGCACAACCGCACGAATTTCGATCTGACCCGCCATCAGGAATACAGCGGGCAGAAGATGGATTATCTCGATCCCGAGACGAACGAGAAGTTCATCCCGTTCATCATCGAGTCGACCTACGGTCTCGACCGCACCGTGCTCGCGCTGCTTTGCGAGGCGTACGACGAGGAGGTTGTTGACGCGGAGAAAAACGACGTGCGCGTCGTGCTGCACCTGCACCCGATCGTCGCGCCGTATAAGGTCGCCGTGCTGCCGCTCTCGAAGAAGCTCTCCGAAAAGGCGCTCGAAGTGTATAATGTTCTGAACAAGAAGTTCATGACCGATTTCGACGAGACCGGCTCCATCGGCAAGCGTTACCGCCGTGAGGACGAGATCGGCACGCCCTTCTGCGTGACCTATGATTTCGACAGCGAGACCGACGGCTGCGTGACCGTGCGCGACCGCGACACGATGGAGCAGGTCCGCCTGCCCATCGGCGAACTCGAAAACTATATTGCATCGAAGATCGTCTTTTAACGGAGCGAAGCCATGCTGAAAGATCTTCGCGCCGACACCCGGCGGACGCTCTGCCGCGCATGTCTTACTGCGGAAAACGCGGTATTTGCCGCGACGGGCGGCAAAGGCGCGAAAAACCTGTTCGCCCCGCGCGCCGATATCCTGTTCGTCGGCTCCGACGTGCGCGTTCTGCGCGAGACGGCGGGGGAGTTTTATATCGAAAAGACCTCGCCGGAGCCGTTCCGTATCATGGCGACGACGGATTTTCACCTTGAAAACAAAACGGAGCTCGACTATAAGACGGTCCGGCTGTTTCTGAAAAATCTCGAGGAAGAACGCCCGGATCTCGTGATCCTGACCGGCGATATCTTCGAGACGAAGCAGCCCGTGCTTGATGCGGTGCAGTTCGCCGAAATGATGGAGAAGACCGGCGTTTACTGGTGTTTCGTCTTCGGCAACCACGAGCGCGGCGTCGACCGCGATCCCGAAAAACTCCGGCTGTTTCGCGCGATCGCGCATTATCCGCATTGTTTAAGCAAGACCGGTCCGCGCGATCTGTTCGGCGTCGGTAATTACGCGGTGAACGTCATGCGCGGGGGGAAGCTCGTGCACACGCTGTATTTGCTTGACTCCGGCAAACACGCGCTGCCGAAGTATAATCTTCTGCACGGAAGACCGGCGGACGCGGGCGGTTACGATTATATCAAAAAGGACCAGATCGCCTGGTTCTCCCTGCTCTGCGAAAAAAACCGCAGGGAATACGGGACCGACGCGAATTCCGTGTTTATGCATATCGCGCTGCCCGAATACGAAACCGTCTTCGATATCGAAAGCCTCGAGGATCGCGTCTTCGTCCCTTCGGGCAAAGCGAAGGTCCTGTACGGCGCGCAGTACGAAACCGTCGGCTGTCCCGTTTACAATACCGGATTTTTCGACGTGATGAAGGCGAACGGCACGCGGGCGGTCTTCGTCGGGCACGACCATATCAACGACTTCTGCGCAGAATCCGAGGGCGTAAGACTCGTTTACGTGCAGCCCGGCGGCTACGGCACCTATCACATGGGCCGCGTCTTCGGCTGGCCGGAAAAGGACTGGCAGACCGGCGTGACGCGCATAGAGTTGCCGGACGACGGCGGGATCAATATCTCGCAGCGCCTGAACGCTCGATTTCTTGCAGAAAAACAGGAGAATTGACTGATTTTTGCATTTTTATAGACAAGCCCCGGGGCAGTGTGATATAATGGGAATAACAAAATTCATATCGGAGGTACGCGTATGAAATTCAGAAAGATTCTCGCAGTTCTTCTTGCTGCGCTGATGCTCGTTTCCGTCTGCGGCGCCGCGGCTTCTGCCGCGACCGTCAACAGTAACGGCATGATCATCACCGAAGAGTGGCAGGGGCTCATCGACCGTTTCGAAGGCGGCAAGGGCCCTGAGACGAACGGCTATCAGCTCGACTATAAGTATTATTCGCCGGTCGAGAAGAAGAGCGACAAGACGAAATACCCGCTCGTGATCTTCCTGCACGGCATGGGCGAGGGAAAATACGACGGCGATCAGATCTTCGAAAACCCGATCGCCTACTGGGCGTCCGACGAATTCCAGGCGCGTTTCTCCGGCACGAAGGGCGCGTATGTTCTCTGTCCGCGTTCTCTTGAAGAGAAAGGGCTGTTCTGGGATTACGTTCTCGTCGAGCCCCTGCGCGCGACCATTGACGATTTCATCGCGCAGAACAAAAAGAATATCGATACCACCCGCATTTATATCGGCGGATTTTCGATGGGCGGCAAGATGACCTTAAAAATGTGCGTCGCCTATACCGATATGTTCGCCGCGGCGTTCCCGATCTGCCCGGCGTGGATCCCGTTCCCGGATGATTCCGTGTTTGAAAACCTCGCGGATCTGCCGATCTGGATGACCTCTTCCAAAAACGACCCCGCGGTAAATTACTATCTGGTCGCGAGCCATTTCTGGAACCTCATCAAAGAGAACGCGAACGACAAGACGAAGGTCCGCTTCTCCACGCTCGACAGAGCGGTGTTCCCCGACGGAAAGAGCGCGATCAACGGCCATTTCTCCTGGCTCGCGGTCGAGCACGATATGTTCTCCGAGGAGAACGGCGATTATCCCGGCATGAAGACCGTGGACGGCAACGGCGACGCCGTGACTTTGAGTTATCCGAACGGCATGATCTCGTGGCTCTCGCAGTTTAAGTCAGGTTACGACGGCACGCCGATCGAGGGCACGGGCAATCTCGATATCACCGAACAGCAGGAGTCGCCGCTGTTCTCTCTGGATACGATCATTCAGGTGCTGAAAGAGCTCATGGTATTCATTCAGCAGCTTTATGACGCGCTGCAGCCCTTCATCAATATGTAAAAAAGTATGAAATTTGAAAAATGCCTGATCGCGAGCGACTATGACGGTACGCTGTACGACAACACCGGCACGGTCCCCGCGGCAGTGATCGACGCGATACAATACTATATGTCCGAGGGCGGGTTCTTTACGGTGTGCACCGGCAGGATCCGCCAGGGCTTTCGCGCCTTTGATCCGGCGTATATCAACGCACCCGTGCTGCTCGGAAACGGCGCGGGGGCGTTTGATTATGTCAAAAACGAATACGCGTTCCTCGACGCGATGGGCGACGAGGCGCTGCCGCTGGTCGATGCGCTGAGCCGGGAATTCCCCGAAATGAGCATCGAGCTGTATACGCCCGAAGAGATCTTCGCGATCCATATGAGCGCGAACACGCAGCACCATTTTACCTCGCAGTTTCTGAAATTCATCCAGATCCCGGACGCGTCTCATGCGCACGGACCCTTCGTGAAGATCATGCTCGACGCGGGGGAGAGAAGCGCCGAGGTGCAGCGCTTTCTCAAAGCGTTCGGCGACGATCCCGGTTTTTTGCCTACGCGCGGCGGCTTCGTCGAGGTGCTGAAAAAGGGCGTCAACAAGGGCTCAGGGCTTTACCGCCTCGCGGATGCGCTCGGCGTGCCGCACGACAGGACCTTCGCCGTCGGCGATGGGTACAACGACGCCGATATGCTGCGCGCCGCGAAATACGGCTTCGTGCCCGCGAACGGCAGCGAGGAAGCGAAAGAGGCGGGGGATTTCATCGTCCGCTCCAACGACGAGGGCGCGGTCGCGCATGTGATCGAGCTGTTGGAGAATCTGCTGTGAGTGAGAACGTGATCCTGCGCGCAAAAGCGCTGCTTTCCTCCGCGACGCCCCTGCGTACGGACTGCGGACGGCTCTGCGGTGCGCGCTGCTGCGGCGGCGAAGGGCTCGGTATGGAGCTGCTGCCTTATGAGGATACGCTCTCGCCGGTGCTTTCATTCGGCGAGGTAAAAAACGGAATTTTCGTCTGCCGGGGCGAATGCGAGAGAAAATACCGGCCTTACGCCTGCATGATCTTCCCGCTGTTCCCGCTCGTCGAAGAAACAGAAAACGGGCTTTGCGTTACGGCGGTAAACGATCTTCGCGCTCAAGCGTTCTGCCCGATCGCAAAGATTCGTCTTCAGCCCTCGTTTTACGCCGCGGTGCGCCGCAGCGCGCGCATCCTCTGCGAGGACGCGTCAGTCCGGGCGTATCTGCTCGATAAAACAGAGGAGTACAGGGAAATCGAACAGCTCAAACGGCTGATCGGACGATAAGACCGGGCAACAGAACGGGATTATCGCAGGATCGCTCCGGAAAAACCGCGGGAACGCGGTTTTAATTTTTTCTATGGAAAATAATTCAAAAAAATAGACAAATGTATGAAAGACTATTGAAAAATAATTATTAAAGATATATAATAAACTAAATAATACTAATTTGCGGAGGTATGTATGGGAGCAAAAACAAAAAAATCACCGATCGACGCCGCCGTCAGTCTGATCGAAAGCATAAAAGAAAACTGGAAAACGCCGCGACCGGGGGAATATACCACGATCAAGGAATTCATGTTCTACTGCCTCGGTATTATGGGCGTGTGCGGTTTTACGTTTATCTGCAGCGATACCGTCGCGTTTACGGCGGGATATCTTTGCGGTTCGATCTTCGAGATCAAGATGCTGGATTTTACGATCATCACCGTGATCGCGCTGATCGTAAAATATGCGACGCTTTATCTTGAATCGCTGTCAATGACCATTTTTGAAAATCTCGGTCATCTGGATAAAAAGAAATCGCGCACCGCGCGCATTGCGTATATCGTCTGCGCGCTGATCGGCGTGGGTTTCTATTTTATCCCGTCGGAGCCCTTTGAGATGATTATTAAAGGTCTGCCGCAGATCGTCGCGAACATTCTTGTCATTACCGGCGTGGGCGGACTCGTCAACTGGTTCCTGCGCAAAAAGTTCTGCCGCAAATACGGCAGATATAAACCTTTTCTCGTGGCTTACGGTATTCCGATCACGATCCTGACCACGATCATTCCCTTTGTGCCGAGAACGCTCGACTACACGACGAAGCTGGTCGTTCTGCATTTTCTGTTTACCCTGAGAACGCGTTTCTCCGCGCTGTATCAGGATAACCCCAAGGCGATCGTCGCGCTTATCACGCCAAACAGCGTCGAGCGGCAGAAGTATTATTCCATCGGCGCGATCTTCCTTGGCTTCCTGCGCTCGATCTTCCGCATCATCTATCCGATCATGATCGCCTACACCGGCGGTTATCTCGATATCCGCTCCTATCAGATCTTCGTGCCGATCCTTGCGATCATCAGCGCGGGCATGGGCTTCTTCATCATCGGCGTCAAGGAGCGCGTCGCGGAAAACCGCGATACCTCGCCGAAGGTGGAATTCGGCAAGAGCGCGAAACAGCTGTTGAAAAACAAGTATTTCTGGATCATCAAGCTCACCGTGTGCTTCGGTTTGTGGAACGCGATCGCCGACGGCGTGATCAACTACGCGCTCGTGTATTCGCACCGCATCGAGTGGATCACGGGGATCGTGAGTATCGCGGGCATTACGAGCGTCGTGGGCAATCTCTCTACGCCGTGGCTGGTAAAACGCTTTGAGAAACGCAACGTTATTCTGGTTATGCGCCTTGCCTGGACGCTGATCACGGCGGGGTATCTGCTGGGACTGAATAACGGCAACAGCGTTGTGATCCTGATGATTTTCATATTCCTGCGCTCCGCGATCTCTGCGGGCTGCAACGGTATCACAGACGGTCTTCTTGCCGACGCGCTCGACTACCATCAATGGAAAACCGGTCAGCGCGCCGACAACATGGTCAATATTTTCGACTGGTTCACAACGCCCGTCGCGACGCTGCTGGGGCTTGTCTCTCCGTTCCTGCTCAAGCTCACCGGTCTTACCTCCGACTGGGACGTGCTGTTTGACAATATCGTATTTTCCAAGGCGATGCACGTTTACGTATATCTCGGCATCGTCGGTCTTGTGATCGCGACGATCCCGTTCTTCTGGTACGACCTGACGAAGGAGAAGCACGATAAATGCGTCGCCGAGATCGCCGAGCGCGAGGCGAAGCAGCGCGGTGAGACGCTTTCTGCGGAAGAACCGGTCCCCGTCCTTGCGGGAGAGGAGGCGTGACGATGATGAAAAAAGTACTGAAGATCCTCGCCGTTCTTCTCGCGCCTGTGCTTGTTGCCGGGTGCTTTTCCGGCTGCAATATTCTGGATATGACCGCCGTGCGCGTCTCATACGAAAAGACAGATACGGAGGTTTTCGTCAAGGGCTATACCGACCGCACCACGATCACCGAGCTTGTGATCCCCGACGAGGTGGACGGGCTGCCCGTTACGAAGATCCTCGATTTCGGCGTGTGCAACGCCGAATCGCTGACGAAGATCACGATCGGCAAAAACGTGACCGAGATCGGCGGCTGGGGCTTGACGAACAATCAGCATCTTCTCGAGTTTGTCGTGGATCCCGCGAATACCGCGTTCAAGGCCGAGGACGGCGTGCTTTTCTCCAAAGACGGAAAAACGCTGATCTATTATCCGCCGGCAAAGGGAATTGAGTTTGATAAATTCGGCTCGCCCTCAAATATCGAATACGATGAGGAAGGCAATCCGACAAACATGCCGCAATACGAGATCCCCGACGGCGTTGAGACGATCCGCACGAAGGCTTTTTATAAATGCTCCTATGTGAATGTGACCCGATTCCCCGACAGCATCACCCGCATCGAGGAAAAAGCGTTCCACCGCTGCTCGGAGCTGCTGGATTTCAAGATGCCCTCGCACATCGAATATATCGGCAAGGACGCGTTCGCTTACGATTCGAAGCTGAAAAACATTGAAATTCCCGCCACGATCACCGAGATCGGCGATTTCGCGTTCTTCTCCTGCACGGGGATGGAGAGCATCAGGATCGGCGCGAAAGAGGCGGACGTGACGCTCGGCAACCGCTGGCAGCCCACCGAAAAGGGCAGGATCAAAAAGAGCTGCGTGATCGAGTTCGCTCAGTAACTTGCGGAGAGGCTCATTATGAAAAAATTCGAACAATATCTCTCAAAGCCCTGGGTGGCGTACACCTTCGCGGCAGGCGTTGCGGTGGTGCTGTATCTGCTGCTGACGAATATTTCTGTTTTTACCAACTGGTTCAAGGATTTCTGGAAACTGATCTCGCCGGTCGTGATCGGTATTGTCGTCGCGTATCTGCTCGACCCCGTTCATGATTTCTTTTACGATAAGGTCTTTTTCAAAATAAAGAAACATACGACGCGGCATATGGCGGCGGTTGTGACGACCGTCGTATGCATCGTGCTTGTGCTGGCGATCCTGCTTGTGGCGCTGATCCCCTCGCTTGCCCAGAGCGTTACGAAGCTGATATTGAACTGGAACAGCTATACGGATAAGATCGAGGGGCTGATCGATAAGGCGGCCGCATTCGCTGAGAGCAAAAACATCAATGTCGACTTCAAAAACGTTTACGATTTCGTCGAGAATTCCATGGCGAAATTGTTTAACCTTTTGAAAAACAATGTCCAGACGATCTTTTCCGTGATCGGCACGGTCGGCTCCAGCGTCACGAATATTGCCGTGGGGCTGCTGTTCGGCGTTTGCTTCCTTGTCGCCGAAGACAGTCTTCTCGCCCTTCTGAAACGCATTCGCTTCGCTTTTATCAAAGAAGACAGGCTTGAGCGTGAAAACGCCCTGTTCGGGCGTTTCAACTCCGTCTTTTTAAGCTATGTCGGTGCGACGCTGCTCGACGCGCTGATCATCGGTATCGGCACGCTCATTTTTACGCTGATCATGCGCATGCCTTATGCAACGCTGATCGCCGCGGTCTGCGCGATCACGAACATTATCCCCACCTTCGGGCCGATGATCGGCGGCGCTGTCGGTATCTTCTTCCTGATCCTCGATAAGCCGATCAACGCGCTGTGGTTCCTTATTTTCATCTGCCTGTGGCAGAGTGTCGACGGCATGATCATCAAACCGAAGCTTTTCAAGGATTCGCTCGGTATCCCCGGCGTGTGGACGTTGGTACTGATTATCCTCGGCGGGAAATTCGCCGGTATGCTCGGCATTATTCTGGCGATCCCCTTCGCCGCGATCATGGTCATAATTTATAAGGAATATATCTTGCCGCGGCTGGAAAAACGCCGACTGAAGATCAATGCGTCCGGCGCTTCGCAGCCCGAGCCGCAGGAAGAGATCCCGGCGGAGACAAAGGAATAGTATAAAGAAGCGCGTCGGTTTTCGGTGCGCCTTTTCGGAGGAAAACTTTATGTGTCGAAACAGAATTGTAAAAGTGTTGTTTACGCTCGTTTGCGCGGCGGTTCTCTTTGCGATCGCCGCGGTCTGCGCCTGGGCGGTGCCCGCGAAACCGGATACGGGCTTAAAAGGCGAAGCCGCCGCCTGCCGTTCGCATCCGGGCGCGCTCGTCACGCTCGACAGTATCCCCGCGCGGCGCGGCGGAGCGCATCCGGCCCCGTCGATCGCTCCCGCTCAGAAGAATATCCCGCTGCTGACGGTCGTGATCGGCTTTGAGAATATGCCCTACGATAACGGCTATGACTGGCACGAAACAATGTATTCCGGTGAAAAATCGCTTGAGGCGTATTATACCGATATGTCGTTCGGAAAATTCACTTTTGTGCCCGCGGCTGAGACAAGCGCGTTCGGCGTCGGAGACAACACCAACACATCCGACAGAGCGAACGACGGCGTCGTTCATGTAAAGCTCTCTTCCGATCATAAGGATTGGGCGGGGGAGGATGAATACCCGTCGCAGGCGCAGGCGATGATCGATGCGCTTGGGGCGGCGGACGGCTATGTGGATTTCGCCTCCTTCGACGCGGACGGCAACGGAGAGATCGGTGTAAACGAGCTTGCGGTCGGCTTTGTCTTCGCGGGGTATGAAGCCTCCGCGGCTTACAGTTATCCGCAGGGGAGAGATAAATATCTGTGGGCGCACGCATGGACGATCGCCGATATCATTTCGGAGTATTCGCTTGACATGACCGTGCCGACGCCGGACGGGACCGCCGTCAGCGCTTATATCGCGATCGCGGAATATATGAAGGCGGGCGAAAAGGAACCGATCAGCGTGCTCGCGCACGAACTCGGGCATTATCTCGGCCTGCCGGATCTCTACGATACGACCTACAGTACCTCTGTGGGGTGGGGAAAATACGCCGTCGGTTACGTCAGCGTGATGGCGGACGGCAGCTGGGGCGACGATCCCGACGGGGGATATGTTCCGTATTCGTTCGACGTATGGAGCCGTTACGCGCTCGGTTGGATCGAGCCGGAAACCGTAACGGATGCCGGTGAGTATACCGTCGCGGCGCAGAGCTATACGGAAGACGACGCGTTTTCCGCACTGCTGATCCCGACGCAGCGGGACGGGGAGTATTATCTTCTCGAGAACCGGCAGTTCACGAAATGGGACGCCGGTATGGCGGATATTTACCCAGAGGGCGGGATCATCGCCTGGCATATCGACGACGCCGTGTTTGAAGAGTATAATGAAAACAATCAGGTGAACGACGCGCCCCATCGCCCCGCGGTCATGCCGCTTTTCCCGGAGCAGAAAGACGGCGGATATACATATATCGGCGCGACAACAAAGGTTTTTAAGAATAAGCCGTTTTATACGGCCTCCGCGTGGAGCGCGCTGTTCCCCGGGGAAAACGCGCTGGATCTGCCGCTCTACGGCGCGGGGGACGACGCGAACACACGCGCGGCGAGAACGCTTTCCGGTATAAAGCTCGGTTTTCAGAGTGAAACCGCGCCGGAGATGACCGTGCTGTTTTCAGACGCGGACCACGTCCACTTCCTTACAGGCGTTGACGCGGTCGCTCCGGATTGCGAAAACGCGGGCAACGAACCGTATTGGGTCTGCGATTACTGCGGCGGGCTGTTTACAGATTCGGACGGCGAGGAGCCGACCGACGAGGCCTCGGTCGCGATCCCGGCAAAGGGGCATTCCTTCGGTGATTGGAATGTGACGACAGAGCCGGGCTGTGAAAAGAAGGGCGTGAAAACGCGCGTATGCGCCGATTGCGGCAAGACGGAAAAAATGTCGCTCAAGGCGCTCGGGCATTCCTTCGGCGCATGGGTGACGGAAGAGCCGACATGTACAAAGGCCGGTGAAAAGGAGCGCGTCTGCGAAAGATGCGGTACAAAAGAGAATATCCCGCTGCCGAAGCTCGGGCATACGGAGCCCGATGAAAACGGCTGCTGTGAGCGCTGCGGCGAAAGGATTGTCATTCCGGATGATCCCGGGCAGCCCGGGAACCCGGAAAACCCGGATAATCTCTGTAAATTCTGCGGCAAAGACCACAGCGGACAGTTCCTCGGTTCGATTATTCAGGTATTTCATCAGATTCTGTATTTTTTCGGCAGATTATTCGGCAGATTCTGATTTGATGAAACAATAGTTTAAAATAAGTTTTCTTCGGTTTTAAAATCAGCCACGCGCAATGATCTTTGCGTGTGGCTGATTTTTCAGCGCAGACTTGACAAATCCAATGCCTCGTGTTACAATGTTTATACATCGAATAGCACTGTATACAAGGAGGCGTCAGATCATGAAATACAGCAAGGAATTACTCAAGGGCAGCACGCCCACGCTCGTTCTGAGCGTCCTCGACGGGCAGGATCTCTACGGCTACCGCATCATCCGCGAGCTGGAGACGCGCAGCGAGAACGCCTTTGAAATGAGCGAGGGCACGCTTTATCCCATCCTGCACGCGCTGGAAAAGGAAAAATACCTTGAAAGCTACTGGGAGGAGCACGAGGGCAGGAACCGCAAATATTATCACCTGACCAAGAAAGGCCGCGTCGCCCTCGGCGCGAAAAAAGAGGAATGGAAGGAATTCTCGACGAGCGTCAATAAGGTGCTGGGGTGCGTATGATGACGCGCATATACGCAGCAGCTTTCATTCAAGGCGGGGGAGGCGGGGCTCCGTGACGCGGGAAGAATACGTCGACGCAGCGGTATATTACGTAAACAATAAAGTCAAAAACGTCGAGCTGCGGCAGGAGCTGCTCTGCCATATCGACGACGGGACGGCGTATCATACGGCGCACGGAATGCCCTATGAACAGGCGCTTGAAAAAACGCTCGGGGAAATGGGCAGCCCGTACGTGCTGGCGAAAAAGCTCATGGACGTATACCCGGAATCCGTGCTCGATACGATCCTGAATATTCTTCCCTCTATAGCGCAGATCCTGATATTTCCGCTCGTTATCTTCCTTCTCGTGACTTCGACGGAGCTTGGCGCGGGATGCTGCGTCTGCGAGATCCTTTGCATCGGCGTCGGTTCGGCGCTGATGTACCTGACCGCCCGGCGCGGGATGTTCCTGTCTTGTCTTTTGTCTGCAGGTCTGTCGTTCTTCTGGGTCGTGCGCACCCGATCGACCTCGTTATTCGTTTTTTGCTCGCTTCTGCGCGGCATGCTCCCGGATCTCCCGTTGATCGCCTCGATCAAGGGGGTTCGGATCACAGATAAAGCGTATATCGCTCTTGATCTCATATTCGGTCTTCTTTATGTGCTGTCCGCCGTCGTTACGCTGGTGACGCTGCACGAGCTCGGGGAGCCCTGGCGCAAACGGAAAAAAACGGCAAACCGGAACCATTACGCGCGGATCGCAGTGCTGGCGATGGGCGTTATCGCCGTTGTGATCGACGCTTCGGCGCTGCCCGCCGTGATGAATCCCGTTTCCGCGGCGCAGGCACATACGTATGAGGGGTATTATATTATGGAGTTCGACGAGCCCGTTCCCGTCTCGCAGATCGATCTGTCGGCTGCACTCGATTCCCATTTTATCGAGTTTTGGGAATCCGGGATGATCTACACCGGCGGCGACGCCTATTTCAGCGGCGGCGAGACCGTTGCCCGGCTCGAAGGGGTCCCGGTCAACGACAGCGTTTCGGTGAATGCGATCGCCGGGGAGATCGAAATGTTCCCCTCGTCGGCGTATATCGCGCTGATCCCCTACGGAGACGACGAAATATATCCGAACGAAATCCGCTGGTATGAAGCCCGGCCGGGCGAAAAGCTGCTCGTGCCGAACACGAGCGATCCCGTCTGTCTGCAATATGCAGAGATCACGATCGGCAGCGCTTCTCCCTGAACGGACCCGGACGCCGAAAAAGAAAGGAACGATGACCGTGACGAAAAAGGAATACGTCGAAAAAGCCGTCTCGGGCATAAAAAACAAAGCCGCCCGGCGTGAAACGGCGGACGAGCTGGATGCGCATATCGACGAGTTGATAGAACTGTGGCGCGAACGCGGCTTTGACGAAGCCGCGGCGGAGCAAAAAGCCGTCGAAGAGATGGGCGCGCCGGAAAAGACCGCGGAGGAGCTCGGGAACCTGCACTCCGGGCTGTTTCCGGTCGTAATAAGAATACTGATCGCTCTGTTTTTCCTTCTCTGCGGCGTCGTGATGCTGACCTTATGGCGAGTATTGGGAATGTTTGTCAGATTCGTTTACAAAGCGCCGTTAAATTATTTACTGTTGGAAGCCCTTT
>JAFRPB010000095.1 GCA_017429345.1 Clostridia bacterium | reverse complement strand
TCTGCGCCGCAGAGATCGCATTTTGCGTACTCGTTGCACTTTGCCGTGCCGCCGGAATGCGCCTCTGTTTCGTATACTGTGTTCACGGTCAGGTCGCCGATGACGCTGTTGAACGCCTTGTCCCAGCCGGTGAATTTGTAATGCCCCGCGGCGTCGTTCTGTACGTACTCATCGACTGCGGGCGCGGTCGCAGCGGAACCGTGCGCAACGGTCTGATCCGGGCCGATCTGCTCGCCTGTCAGGGAGTTGACAAATTTCACTGTGTAGGTATTGAGCGTCGCCGCGCCGACCGTGATCGTCGTCGCGCCGGTGATATTCGACACCGTATAGGTGATCGTGTTTCCGTTCTTGGTCGCCGAGACGGAACCGTTCGTCGCGGTCACGGACGGGTTGCCGCTGTTGGTGTAGCCGTCCGAGAACGTCACGTCAAAGCTCACGTTGCCGCCGTGGTTAACGCTTGCGGCGGGCGCCGTGTTCGTATAGCCCGTACCGTCCGCGGAAAACGTGACGCCGTAGGTGTTGAGCTCGTAATTCGCGTACAGCGTCGTATTGCCGTTGACGGAATATTTATCCGTGTATGTGCGCGCGCCGACTGCATCGTAATACTGCGTCCCGCCGCCGTTCGCTCCGGTATAATACCCTTTGAATGTATAGCCGGTTTTCTGCGGCGGAGTGATCGAGGCGGGGATCTGCGCCATATAGGTCACGGGCGAAGAGACTGTTCCCGCGGCGATATCCGCGCCGCCGTTGTCGAAACTCAGCGCATACTGCAGATCTCCGCCGCCCGCGGTCACCTGATAAATACGGCGGTAATTGACCTGCCCGCCGCCCTCGAGCACGACTTCGACCTGATTATACGCCTGCGTCAGCTCAAAGGTAAACGTAAACGCAGAGGAAGAAGGGATCGAGGTATTCCCGACGATCCAGCTTCCGCCGGCGTTGCAGGTCACACGGTAAACGCCGGACATGTTTTCGCCCTCGATCTCGGCGACGTATTTGCCTGCGGGCAGATTGATATACGGCCCGAAAGCGATCACACTGCCGTTGACGGGAACGGTGCCCTCGCTGATCAGCGTGCCGAAATTCAGCCGGTAGATCTTTCTTGTGTTGACCGTGCCGCTGCCGAAGGTGCGCACCTCGAAGGATGAACTTGTCTTATTGACCGTGAAATCGAAGGAAAACGCCGACGAATTGGGGATCGTGCCGGATGCGTAGCTCGATCCGCCGCCGACCGCGTCGTAAGTGCCGGACAGCCCGGAACCCGTATACTCTGCTCTGTAATACCCGGGCTGCAGCGTGATATATGGGCCGAAAGAGGTCGTGCCGGAGGTGGTCGCGATGCTTCCGTCGCAGATCAGCTCGCCGGGCTCGATACGGTAGATCTGCCGCGCGTTGCACGTGCCGGAGCCCGCGATGCGCGCCTCAATGCTCGTCGCGTTCGCCGGAATCGTGAAATCAACGGAAAACGCCGTTGAGGAAGGAACGCTGCCCGAGGCATAGGTCCCGCCGCTGCCGACCACGTCGTAGGAGCCGGACATGTTCTCACCGTAGAAATACACGCGGTAGCTGCCCGGAGAAAGCGAACAGTAAGGTCCGTATGCGATATGCGTCGAGGTGGTACCGATCCCGCCCTCACTGACGAGCTCGCCGGGGAGGATGCGCGTGATCCGGCGCGCCGTGCAGGTGCCGGAGCCGAACAGCCACGCCTCGACGTTTTCCGCATGCTTAAAGACGGAGAACCGCGCCGAGAACGCGGACGGATTTGTAATGCTGCCCTCGCCGAAGGTCGCGCCGACGGAGTTCGAGCCGACCCGCCAGGTGCCGCTCATATTCGAGCCTTCAAAATATACGGCGTATTCGCCGGGCTCGAGCGTGACATAAGGACCGAACGCGAACGTACTGCCGTCGACATATACTTTGCCGTCGCAGACGAGCGTTTCCGTCACGGCGGCGTCTGAGGCAAACAGCGTCGTCGGCAGAATGCCGAGCACCATGATCAGCGCCGTCAGCACCGCGATCGGTTTTCTGAATTTCGTCGTCATAAGCATTCCTCTTTTACGCATATTATTATATTTTAATCTTATATCAAATAATGCATATTGTCAAGGAAAAAACCGGTCCGCAAGGCTTATCGCCCTGACAAACCGGTTTTTAAACGCAGCGGGCCGCGACGTTTCAACGCAGCGCGCACAAAAAATATCTTCTGCCGATCAATACTCCACCACGCCGGTGTATACGAGCCTTGCCTGACCGGAAAGGCGGACGGCCTCATCCGTGTAGTTGACGACGAGATCACCGCCCGCGACCTTGACGGTCACGTCCTCGCCCTTTTTGCAGTAGCCGTTGATCACCGCCGCTGCCACCGCGGCGCACGCGCCGGTGCCGCAGGCAGGCGTCTCTCCGCAGCCGCGCTCGAAGGAGCGCATCTTGATCATCGTCGGGTTGATGATCTCGACGAACTCGGTGTTCACCCGCTCGGGGAAGCACCAGGCGCTCTCGAATTTCGGCCCGATCTCTTCAAGATTCAGCGCGTCGATCCCGTTCATGATCACCACGCAGTGCGGGTTGCCCATCGAAACGCAGGTGATGTGATAATCGTTCCAGCTGATGGCGAAGGGATAATTGACCACGGTGGGCGTGCCGAGCGTGACGGGAATCTTGTCCGCGTCCCAGATCGCTCTGCCCATTTCGACCGAAGCGCTTGTCACCTTTCCGTTCGTTGTGTAGACCTTGACCTGCTTTACGCCGCTGACGGTCTCGATGCTCATGTGCGTATGCGTGCATCTGCCGCTGTCGTAGAGATATTTCGCGACGCAACGGATGCCGTTGCCGCCGGTCTTACCCTCGGAGCCGTCGGAGTTGAACAGACGCATCTTCGCGTCGGCGACCTCCGATTTTGTGATCAGGATCAGCTCGTTCGCGCCGATGCCCGTGCCGCGGTCGCAGAATGTGACAGAAAGCGCCTCGGGATAGTTGATCTCGCCCTCGGGATCGTCGATCACGATAAAGTCGTTGCCCGTGCCCTCCATCTTGGCGAAATCCAGCTTTGTGTGGTGCTCGCGCAGGCAGGCGATATCCACAAGCTCGGTATTCTCCTGATTGTAGCGGCTCGCGATGATATCCGCCAGCACGTTCGCAGTGTCAAGCGAGGTCAGGCACGTGATCGAAAGCTCAAGCGCGCGCTTGTGCAGCAGGCGGTATTCGCCGATCGTGTCGTCGTAGAGCGCGCCGGTATAGATGATGTAACCGAGCCTGCCCGCCTCCATCAGATCGAAGATCTCATTGGATTCATTCACGCCGTCGACGGTCACGACGTTGAAGCCGTAGCCCCGGATCGTTTTCGCGGTGCCCGCGGTGGCGTAGAGCTTGACGCCGATATCGGCGAATTTCTTGACAAGCGGGAAGATCTCCCAATGGTCATGTTCGTCCACACTGATCAGCACGCCGGTATCCTTTGCCTTTTCATGCTCCATGATCCGGAAGCCCGCGCTTGTCAGCCCCTTGAACAGCGCCTCGTTGATGTTTCTGCCGATACCGAGCGCTTCTCCGGTGGACTTCATCTCAGGGCCGAGGATCGAGTTCGCGTCGGTCAGCTTCTCAAACGAGAACACCGGCACCTTAACGGTGAAATACGGCGGGATCTTGTAAAGCCCCGTACCGTAGCCGAGATCGCGAAGGCGCTTGCCGGTCATGACCTTGCTCGCCAGCTCCACCATCGGCACGCCCGTGACCTTGCTGATATAGGGCACGGTGCGCGAGGCGCGGGGATTGACCTCGATCACGTAAAGCTCGTTATCGTAAATCAGATACTGGATATTGACGAGGCCCCTCGTCTCCATCGAACGGGCAAGTTTTTCGGAGGAATCGACGATCGTCTCGATCATCTTGTCGCCGATGTTATAGGGCGGATAGACGGCGATCGAGTCGCCGCTGTGCACGCCCGCGCGCTCCACGTGCTCCATGATGCCGGGGATCAGGGTATCCTCGCCGTCGGAGATCACGTCCACCTCGAGCTCCGTGCCCATCATGTATTTATCGATCAGCACGGGGTTCTCGATGTTGCC
>JAFRPB010000094.1 GCA_017429345.1 Clostridia bacterium | reverse complement strand
GGGCGTCGGGCACACGAATGTAGGGGCGGGCATGACCGCCCGCGTGCGTTTTGAGGCCCGGACCGTGTGGACGGGCGAGAAATGCAAAATGGTTAAATCCGTTGAAAAATAATCAATTTCTCTGCCTTGCCATCCCTGCCGTAAAGGGCGCGGATCTCCGGTGGAGATCTCTGCCTTCAGACAGAAGCGCCGACCGAACCGGCAGGTGAGAATCAGGGATGCCTTCGCCGTCGATCGGGCGGTCATGCCCGCCCCTACAAATCATCTCCTCGACAAATCAGAATTTATTGCGTAACCTCAAAAAACACCACGGTATTCGCCGCAAGGTCCGCGGTCAGGGTGATCTGTCCGTCCTTCACCTCGGTGCCGGCGTTGACCGGGGTGAGGCGGCAGCAGTCCGCGTATTTTTCCTGCAGGTAGAGGAAAATCTGCCGCGCTTCCTCGTCCGCCCAGTTCGGGCAGCCGTCATCGGGCGACCAGGCGAATTTGTCGTCGGTGATGCCGAGTTCCTCGCGATCCGCGCGCCACTCGTCGAACCAGTTGCAGTCGTCGTCGATCGTGAAGATCGTGACCGCCGCCTCGCCGTCCGCGAACTGCGGGACGTTCAGCTTGAAGGTCAGCTCGGCGTTCGCCTTGTAGTTCAGGTCATTCTTGAAGTTGTAGGCCATGATGCGCAGTGTGTTCGTCTCTTCGTCGAAGGCGGCTCTCGTTTCCACCTCCGCGCCTCTGATCGCGCCCTTGCGCGTCGTCTCGGTCTTCACAAGGCGCGCGCCTTCAAAGCGCGAAACCTGCTCGGCGACGAAATAGGTGACGATCGGGTTTCCGCTGTTCCCGAGGGCGCAGTAATCCCACGAAGAGAAATAATTCATTCCGCAGTCGAACATCTGCCGCACAAGATGCGCGTCGAATGCCGCCTGCCAGGTGTCGCCCACCGTGCGGGAGGGGAGCTGATTATCGACGGCGCCGGAGGCGTTGCCGCAGAGAAGGCGGCCTTCGTCCACGCCGTAGATCAGGTCTGTGAGGCCGACCGATTCCGCTGTCGAGCGGAAGAATTCCGTGATCTCGGGAACCGTCAGTCTCCCGCCCGTGTCGCCGGGCCGGTTCTCATAATAGGACGCGGAGAGATAGCAGATGCGCGTCCCCTTTTCGCCCGTAGCGTAATTCGTGCCCGCGCCGCAATGTCGGATGAACTCCGCCTCGTCCCAGAGTCCCTCGGAGCAGGTCATCGAGTGCGCGCCAACGAACACGTCTTCGCCGATCACGTCGATCAGCGCCTGTACCGTGTAATCGTAAAGCTTGCAGTATGCCTCGGCGGATTCCGCCGGGTCGCCGCTGACGGCGCGGAACCAGTCGACGTTTTCGTATTCGGTCATCACGCCGAAGCGCCAGGTGCGCACCTCGTCAAGTCCGAATTCCGCGACCAGCGCCTCCGCGATCGCCCTGATATAATCGTAATACGCGTTGTAATCGTCCGGCGGATAGATATTCACGTCGAACGCGCCCAGATCCGCGCCCGCGGCGGCGATGCCGTTCTTCGACAGCTTCGCGGGCACGTTGCCGAGCTTGAGCAGGGGTTTTGCGCCGGTTTTCAGAATTCCGCGGCAGGAAGAGAACAGCGGCGCGAAGTTGTAGTCGTCGGTCACGTCGAAATTGTCCGGCTCGCGGAACAGGTCGCGCCCCGCGTTGCCGCCCGAGCACTCCATGAGCTGGATGTAGTCGACGAAGTCATAGGGGTTGTATTCGTCGTTGATGACCGGGTCCTCCGGGAACCGCCCGCCGTAGCAGTTGATATTGCTTTTGACGTTGGGCAGCGCTTCGCCCAATATCGCGGTATCGACGCTGAACGTGTAATCATTTACCATATTGTTGAAAAAGGCATAGACGTTCCCCCACAGCGCGGTAAAAAACGCGAGGATCGCGGCGAAAAACTGCTGAAGTGTCATAATAAAACCTCCCTGCCGCCGGAAAAGGCGACGATTATCAATCTGTAGATATAATACGTGATCTGCGCGGAAAAATCAATATCCCGGGCAGAGAATCCATTTGTCTGTAACAATCAGTTCATAAAAACGCAACAATCACAACACCATTTCGGCAGACGGACGGATTATAATGGAATTGTAAAAATAAACGGCGCGCGCGTCGTAAGAGAAAGGATGTTTCTATGGATATCAGCGGTTTTCAGAAGATCATCGCGTTTTTTGTCAGTCTGATCACCGCGATCTCCGGCTGGCTGGGGATCGCGACGCGTCCGATGGGCAAAGAAGTGGATCTGACGGACTATAAGCTTGTGTTCTCCGATGAATTTGAGGGCGATTCCCTCGACCTTGACGCGTGGCGCTACAACCTACACGGCGCGGAGCGCGGCGGCTTCAACGGCGAAAGCCAGGTCGCCGTGAAGGACGGGAATCTTGTAATGACGGGCGAGTATCTTGAAAACGGCGCCTACGGCCCCGGCTGGTACGGCGCGGATATCGCGCTGAATCAGAAATATTGCCGCGGATACTTCGAGGTGCGCTGCATCTGCAACGATAAGGGCGGCTTCTGGAGCGCGTTCTGGATCCAGGCGGATCATCCGTATGAGCACGATATTTCACGCGGCGGTCCCGGCGGCGCGGAGATCGATATTATGGAAGCGATGGATTACGACGAGGTCCTGCCGTCGAACAGAGACGCCATTCTGCACACGATCCACGTCAACGGCTCTGACGACGACCCCGAGAAGATCGAATCCAAGCGGCTCGGTCATTTCAGGGGGAACGACATCTACCGTTCCTACAATACCTACGGTCTCGAGTGGACCGAGAACGAGTATATCTTCTATGTCAACGGCAAAGAAACGGCCAGAAGCTCTTTCGCCAACGGCGTTTCCGAGGTGCCCGAGACCGTGCGCGTATCGCTGTGCATCCCGGATGAGATCACGATGAAGCAGGGCGAGAAAACGCAGTTCATCGTCGACTATGTCAAGATCTATCAGAAACAGGGATAAGAACATCGGAAATAAGACGAAAAAAGGGCTCTGTCGCCGCGGCGGCAGAGCCTTTTTCTCGCCATTATTTAATGATGATACAATGATCCGGGCAGGCTTCGGCGCATTTGCCGCAGCCGGTGCATTTTTCGCGATCGACGCTCGCGAGGAAATTCTTCACCGTGATCGCGCCGGATTCGCAGACCTTCATGCATTTGCCGCAGCCGATACACGCGGCGGTGCACGCCTTGCGCGCGACGGCGCCCTTGTCGGCGTTTTTGCACATCACCAGCGCGCCTGCCTCGGCGGCGGGGACGATGCCGATGATCTTTTTCGGGCAGGCGGCGACGCAGCGGCCGCAGGCCTTGCATTTTGCCTTATCCGTGACCGCGACGCCGTTGACGACAGAGATCGCGTCAAAGGGACATGCCTTGACGCAGTCGCCGTAGCCGATACAGCTGTAGGCGCAGGTCTTCTCGCCTCCGTAAAGCTTCGTCGCCGAGGCGCAGGTCATATCGCCCCGGTATTCCATTTTCGCTTCGGTATGGTCGGGCGTGCCCTGGCAGAACACCACCGCGCAGCTTTTCTCGACCGCGCCGGCGGAGAGCCCTAAATACTCGGCAAGCGCGCCGGCGACCTCGTCGCCGCCCGCGACGCATTTCGAACAGTCGGTGACCTCGCCCGAGGCGAGCGCCGCCGCGTATCCCGAACAGCCGGAATAGCCGCAGCCGCCGCAGTTCGCGCCGGGCAGGATCTCGTTCACACCCTCTTCTTTCTCATTGACGGGCACGGCGAAAACCTTTGATGCGATCGCGAGCAGCAGACCCGCCGCGACGCCGATGCCGCCCACAAGGAGCACCGCAAGTAATACAGGATTCATATCGCGCCTCCTTTATGCCAACAGGCCCATATTCTCGATGATCCCGGCGAAGCCGAGGAACGAGAGAGAAACGAGCGCCGCCGCGATCAGCGTGATCGGCAGACCTTCGAGGAATTTCGGGATATCGTTGTTCTCGATCCTGCCGCGCACGCCCGCGAACATGATCATCGCAAGACCGAAGCCGAGTCCCGCCGCGAAGGAGTTCACAAGCGACTGCATGTAGTTGTAGCCGTTGTCCACGTTCAGCAGCACCACGCCCAGCACCGCGCAGTTGGTGGTGATCAGCGGCAGGTAAATGCCCAGCGCCTTATACAGCGGCTTTAAATATTTCTTCATCACGATCTCGATCAGCTGCACGAGCGCAGCGATCACGAGGATGAATACGATGGTCTGCAGATAGGCGAGGTCGTTGTTCTCGAGAAATACGTTGATCGGCCAGGTGACCGCCGTTGCGAGCACCATCACGAGGACCACCGCCGCGCTCATGCCCGCCGAGGTATCAAGTTTTTTCGATACGCCGAGGAACGGGCAGATGCCGAGGAATTTCGAAAGCACGAAGTTCTGTGTCAGAAGCCCCATCAGAAGGAGCGCAAGATAGAATTTCATTCCGCAGCCGCCTCCTTCTTTTCAGCGGGAACAGCCGCGGTTTCTTTTTCCGCGCCTGCGCATTCCGCCTTGTTTGCGCCGCAGACCGCCGCCATCGGGCAGCTGCCGCAGCCGTTCAGCTCCGCTTTCTTGCCGCCCTTGCGCTCCGCCAGACGGTTTGTGACCGCCATCAGAATGCCGAAGGTGAAGAAGCCGCCCGAGGGCAGAAGCATGATCGTCATCGGCTGCAGGGTGAGCTTTTCAAGGAACGGGAACGCTTTGTAAAAATCGATGCCGTCGAAGCCGCCGAGCACGTTCTCGCCGAACACGCTCAAAAGGCTCTGCAGGCCCGTCATGAAGGTGCCGCCGCCGAGGAATTCGCGGATCACGCCCATCGCGCAGCAGGCGGCGGTGAAGCCGATGCCCATGCCCAGACCGTCCAGCGCAGAGACGAGCACGCCGTTTTTGCCGGCGAACGCTTCCGCTCTGCCGAGGATGATGCAGTTGACCACGATCAGCGGCAGGAAGATACCCAGCGATTTATCAAGCGCCGGGACGTAGGCTTTGACAAGCATCTGCACCAGCGTCACGAACGACGCGATGACCACGATATACGCAGGGATGCGGACCTTGTTCGGGATCGCTTTGCGCAGCAGCGAAATCACGATATTCGAGCACACGAGCACGATCGTGACCGAGACGCCCATGCCGAAACCGTTGACCAGCGACGTGGTGACCGCGAGCGTCGCGCAGGTGCCCAGCACGAGCCGCATGACGGGATTCTGTTTGATGATGCCTTTGGTAAATTCTTTGCCGAGGCTTTTCTTTTCCGCCGCCATTTACTTCGCCTCCCCGCTGATTTGTTCGAAGCACCTGAGCGCGGCGTTGACCGCGCCGGTGACCGCTTTCGAGGTGATCGTCGCACCGGTGATCGCCTGAATTTCCGTATCGGTCGCCGCGGCCTTGTTTACGCCGATCTCGCCGCTTCTGCCGATATACTGATTTTTGAAGTCGTCGTTCTGCGCCTTCATGCCCATTCCGGGCGTCTCGTTGATACTCAGGAATGCGATTCCCGTTACCTTTCCTTCCGCGTCGACGCCGGTCATTACGCCGATCTCACCGCCGTAGCCGCTGCCGGTCGTGGTGAAGATGCAGCCGCAAAGGCTCCCGTCCGCGGCGTAGGCCTCATAGTAGACCGTGCCGTCCTCCGCCGTTTTTTCCTCGGAGAACTCTGCGGCCTCCGCCATCACGGCGCGCATGGCCGCCGCGGTCTCCTCTTTTTCACGCTCCGCGATCACGGGCTTTGTCACGTCGTTGACAAGTCCCAGCAGCAGCGCGGCGATCCCGGAGATCAACAGCAGCACGAGCGCCGGAACAAGGATCAGCTTCAGGTTGCTTTCTTTCTTTGCGGGGGCGGTAGTTTTCTCTTCCATTACGCCGCCTCCTTTTCTTTTTTCTCTTTCTTTTCCTTCACAAAACCGAAAGGATGCGGTTTCGTAATGATTTCGATCAGCGGCACAAGGATGTTCATGATCATGATGGAATAGCTCACGCCCTCCGGCAGATTTGAGAACAGCCGGATCACCGACGTGATCACGCCGCAGCCGAGCGCGAAGATGACCTTGCCCGCGCGGCTGACGGGACTCGTAACGTAATCGGTCGCCATGAAGACCGCGCCGAGGATCAGACCGCCGCCCAGGATCTCATAGAGCATAAAGGTGAAATTTCCCTTGCCCGCGATCAGCATGATGAGCGCGACAGTGCCGATATAAACGCAGGGAATGATCGGGCTGATGACCTTTCGGGCGATCAGGAAAACGCCGCCGATCAGCAGCGCGAGAGCGCATACTTCGCCCATACTGCCGCCGATATTGCCGATGAACATATCCCATAGACCCGGCAGCCTGCCGTCCGCGAGCTGCGCCGCGATATCGCCGCTGCGGTCAACCGCGGAGAGCGAAGCGAGAGGCGTCGCGGTGGTGACGGCGTCCGCCGTCCAGCCGAGAGGCTTTGTAAAGGTCGTCATTGCCTGCGAAAAGGAGACCAGAAGAATGATCCTGCCTGTGATCGCGGGATTGACAAAATTCTGCCCGAGGCCGCCGAACATCTGCTTTACGATGATGATCGCGGCAGCGGAGCCGACGGCTGCCATCCAGAGCGGGATCCGCGGCGGCAGGTTGAAGGCAAGAAGCAGTCCTGTGACGAGGGCGGAAAGATCGCCGAGAGTGACCGGCCGCTTCATGATTTTTTCGGCGACATATTCCGAGATGACGCAGGTGCCGCAGCAGACGGCCGCAAGCAGCAGCGCGCGCGGCCCGAAATAGCGAACCGCGGCGATCAGCGCCGGAATGAGAGCGATAATCACGTCGAGCATGATCCCCGTCACGGTCGCGCCGGACTTGACGTGCGGCGACGAGGTTACGGTCAGCTTGCTCATTTTTTCATCCCCTCCCTGACAATATCCTTCGCGCGGCGCATATTCTGTACCAGAGGCTTTCCTGCCGGACAGACATAGGAGCAGCTTCCGCATTCCATACAGACCATCGCCCCCATATCGTTCAGTTCCTGCGGCGACGGTTCTTTTTTGAGCTTGTCCGCGAAAAAGACGGGCGTCAGATTCATCGGGCAGGCGGCGACGCAGCGGCCGCAGCGAATGCAGGCGCGTTCTTTTTTGACTTCTTTATCGTTCGGCGCAAACGCAAGCAGCGCGTTGTTCTGCTTGGTCAGCGGTACTTCGTCGCTGTAAAGGGCGAAGCCCATCATCGGACCGCCGACGATCAGCTTATAGGGATCGGTCTTGTACCCGCCGCAGGCTTCGATCACCGCCTTCGCGGAGGTGCCCACGGGAATGCGCAGGTTCGCAGGTTCCGCAATTGCCGAGCCGGAGCAGGTCACGGTACGGGAGATCAAAGGTCTTCCGGATTTGAGATACCGGGCGATAAACGCGACGGAGCCGACGTTCATTACGGCGCAGCCGACGTCGCTCGGCAGCTTCCCGGGCGGGACCTTTCTGCCCGTCACGGTGTGGATCATCATCTTCTCGGCGCCCTGCGGATATTTTGATTTAAGCACGATCAGCCGGATGATGTTTTCCATCTCCCTGTCGGTAGCGGCGATCTTGTCGAGCACCTTGATCGCCTCGGGCTTATTGTCCTCCACCGCAACCGCGACGCGTTTAAAACCGAAATACTCGATCAGCGAATGGATCCCGCTGACGATGTCCCATGAGTTTTCGATGCATTCGCGGTAGTCCGTCGTGATATACGGCTCGCATTCCGCGGCGTTGACGATCAGTGTGTCGATCTCGACGCCCTTCGGAAAATTGAGCTTCGCGTGGGCGGGGAAGCCCGCGCCGCCCAGACCGACGAGGCCCGACGCGCGCACGGCTTTGATCACGTCCTCGCGGCTGTGGATCTCAGGCGGCGCGATCAACGGGTCGTATTCCATATATCCGTCGTTCTCGATCGTGACCGAGTTGATCATTCTGCCGCCTACCGTAACAACGGGGGCGATCGACTTGACGACGCCCGACACGGAAGAATGGATCGGGGCGGAGATATACGCGTCCGAATCGCCGATGAGCTGTCCTGCATAGACCCTGTCGCCGACCTTGACGACCGGGGTACAGGGCGCGCCGATGTGCTGCAGCATCGGGATCACGACCTTTTCGGGCGCGGCGATCCTGCGCACGGGGCATTCCGACGTGATCTTGTTGTGCGAGACCCGTATCCCGCCTTTGATGCGGGCGACGGGCTTGAGCACATCTTCGGGAAGTTGAACTTTCATTGATCCTTCACCTTGCTCTTCATTTTATTCTTATTGTTTTTGTTTTTGTTTACGAATACCGCGGTCTGCCGCCGCAATACGGGTGTGACGGCGCCGAGCACCGTTCCGGTGAGCGTGCCGAACAGCAGCCCGAACAGGATCAGGAACGGCAGATAAGAGAGAAGCGCGGTTCCGGCCGCGATCGATGCGGCGATAAGCTGACCGATATTGTGCGCGACGGCCGACGCAGCGGATATGCCGATATATCCGAATCGCGCACGATTTTCTCCGGCGTCCTTTCGGTCGTCTGTTCGCAGAACGATGCGGGAGAGCGCGAACATCACGACGCCGCTCAACAGTCCGCCGCAGAGACTGATAAAAAATGCGGAAACCCCCCGCGCGATCAGAGTGAAAAACGATTTGACGACGATCACCGTCAGCGTCGACGGCAGACCGAAGCTCACCGCGGTGAACATAACGACAATGTTCGCCAGCCCGAGCTTCGCCCCCGGCGGTAAAAAGGGCATTGCCGGTATCAGACTTTCGAGGAACGAGAGCGCGACCGCCTCGGCGGAAAGAATGCCGGTCATTGCGACCCGGTAGGCGGGGGACGACGGGGTTTGCTTCATATGATTGCCTGCCTCCCGGGAATCAAAATGAAAAATGAAAAATGAAAAATAAAAAATTTTGGAAAAGCGCTTCGCGCCTTTTTATTGCAGAAACGGTTAGGGAGCTGAAAAAGCATAAAAATGACGATGAGAATGAAGATTTTTGAAGAAAGTATATTTTACGTATTTCTGTAATAGGGGTACGGGGGCGAGGATCTCCTGCGGAGATCTCTGCCAAGGGCAGAAGCGCCGACCGAGTTGCGGGTTGCCGGTGGCAACCTCTGCGTTTTAGACGCAGAAGCAACGACCGAACCGGCAGGTGAGAACGGCAGGCGAGACTCAGAGCCCCGTCCGCAATTTTTTATTTTTACTATTCATACATTATCCATTATTCCTTATTCATTGCGTATTGACAGCTCTGCTGTCAATATGCTACTGCATCCACCGCGTCGGTACCGCTCACGATCTTCACCACGATCCGTTCCGGGACGCAGGCGGCGGTGTCGCCGCTCTTTGTCAAAAGGCCCGTTTTGACGCAGATCTGATCCGGGCAGGGGGAGGATATGAACCGCGCGCCTTCCGGTCCGATTTCGACTGTCACGGAACCGAACGCGTGCGTTTCCGGCTCGGTCATCGTGTCAATATCTGCTTCCAAAACCGTCTCGCCGCGATAAACGACCACCGCGCGCCGCGCGCCGCCGTCCTTTTTCAGCCCGGGCAGAAAAATCGCGAGGATCGCCGCGATAAGCAGCGGCATAATCAGAAAAAGGTCGGTTTTTGAAAAGAGCTTCCGTTTCATCATTATTTTTCGCGCAGACGATAGTTTCCGTTCGTCAGTTCAAAGTCTTCCGCAAGACCGTCGGTCACGGAAACGGTATTGTCGCCGTAGATAAAGATCGCGTCCGCGCCGAACGAAGAAAGCACGGGCAGGCTTTTTTCCTCGCCGAGCACAAAGCACGCCGTCGAGAGCGCGTCGCTCGCCATCCCGCCGTCGCAGCGCACGGTAACGCTTTTCAGTCCGTTGTTGACGGGGTATCCGTCGAAGGGGGAGAGAATGTGGCAGTAGCGCACGCCGTCCAGTTCAAAATATTTTTCATAGTTGCCCGAGGTTGATACGAAGCATTCCCCGGTCCGGATCACGCCCGCGAGGTCGTTCGCGCCGCCGTCCGGATCGCGTACGCCGACAGTCCATAAGCCCTTTTCCGGATTCTTGCCGAAGCAGAGGATGCTGCCGCCCGAGGAGACGACCGCGCCTGTGACGGAACCGTCCGTTGCGAGGATCTTTTTCGCCGCGTCGCACGCCATTCCCTTGCCCGCCGCGCCGAGATCCGGGATCACGCCGTCGGGCACGGTGTAGCGGAAGCCTACGGACTCGATTTTCTCATATCCCGTCAGCGCCAGAGCCGCGGAAATATCCCCCGCGGAAGGAACGCGCGGGTTTTCGCCGCCCACGTCCCACAGATCCGAGAGCGCGCCGATCGTGATGTCGAACGCGCCGCCCGTCGCTTCGCACAGCGCCAGGATTGCCTTCATATCGTCGGCGAAATCGCCGTCGGCGGTGCAGCCGCCGTTTTTGCCGAGCAGGGAAACGTACGAATTATCGACGGTGCGGGAAATCCTTTGATCCAGCGCCGCAACCGCGTCGCGCACCTCCCCGCAAAGATCGACTTCGCCGCCGTAAATATCGATCTGCAGCACAGAGCCCATCGCGAACGAGGTCGCGCTCTGCTTTTCCGCCTTCGGCGCGAAGGCGTCCCACAAAACGGCGGCAAGAAGACCCGCCGCGAGCAGAACGGCAAGAGCGACGACGATCCTTCGGTTTCGAGCCGATTTCTGCAAGCCGCAAATCCCCTTATATATTTATATCTTTAATATTCTACATCAAAATCAACTTATTGTAAAGTGTTTTTTGAAATTCGGAGCGCATCCGTGTTTTTTGCTTTCCCTTCGCGGAAATCGCCGCTGCGCCGACAAAAAAACCGCGGACCGTCGGTCTTCGGTCTGCGGGAAAGAATTCCTATAAGGCGGCGTCGCGCGCCGTTGTATTTATGGTAAAAATGCTTCAGAGCGAGATCATATGCGCCGCGGCGCGCAGGATCAGACGCGCGTCGACGGTGTTGATCCTGCCGTCGTTGTTGATATCATAGGCGATCCGCTGCGCTTCGGAGAGCTTTTCTGCGGAGACCGTTCTGGCGCTGATCTGCAGCGCCGTTCTCGCGTCTTTCGCGGAGATACGGCCGTCGCCGCTGTCGCCCTTGACGGAGATATCAAAAATAAAATTGATCTCCTTATATTTGATAACCAGCAGCATATCCGTGCCGATCTGGCTGTCTTCCGAAATGGGGACCCCTTTATTATCGCGCACGGTGACGCCGAAATCGGGGAGGAATTCCCGCATTTCCCGAAGTGTCGGCGCGCCCGACGTCATCACGATCATCTGCTGTATATCGGTGCTGAACGAGAGCTTGATCGCCAGATCCCGCACGACATATGCGAGGGCGGTGTGGTTGTCGGTATACTGCATCGGTTCGTGCTGCGTTGTGGACGATGCGGTGGGCAGCGGGGCCGTCGTTGTCAACTCGGCAGTCGGCGCTGCGGCGGTTGTTATCTCGGAGGTCGGCGCTTCCGTTGTCGAAACGGCGGTCGGCTGCGTTATTTCTTCGGTGACGCGCGAGGTGGTCGTGCGTTTCATTGACGGATCCCGTTTTTCATTGAGCCCGTCTTTGACAAACATCAGCGCGCCGATCGCGTCTCCATAAAGCTTTTCATGGTCCTCGGCAAGCGCCTGCGCGTCCATTTCGATCGGCGTGCCCTCCTCGGCGTATGCGTTCTTCGCGCGGTCGTACATGCGGTAGCTCTCTGAGAAATACGCCACGTCGTCTTTGATCATATTAATGAACACAACGTGCCCCGCGCCGGGTTCTTCGTTGCTGTAATGCGTCTGATGCGTATAGCTTACTACGATATAATGCGCCTCATAGTATTCGTCGCAGATTGTCTGAATGCAGTCCGCGCCGGGGATGCATACCACGGTCCATTCGCCGAGCTTCTGCCCGTCTTTATACGCGTCATACCATTTGTTGCCCCGATAACCGCCGAGGTAGTCGTCAATACCGAGCTCGTTAAGAATATACGAAACGTAAACGCCGCAGTTGCCGTAAAAGCTCGTGCTGCCGGTATTCTTTTCGTAAAGTTCGATCGCGCCCTGATAGATACGCATGATCTCTGCCTTGACGGCGGTGCCGCTGACCGCGAACGCGGAAAAAAAGGCGGAAAGGGACAGAAGCGCCGCGAGCAGGAGAGAGAAGATCTTCTTTTTACTTGACAATCAAATCACTTCTTTATATATTATATGGAAAATAGATTATATAAAAAATCGGTTTGTCTGTGATGAATACGCCGATACGCAGCGGTTGCGCGAAATTGACAAATAAATATTATAACAGAAATACGGCGTTTTGTCAAATAAACGCGGATCGCGGTTTGTGTCAAGTACGAGTTGGCAAATTTCCATATGATATATGAATATACGGATTTAGCAATGGTTTTAAATATCGCTCAACAGCTTGAGCGAAGAAATTTGTTTCAGCCAAGGGATGTTTGGAAGTGTTGCGGAGTGCTC
>JAFRPB010000093.1 GCA_017429345.1 Clostridia bacterium | reverse complement strand
GCTCGGGTCGCTCCTCAGCGTTGCCCTATCCTCCCTGACGGTAAAGCGGGAACCATTATATCACAAAAAAGTGGATTTATACTATTCACTTTAAAAATTGTCCTTGACAAAGGGTCACGAACAAATTGATGAAGGGGCTGCGCCCCTTACCCCTGATCATATAGGGAGTAAAATTAATTCTGCGGAGCCATTCTGATAATATCGTAGTTTATTTTTTTAAAAATCCGATTTATTTTAAAAACTCTAAATTTAAATAAAAAGGCGCGAAGCGCTTTTCCGAAATTATCCATTATCCATTGTCCATTATTCATTAAAAAAACGCTCCGCGTTTTTTCACAGTCATTTCTTTTGGCGAAAGCCGAAAAATAAATAAAAAAGGAGCAAAAAGAAATGAAGAAAATCCTTGCGATTCTTCTTGCGCTTGCCATGTTCGCGACCGTGTTCGCGGGCTGCAACACCAAGAAGCCTTCCACTGACGATCCCGGCGCGACCGCGGCTCCCGGCAGTGAGACAACCGAAGACGGCAGCACTCCGCTTGTCGTCGGCTACTCGAACTTCTCGAGTAAGTTCTCTCCGTTCTTCTCGGAGACTGCTTACGATCAGGACGTTTGGGCGCTGACCTCCGTTTCGCTTCTCGGCAACGACCGCCTCGGCGCGATCGTTGAGAAGGGCGTCACGGTTGAGAAGATCCCCTACAACGGCACCGATTACGAGTATCCCGGCATGTCGGATCTGACCATCACCACCAACGACGACGGCACCGTCGACTATGACTTCGTCCTTCGCGAGGGCGTCAAGTTCTCCGACGGCGAAGACCTCACCGTTGACGACGTCATCTTCACGATGTACGTTTACGCCGATCCTACTTACGACGGCAGCACCACCTTCTTCGCTCTGCCGATCAAGGGTATGGAAGAGTACAGAAGCGGTATGGACACCCTGCTGAACCTCATTTTCGAGGCCGGCAAGGACAACACCGACTTCACCTACTTCACCGAAGAAGAGCAGACCGCTTTCTGGGAGAAGTATGACAAAGCTACGCTCGATCTTGCGCAGGAGATCGTTGATTACTGCGTTGCGAACGGCTATGCCGATGAAGGCGACGTTTCCGGCGCTGCCGGCGCGTGGGGCTTCGAGGTCGCCGAGGGCGGCACCGTCGAGGACTTCGCCGCTGCGCTGACCGAAGCTTACGGCTCCGACGTTGCGGGCATGATCAACACCGAGAACGCGGGCTCCTCTGTTGAGGATCTGTTCCCCGATCTCGGCGACTACTCCGGCAAGGGTATCAAGACCGGTGATTCCGCCGCGAACATCGAAGGCATTAAGAAGACCGGCGACAATTCCCTTCGCATTTCTCTGACCAAGGTCGACGCGACCGCGATCTATCAGTTCGCGATCCCGATCGCTCCGATGCACTATTACGGCGACAAAGCGAAGTTCGATTATGACAACAATCAGTTCGGCTTCGACAAGGGCGACCTTTCCACCGTACGTGCGAAGACCACCCAGCCTCTCGGCGCAGGCCCCTACAAGTTCGTCAAGTTCGAGAACGGCGTTGTTTCCTTCGAAGCGAACGAGAGCTACTTCCTCGGCGCTCCCAAGACCAAGAACGTCCAGTTCCTTGAGACCAACGACACCGATAAGCTGAACGGCGTCATCACCGGCACCGTCGACATCACCGACCCGTCCTATTCCATGGATACCGTCAAGGCCATCAAGGAAGCGAACGGCAACGACAGCGTTGACGGCGACAAGATCACCACCAGCACCGTCGACAACCTCGGCTACGGCTATCTCGGCATCAGCGCGAAGGCCGTCAACGTGGGCGGCGATATCGCCTCCGACGCTTCCAAGAACCTTCGTAAAGCCTTCGCGACCGTCTTCGCGGTATACCGCGACGTGACCGTCGACTCCTACTACGGCGAGGCTGCCGAAGTCATCAACTACCCGATCTCCAACACCTCCTGGGCCGCTCCGCAGAAGACCGACGCCGACTACGCGATCGCCTTCTCGAAGGACGTGGACGGCAACGAGATCTACACCTCCGATATGGACGCCGACGCGAAGACCGCCGCTGCCCTGAAGGCTGCGCTCGGCTACTTCGAGAAAGCGGGCTACACCGTCGCTGACGGCAAGGTCACCGCTGCTCCCGAAGGCGCGAAGCTCGAGTATGAAGTATGGATCCCCGCCGACGGCAACGGCGACCATCCGTCCTTCATGATGCTCAACCTTGCTTCCGACGCTCTGAAGACCATCGGCATCACCCTGACTGTCAAGGACCTTGCGAACTCCGCAGATCTGTGGACCGGCATCGAAGCGGATTCCGTTCCGATGTGGTGCGCCGCGTGGGGCGCCTCGCTCGATCCCGATATGTATCAGGTCTATTATTCCGGCGTTGAGTCCGGTCAGGACGCGGGCGGTTCGAACTATATGTACGACATCGCCGATCCCGAGCTGGATCAGCTGATCATGGACGCCCGTTCCTCGCTGGATCAGGCGTTCCGCAAGCAGACCTACAAAGCCTGCCTCGACCTGATCGTCGACTGGGCTGTTGAGGTTCCCGTCTATCAGCGTCAGAACGCGATCATCTTCTCCACCGAGAGAGTGAACATCGCGACCGTGCTTCCCGATATCACCACCTATTACGGCTGGCTGAACGGGATCCAGGATGTTGAGCTGAACGCGAAATAAACAATTCCGAATATCCGGGTAACGGGCGGCCTGCCGTCCGTTATCCGGACCTTCCGATGGATAATGAATAGTGAACAGCGAACGATCGGGCGATCATTCGTTATTCACTATTCACTATTCATTATTAATTTCTCCCTTGGAGTTGATGTAAGTGCGAAAGTATATTATCAAACGACTGCTGATCTCGGTCGTTATCCTGTTTTTTGTTGCGTTTATCATTTATGCGCTGATGCGCTGCCTGCCTACGTCGTATATCGAGAACGTGGCGCGTCAGAGATCGATGCAGCCGAATTCGAAGAGCTACGAAGAGTGGATGCAGCAGCTGACCGCGGCTTATAATATGGATAAGGGCATCATTCTCGGCTTCTTCGGGTGGCTGGGGAACATGCTGCGCGGCAACTTCGGCGACAGCTGGCGCTGGACCGTGCCCGTGATCGAGAAATTCAACGATACGGTCTGGCTCTCGTTCGTGATGGGCGCGATCTCGTTCTTCTTCGAGCTGATCATCGCGATCCCGCTGGGCATCATCGCCGCGACGAAGCAGTACCGGTGGCCGGACTACGTGATCTCGGTCATCGCGCTGGCGGGTATATCATTGCCCACGTTCTTCTTTGCGTCGCTTCTGAAGCTGGTGTTCTCGGTCAAGCTCGGCTGGTTCGATCTGTACGGCCTCGTCGGCAGAAGCTACGATCAGCTCAGCTCGGTCGGGCAGTTCTTCGACAAGGCGCATCATTTATTCTTGCCTATTGTGACGCTTGTCGTGGTGAGCATGGGTTCGCTGATGCGCTACACGAGAACGAATATGCTCGAGGTGCTCAACGCCGATTACATCCGCACCGCGCGCGCCAAGGGACTTTCCGAGCGCAAGGTCATCTATCATCACGCGTTCCGCAATACGCTGATCCCGATCGTTACCATCGTCGGCGGCTCGCTGCCCGGTCTGTTCGCGGGCGCGCTGATCACCGAGACGCTGTTCTCGATCCCCGGCATCGGCTTTACCTCGTATCAGTCGATGGTCTCGGGCGATATCCCGTTTTCCATGTTCTATCTGGTCTTCTCCGCGGTGCTGACGCTGCTCGGGAATCTGCTTTCGGATATCCTCTACGGCGTCGTCGACCCGAGAGTCCGCGTATCGTGAGAGGGGGCGGACCGATATGAGTGAAAACGAGAAAAAGCTTTCTCCCGAAGCGGAGAATGAAACAGAAAACACGACGCAGTATTCCCTGAACGACGACCGCCGCGTCAAGGTGCTCTCGCCCGGCGCGCTCGTCGCGAAGCGGTTCTTCCGCAACCGTCTCGCGGTCACCGGCATGATCGTTCTGATCGCGATGTTCGTCTTCTCGTTCGTCGGCGGAGTTATTTCCCCGTACAAACAGGATCAGAAATTCTACCGCACGGATATTCAGGTCAAGGATTACGCGGGTATTCTTCATAACGAGGAATTCCGCTATCTTGCCGCCGAGGGCGGAAAATTCTCCTCCGCCGTGCAGGCGCAGACGCTTCTGGCGCTGCAGAAGAAGACCACGGAGTTCACCTATCGCGACGTCGACTATACGATCGAAACGATCTCCGACGAGCTTTTGGCGGTCTATACGGGCGGCGAGCTGATCGGCGTCGCCACAAAAGAGCTGATTAACCCGTCGAACGAGAGCGCGAAGCTTTCATTTGACTTTTCCTATCACGCGCTTGCCGCCAAGGTGAAGGGCGAGCCGTCGTTTGAAAGCGAAGGCAAAACTTACACGATCGACGTGGACGGCAACGTCTTTGACGGCGAAACCGAGGTCGCGTACATCAGCGCCTATATCGTCCGCGCCGTGATGGCGGACGTGTTCCTTACCCGTGAGTTCAAGAATCAGCTGATCGACGCGGTCGAGGCGGGCTCGAAGGAGTTCGCATATACCGGCGCGGACGGCGTGACTGCGGAATACACGCTCAAATATAACGCCGCCACCAAGGCGTGGGACGTCAAGCAGGAGACCGACACCACCGTGTTCGACACCTATTCGGAGCCCACGAAGGAGCATCCGCTCGGCACCGACCGCAACGGTATGGACATGCTCACCCGTCTGATGTACGGCGGCAGGGTCTCGCTGATCATCGGCTTTATCGTCGTGTTTATCGAGACGATCCTCGGCGTGATCATGGGCGGCATCTCCGGCTATTTCGGCGGCTGGGTGGATAACCTGATCATGCGTATCGTCGATATCCTTTACTGCATTCCCTCGATGCCGATCATCATCATTATCGGCGCTGCGATGGACGCGGCGAACCTCGATCCCTCGATCCGCATGCTCTATTTGATGCTGATCCTCGGCGTGCTCGGCTGGCCCGGTATCGCGCGGCTTGTGCGCGGGCAGATCCTCTCGCTGCGCGAGCAGGAATTCATGACCGCGACCGAGGCGTGCGGCATCAGCGTATCTCGCAGGATCTTCAAGCACCTGATCCCGAACGTCATCCCGCAGCTGATCGTGACCATGACGATGGGCCTCGGCAGCACGATCATCCTCGAGGCGACGCTCTCGTTCCTCGGCCTCGGCGTGCGCTTCCCCTTCGCCTCCTGGGGCAATATCATTAACGACGTCAACAACGTGTTCGTTCTCACGCACTACTGGAATATCTGGATCCCGGCGGGCGTTCTGCTGCTTCTGACCGTGCTCGCCTTCAACATCGTCGGCGACGGGCTCAGAGACGCGTTCGACCCGAAGATGAAACGGTAAAGGAGGGCGACGGATATGGCAAAAAAGAGAGAAGACGGTTATCTTTCCGCGAAGGAATCCCGGCGTATTTCGCGGGAGAACAGAAAGATCACAAATAAGCTGGATAAAAAATACAAGCGCAAGAACGTGCCGGAGGAGCAGTATCTCACCGAGATGCGCAACCCGGTCAACGCGCTCGAGATCGACGACCTGCACACCTATTTCTTCACCGACGTCGGCACGGTCAAGGCGGTGGACGGCGTGACCTTCGACGTGCCGATCGGCAAGACCGTCGGCGTGGTCGGCGAGTCCGGCTGCGGCAAGAGCGTGACGAGCCTTTCGGTGATGCAGCTTCTGCAGCGCCCGCAGGGGCAGATCGTCAGCGGCGAGATCCGCCTGAATCTGGGCGACCGCGCCTATGATATCACGAAGACGCCGATCGAGACCATGCAGCGCCTGCGCGGCAACTTCATGTCGATGATCTTCCAGGAGCCGATGACGAGTCTGAACCCGGTGTTCCGCATCGGGGCGCAGCTTGACGAGGTCATCGCCCTGCACGACGGCAAAAACAAAAGCAAAGAGGATATCAAAGCCCGCTCCGTCGAGCTGCTTGAGATGGTCGGCATCGCCAACAGCGAGGGCGTTTACAAAATGTATCCGCACGAGCTGTCGGGCGGTATGCGTCAGCGCGTCATGATCGCCATGGCGCTCGCCTGCAACCCGAAGCTGATCATCGCGGACGAGCCGACGACCGCCCTGGACGTGACGATCCAGGCGCAGATCCTCGATCTTCTGCGGAATCTCAAGGATAAGATCAATTCCTCGATCATGATTATCACCCACGACCTGGGCGTGATCGCCGAGATGGCGGATTACGTCGTCGTTATGTACGCGGGCAGGATCATCGAAAAGGGCACCGCTCAGGAGATTTTCGCGCATCCCTCGCATCCGTACACGATCGGTCTGATGGCGTCGAAGCCCTCGGTCGGCAAAAAGGTCGACAAGCTTTATTCGATCCCCGGCAAGGTGCCGAACCCGATCAATATGCCCAACTACTGTTATTTCAAGGACCGCTGCGAGATGTGCGTAGAGCGCTGCAGCGGCGAATATCCCTGCGAGGTCAGCCTCTCGCCCACGCATAAGGTGAGCTGCTACCGCTATTACGAGAAGGAGGGCGCGGAAAATGAGTAAAACGACGATCGAAAACGATTATACGCCCATTACTCCCGACCCCCGGTATATCCTGCAGGTCAACGCGCTGAAGAAGTATTTCCCGATCAAGGGCGGCATCGTCTCGAAGACCGTGGGCTACGTCAAGGCGGTGGACGGCGTCACGTTCAATCTGGAGCGCGGCACCACGATGGGTCTCGTGGGCGAATCCGGCTGCGGCAAGACCACGACCGGCAGAACGATCCTGCGCCTTTACGGCGACAAGACCGGCGGACAGGTGCTTTTCGAGGGTAAAGAGGTCTATGATCTCACGCCCAGGGAGATGCACGACATGCGCACGAAGATGCAGATCATCTTCCAGGATCCGTTTTCGTCGCTGTCGCCCCGTATGCCTGTCGGCGAGATCATCGGCGAGGCGGTGCGCGAGCACAAAATCGTACCCAAAGAGAAGTATAATGATTATATCGATCAGGTCATGGATAACTGCGGCCTGCAGCCCTACCACAAGGACCGCTATCCGCATGAGTTCTCCGGCGGACAGCGTCAGAGGATCTGCATCGCCCGCGCCCTTGCGCTGAATCCCGATTTCATCGTCTGCGACGAGCCGGTCTCCGCGCTGGACGTGTCCATTCAGGCGCAGATCATCAACCTGCTGCGCGATCTGCAGGAAAAATACAAGCTGACCTATCTGTTTATCTCGCACGACCTCTCCGTCGTCGAACATATCTCCGACACCGTCGGCGTGATGTATCTTGGCAACCTTGTGGAATACGGCAAAAAAGAGGATATCTTCCGCAACCCGCTGCATCCCTATACCAAGGCGCTGTTCTCGGCGATCCCCGTGCCCGACCCGACGGTCAAGATGAACCGCATCGTGCTCGAGGGCAGCATCCCCTCGCCGGCGAACCCGCCCGCAGGCTGCAAGTTCCATACCCGCTGCGCGCAGTGCAAGGAGATCTGCAAACAGAAGGTCCCCGAGCAGCGCGAGATCGAACCCGGGCATTATGTGGTGTGTCATCTGTACGATTAACTTCTGATTCAGCGGGGCGGGAACGCCCCGCTGAATCAGAAGTTTGTCCCGAGTCTCGGGACTAAAATCGACAAATCAATATTTGAAAGGTTCGCTATGTCCAAAAAAAACTACGATGACGACGACGGCAGAACGATCGCCGATATGAGCGGGATCGACCGCCCGCCGATGCTGCTGCCGCGGATCGGAAAAACAAAAAAACAGCGGCAGGAGCCGGAAGAAGACGGCGAAGCATCGCAGCCGCGCCCTGAGGAACAGCTGACCGGCGACGAGCGCCGCGGCTTTATTTTCGGCGCGCTCGGCGCGACGCTTCTGATCGCCGCGATCTTCGTGGCCGCCGCTGCGATCGCGATCCTTCTGATGACCGTGATCTGGCGTTGATATAACGATAGAGCCAAAACCGCCGCACCCCTTGCCGGGCGCGGCGGTTTTGCGCTGCAAATTCTGATTTATCGTGATGGAAGGCAATAGGCAGCAGGCAATAGGCATTAGGTAACTTGCCGAGGCACAAAACGTATATTTGACATGTCTATTGCCTAATGCCCAATGCCCAATGCCTTGACCTACCTTTCCTTCTTCTTCACCAATTCTTTGATATCCGCCGCGGAGAGCACGCCGCACACGATCACGACGACGGCGCAGCCGACGGTCAGGGGCGTGAGCACCGAAGTGTCGCGCAGCAGGATCACGGTGAAGAAGATCGCCCACGCTGCGTAAGTCACGTCCAGCGCCATCGCCTTCGACGCGCCGATCTTCGCGATCGCCTTATAATAGCAGAGATACGAGACCGTCGCGCAGAGGGCGGCGAGGGCGATCAGCGGCAGAAGCCATCCCGTGCCGTCCGTAAACAGATGCACGGTAAAGCCCCAGCCCTTGAGTACGGGCAGCAGGATCGCGCCGTAAACGAGCGCCGAGGTCGACTGCCGCAGCTGCAGGGCGTATTCGTTTTTGACCGCGGGATCCTTAAAGCATTTCGCGAGGATGACCGCCTCGATCCCCCAGCCGAAGGAGCACATCAGCACCCCGAGAAGCCCGAGCCCGAAATTCGTGATCTCGATCTCGGGCGAATAACTCAGTCCGTAAACGCCGCCGAGCGTCGCCGCCAGCAGCAGCCAGCGGTACCACTGCATTTTTTCTTTCAGAAAGATACACGCCAGCACCGCGCCGATGGCAGGGAAGATCGCGCTCGCCACCGCGCCGACGGAAGGTCCCATATAATTGATCGCCAGTACATAGCCCGTCATGCCGACGGGGCCGCCGATGAGCCCCGCGACGAGGACGAATTTCCCGCTTTTCGTTTTCAGCGCGCGGAACACGTTCAGAAAATCTCCGCGCACGGCGTTGTAGCTCCCCGCCCAGAGCGCGGAGCAGAGGTCGTGCAGAAAGGTCGATACGAACGGCGCAAGAAAAACCGCCTGTTCGGTCGAAATAAACGGCGCCATTTTCAGCGCCGCGCCGAGGATCACCGTCTCCAGCGCCCAGGTGATACCGGCGAGGATTCCGTATAGAATAAGACCACCTCCGGTGGTTGATGCAGATTTATTCCGATTGAAGGCAATAGGCAGCAGGCAATAGGCATTAGGTAACGACCGGGACGCACTGCGTATATTTTACAGATCTATTGCCTGATGCCCAATGCCTGATGCCTGTAAATTCCGAATAGCGGGCCGCTCTGCGGCCCG
>JAFRPB010000092.1 GCA_017429345.1 Clostridia bacterium | reverse complement strand
TCTTATCGGCGTTCTTTACTGTTGCTTTTTTGCCTTGTGTCTCTCTGATGCTTCATGTTTCCTTCTTCGTTCCTGTACTTACCATTGCTCTTCTTTATTAACTTAATGACATTGCAGAGGTCTGCCGTGCTACCGGCGGGTGTGCCCAACACCCCGATAAATCAGAATTTAAACGCAAAACAATCCGCGGGGTACAGAGCGAAATCCTCTGTACCCCGCGCTTTTATTATATTATGTTTCCGTCGGACATCGAAAGAGGAAAAGACCGAAAGACGCTTCTTATCTCTCATCTCTTATTTCTCAATTTCTGCGCCTCTCGCCCCGTACATCTCGAATCTCGACTCTCGTTTCTCGGCTCTCGACTCTCGTTTCTCGGCTCTCGACTCTCGTTTCTCGGCTCTCGACTCTCGGAACTCAAATCGAATTCATCAGCACCTTGATATTCCCGATCGACTTCGCGAGGCCGGCGACGATCCTGCCGAGGTCCGCGGCGATCGGGCCGCCGTTGAGGATATCCACCAGCGCGTCCGCCATCGCGGGGCTGAACACGCCCATGCTCATCGAGATGAAGCACTTGATCGGGATCTGCAGCGCCATCGCCTCCATCATGCGGGCGTTGGTCTCGTCGCCGCCGGACATGGCGCCGAGGATCCTGTTGATCAGCTTGTTGACCGCCGCGCCGCGCGGGGAATCCGCCGCGTCCTCGAGCGTATTGTTGATCGTAAGGGGCTCGTTCGGGTCGCGTTCGCTCTCGGGGATCTCATGCCCCAGCACCGCGGCAAAGGACGCGTCGGGGATATTCTGCAGATCGCCGCCGTAGTATTCGGGCGCGCTCTCGCGGTAATCGGGGATCGCCGCATCGTCCGTGCCGGTGACGTTCACCTTGCCCTCGAGACGGATATCTCTCGACGAAGCGCCGACGAGCACCGTGAAGTCGCCGCTCTCGACCTGCCAGCCGCCGAGCTCCGTGTTATAGAACGCGAACGCGCGTTTGCCGAGCTCGACCGAAACGGTCTGCTCCTCGCCCGCCTTCAGGAAGACCTTGACGAAGCCGCGCAGCTCCTTCTCCGGGCGGAAGATCGTGCTCTCGTCGTCCTTCACGTAGATCTGCGCGATCTCCGCGCCGTCGACCTTGCCGGTATTTTTGACCTTAAAGGACACGGTCAGCGTTTCGGTATCCTTGATCTTCTTCTTCGAGAGCTTGAGACCGGAATATTTGAACGTCGTGTAGGAAAGCCCGTAGCCGAAGGGGAAGAGAACGTCCTTTTTCGCGGTATCGTAATACCGGTAGCCGACGAAGACGCTCTCGCGGTATTCGACCGAGACCTTTGTGCCGGGGAAATTGTTCACCGCGGGCGTGTCTTCGTAAGAGAGCGGATAAGTCTCCGCGAGCTTGCCCGAGGGATTGACTTTGCCGGTCAGCACGTCGGCGGTCGCCGCGCCGGACGCCTGCCCGCCGAGATAGGAATTGAGGATCGCTTTGACTTTGTCCGTCCACGGGATCTCCACGGGCGAGCCGCCCTGCAGCACGACCACCGTGTTCGGGTTCGCCTTCGCGATCGCGGTCACAAGCGCGTTGTGCGACGCGGGCAGACGTATATGGTCTCTGTCGTAGCCCTCCGCCTCGTATTCCTCGGTCAGACCGACGAACACGACGGCGATATCCGCCTTTTTCGCGACGGCGACCGCGTCCGCGATCAGCGCGGCGTTCGGCGTGCCCGCCTTTTTGCTGTAGCCGGGGCTGTAGGTCACATGAACGCCCGCCTCGATCAGCTTATCGAAGGCGTTGTCGAGCATCGTGGGCTGAATACCCGAGGAGCCCGCGCCCTGATACCGCGGCGCGCGCGCCATCTCGCCGATCACAGCGATATTTTTCTCTTTATCGAGCGGCAGGAGGCCGTCTTCGTTCTTGAGCAGCACCATCGAATTCGCCGCGACCTTGCGGGCGATCTCGTTGTGCGCCTCTTTGTCGTAGGTGAATTCTTTTCTGTTCGCCGCGCCCTTGAGGATCAGGTCGATCACGCGGTCGCAGCACTCGTCCACAGCGCTCTCGTCGAGCCTGCCCTCGCGCACCGCGTCGACGATCGCCTTCGTGCCGACGCCGAAGGAGGTAGGCATCTCGAGGTCGTTGCCCGCCTTGATGCCCTCGACGCGGTCGTTCTCCGCGCCCCAGTCGGTCACGACAAGGCCCTCAAAGCCCCAGTCGTCCCGCAGAACGTCAGTCAGCAGCCATTTGTTTTCGGAGGCGTAGATCCCGTTCAGGCGGTTGTAGGAGCTCATCACGGTCCAGGGCTGCGACTCCTTCACCGCGATCTCAAACGCGGTCAGGTAGATCTCGCGCAGGGCGCGCTCGTCGGCGACGGTGCTGACCGTCATGCGGCGCTTCTCCTGGTTGTTGCCCGCGTAGTGCTTGAGCGAGGTGCCCACGCCCTTCGACTGCACGCCGTTTACAAACCCGGCGCTCATTTTGCCCGCGAGATACGGATCTTCAGAGAAATACTCGAAGTTTCTGCCGCACAGGGGCGAGCGCTTGATGTTCGTGCCGGGACCGAGGATCACGGAAACGCCCTCCTGCAGCGCCTCCTCCGCCATCGCCTCGCCCATCTCGCCGATCAGCGCGGGATCCCACGAGGAAGCGGTTGTGACCGCGGTCGGGAAGCAGGTCGCGGGCGTGCCGGTCAGAAGCCCGGTATTCTCCTTCGCGTCGAGCTTTTTGCGCAGACCGTGCGGACCGTCGGTGACCATGATCTCGGGCAGCTCGAGCCGCTCGAGGCTTTTCAGGTGCCAAAAGTCTTTGCCGTCGCAGAAGGCGGCTTTTTCCTCCAGCGTCAGCTGGGCGATCAGTTCGGGGTGTTTCATAATATACGCTCCTTTTCGGTTATTATTCTTCGTCTGTAACAGGCAGTCCGACCGTCTCGCCGGACGGCAGCGCCTCGGCGGAATCGACCGAGCCGAGCTTTTTGCGGATCAGGTCGTTGCGCTTCTGCGCGTCGTCGAGCACCGTGCCCGCCTCGTCCACTTTTTTATGCGCTTTCTCGAGCAGGACGCCGAACTGCTCATACTGCTTCTTGACCGAGACGAGGATCTTGCGGATCTCGGCGGCCTTTTCGTTGACCGCGAGCGTGCGGAAGCCCATCGCGAGGGAATTGAGCAGCGCGGTGATCGTCGACGGCCCCGCCAGCAGGATATTATACCCGGAGTGCAGCTTTTCCGCGAGACCGTCGTCCGCCGAAAGCACCTCGGCGTAAAGCCCCTCGGTCGCGAGATACAGCACCGCGAACGGCGTCGTCTCGGGCACGCTGATGTATTTCGATGAGACGTCCTTCGCCTCGGCGAGCACCCGCGCGCGCAAAGCGCCGCGCGCTTTCTTCAGTTCCTCGGGATCGGCGGCCTCCGCGGCCTGCTGGATGCGGAGATAGTCCTCCACGGGGAATTTCGAGTCGATCGGCATATAGGTCCTGCCGCCGTCGGCGGAGGGGATGATCACGGCGAATTCCACCGTCGCGGACGAGCCCTGCGGGCTGAAATTGCGCACATAGCTGCCCGGGATGATCTGATCGAGAATGCCGCCGAGCTGTACCTCCGCCCAGGTGCCGCGGGTCTTGACGTTGGTCAGCACACGGTTGAGCGCGGTGACGTTTTCGGTCACGCCGGTGCTCAGCTCCTGCATCTTGCCGAGGGATTCATACAGATCCTTCAGCTGCTTCGAGACCGTCTCAAACGAACTGTCGAGCCGTTTCTGCAGCGTTTCGTCGAGCTTTTCGCCTACGGTCACGCGCATCTGCTCGAGCTTCTTCTCGTTGCTCTCGCGGATCTTTTCAAGCGACTCGGTAATGACGCGGGTCTGCTTTTCGTTCTGCCGGACGCTTTGCTCCCGCATTTCGCCGAGCGAAGTCGAGAGCATTTTGTTCATCTCCAGCTCGTGATCGCGGTCGTCGCGATATGCGCGGTCGGCCTTTTCGCTGAGCGCGTCAAAGCGCTGCGCGTTTTCCGCCCGCTGACCGCGCAGGCTCTCGAGCGTCGCCTTCTCCGCCGCGTCGATCCGCCCGCCGAGACGCGCGAGATCCTCTTTGCCGACAGCGTCCTTCTTCGCAAGAAGCAGCACGAGCACGGCGATCACGCAGCACAAAAGCAGCACGGATAAGATGATCAGTACAAGAATTCCGGTATCCATTTTCAAAAACCTCTGGTTTCCCTTTTTTATATAATACTATAAATTCAATTTTATTGTCAAGTGGGGGAAATTCTGATTTATCGCGAAGCGATAAATCAGAATTTACAGGGATGAGCGATGAGGGATTAGGGATGAGAGAACGGAAACGATACGCTCTGCCCCTCGGTTTATTCTCCGTATTTTTGAAGGAAAATTAGCGCTATTGCTTATTTTGAGGCTAAAATGAAATTTT
>JAFRPB010000091.1 GCA_017429345.1 Clostridia bacterium | reverse complement strand
GCGCCGTCAGATTTTTCGTCAGATTGTTCAAAAAGACCGCAGGAAGGCTGTCGCCTTTCAAGGGATTTTTGGGCGATATGACGGGAAAGATGCAAGCAAGGTGCGTGCCGAATCTTCAGATGTGAATTAATCAGTGGTTACTTAGGCATTAGGTAACAACCAAGGCGCACTGCGCAAAATTGACAAGTCTATTGCCTAATGCCCAATGTCTAATGCCTGTAAATTCTGATTTGTCGCGCAGCGACAAATCAGAATTTACCCGGCGATATTCCTCCACTCATACGTCCACACGGTCTGGCAGCTGCAGCCGGTGAAATAGACGCCGATGCGATAGATATGGCCGTCCGCGGTCTCGATATCCTGCGCGTTCTCCGCTCCCGGACCGCCGAATTCGTGATATACCTGCGCGCTCGTAATGCGGACAGGAGCGTTGCCCCAGTCGCCGATCGCCTCGACGGAGCAGGTATTCGGCTCGCCCTCCACGGTCGCCCAAAAGCTCTCATATCCGCGGTACGCGGAGCCCAGGCCCATATCCGGACGGTCGCGCCGTACGCCGCAGGAAGCGCCCCAGTGGAAGTCCTCGTCGTTATTGCTCGTGATCGCAGCGGTCAGATCCATCACGACCTTATCGCCCACGCGGATGATCTCGGGAGGCGAGGGACTGCAGGTCACGGTGAAGGACGCGCTCTGATAATGATCGGGATCCCAGATATACTCATCCGTCTTCGAGAAGCTGTTTGTCGAGCCGGAGTAAGTCGTTCTGTAAACGTCGGTCTTGTACGTTTCCGGGATCTCGGTGCGCGTGTCGATGAGCACCCATACCCAGTCGGGCGTATAAGTCACGCGCGGCGTCTTGAGGAGGCCTTCGTCGCGCAGCCACTGGATGAACTCGTTTTTGCCCGGCGAACGGTCGCCGAGCCATTTCTGCATCGCTGCGGAAATAAATTCCTCGTCGGAGCTCCACTCGAAGCTCTTGCCTTTCCGGAACTGCCCGTTGACGGTCAGGAATTCCCGTTTGAGCATATCGTGCAGCGCCATCAGGGAATTGAGCTTCTCCGTCACGCTCGGGTGATTGAAGAATCTGCCGCTGCCGTACCAGTAGATATCGTCGAACATGTTGTCGTTCTTCCACCCGGCGACGAGCCCCTTGAGCCGTTCCTTCTCGGCGTAGATCTCACCGTATTTCGCGTAGCGCTGCTCAAACATCGCCCGCAGCTCCGCGGAGCCGACGCCGCGCTGACTCAGGCGGTTCATCGCGCCGTGCAGCTGGTAATAAATAATATTCCAGTCGTCGTTTGAGACCCTGCCCTCACGGTCCATCATCTTCGCGAAATTCTCGTACTGCTCGTTCATCGAATTGTCCGCCCAGATATCGGCGAGCTTATTGACCAGCTGACCGAATTTCTCGGCGTAGTTCACGGCGGGGAACATATTTTTTTCGATATTCTTGACGATCTCCAGCGAGGCGGTGGCAAAATCGCCGTCCTTGAGTCCCTTGCGGATCGCCGCTTCGTGATCGCCGAAGGACTGGGTGATGATCTCGTCGCCCTCGCCCTTCAGGAATTTGCCGAGGAAGTATTCGCCCGAATAGTTGATAACCTTCGCGCGCAGCGCCTCCATATCGCCGTCCGCTGCGGCGGTCAAGATCTCGCCGCGCGTGTCGTGCGAGAGAATATACCGCACGATCGCCCCGGCGTACTGATCCTTGCCGAGGCCGTATGCGCCCATCGTGTCGGCGACCATATCCTTGAGGCTCGGCGTGATCTCATCCTCGGAGATGCGTCGCGTCACGCCCTGCGCGGCGGCGCGCTCGCACCAGGAATCGATCAGCTTCTGTTCGGTCGGCTTCGCAACGCCCCACGGGCTGAAATGCAGGACCTCATAGCGGAACTTGCCCTCGGCGAGCGCGTCGGGATCCGGATAATACCATACCGGTTTGCCGTTGTTATCGAAATAAACGCCGAGATAATTCTCACGTTCCTTTTCGGGCACATTGGAGAAATCAAACTCAACAGTCTCATAATCGTCCAGCGCGACATGGTCTTTCCCGCCCACGGTAATGGAGTCAAGGGCAACGATCTCGTAGCCGTCCGACTTGTATTGATCGAGATCTGCGCCCGTGATCGCGACACGGTTGATCGTATTGTCGGCATACTCCGTCGTCGGCTCGGTTGAGGGCTCGGTTGAGGGCTCGGTCGAAGGTTCGGTTGAGGGAGAGGTTGAAGGTTCGGTTGAGGGAGAGGTTGAAGGCGAAGTCGAAGGTTCGCTCGAAGGAACGGCAGTCCCGCCGACCCACTCGTACATCCAAACGGTTTCCGAACCGCAGGACATGAAATAGACCGCGAGGGTCTGCCCGTCCGAGCCCTGCGGGAAGACGCAGGCGACAGAGGCGGATTCGTTTCCGGGGCCGTTTTTGCTGGTAAGCGAGCATTCGTCTTTCCCGCCCGTCTCGGCCGCGGTAAACGCCACGGCATCCTGGGTGATCTGGTTGAACGCAAGATCCGGATCTTGTTCAAGACGGACGCGCGCTTCGTTTGTCAGGATCACCCCGATCTGGCCAATATCCATTATTTCAAGCTGAAGACGCATATTCAGGACGACGCGTTCTCCCCCGGCGATCTTTTCGGGCGGCGCAGAACAGAAGCCGGACAGTTTCATCTGCGTCCCGTCGTCCAGTCTGTTCATGTAACAGTAATGCTCGCCGATCCCCGTGTAGATCTTATACTCGATGTTCTCATTGCCTGCATTCTCATTTTTCTGCACCCGCGTGCCGTATTGCTTCCAATACCCGCTCCCGGGCTCGGTCGGCGTCACAGCAGAGGGCAGCGCCTCAAGCCGCGCGGCGGCGCGAAGAATTCTGCGCGCGTCGGAGGAAGTGATCTTGCCGTTGCCGTCGACGTCGGCGGCGGTAAAGTGCTCGCCTGCAAGCGATTCCATGCGCGCCGCGGCGCGCAGCGCAAGGCGCGCGTCGGAAGAATTGACCTTGCCGCTGCCGTCCACGTCGCCGGGACTCAGCGCATTTGCGACCGCGCCCGCGACGCAGGAAAGGACGAGCAGAATCGCAAGAAACAGTGAAAGTGAGGATCTGAATCGTTTTTTCATCATTGTTCTCTCCGTTTCATTTGCGGTAAATATGTTATTTCACGGCCGTTCGCACGCCCGATTTCGGCGGTGTAAACGATTTGATCTTTCCCGAAATATGAGAGACGATATGCATCTCCCCCGATTCGGCCGTAGGCTCGACCGGCGGCTCTGTCGTCGGTTCGATCGGTGGTTCCGTCGTCGGCTCGATCGGCATCTCTGTCGTCGGCTCGATCGGCATCTCTGTCGTCGGCTCGATCGGCATCTCTGTCGTCGGCTCGATCGGCATCTCTGTCGTCGGCTCGACCGGCGGTTCCGTCGTAGGTTCGATCGGCATCTCTGTCGTCGGTTCGATCTGCGGTTCTGTCGTCGGCTCGACCGGCATCTCTGTCGTCGGTTCTGTCGGCTCTTCGATCATCTCCCATTCATATGTCCATACGGTCTCGCTGCCGCAGGCGACGAAATAAACGCTCCACTGCTCCCCTTCGGTTCCGACGGGGAAAGTATCGTAAACGCGGACAAATTCCGTATCCTTATGTTTGCCGAGCCATTTGCCGGGCGAATCGACAACGCAGCGGTTGTCGCCGCCTTCCCGATCGGCGGAAAACTCAACTTTTTTCTCCGTAAACGTGTCGAGCGCCAGACCGGGAACGTCGCGGCAAAGGTATGCCTCGGCAGTATAATGTCCGCTCGTATTGTTTTCGCCGGCGTAGATGATCCACAGCTTCAGCTCCGCTACAACGGGCGCGCCGGGAACGATTTGCCGGGGCATTTCGGTGCAGACGCCGCGATACGCGACGTAAATATCGCTGCCGTCGTCGAACAGATGCTTCATAGAGCAGGAATGCTGTCCTTCCGAAGCGTCGTAAACAAAGATATCCGTTTTTGAATTCGGCTGCCTCTTTTCCGAAACGCGGGTATCGATCAGCTTCCATACGCCGCCCGATGCGTTCGGCAGTTCCGCCGGCAGCGCTTCGAGACGCGCGGCGGCGCGCAGAATGATTCGCGCATCTGCGGCGGCGATCTTACCGTTGCCGTCGACGTCCGCGGCGGTAAAGCGCTCGCCGGTCAGCGATTCTACGCGCGCAGCGGCCCGAAGCACCAAACGCGCGTCGGCTGAATTGACCTTGCCGCTGCCGTCCACGTCGCCCGGACGCAGCGCGCCAGCGACCGCCCCCGCGATGCAGCAGGCGACAGCAAGGACCAGCGTTAGCAGGAGGGAGATGATACGTCGGGGGGTCTTTTTCATAAATAGGGCTCCTTTGGGGATAAGGTGCCGGGTGAAAGCTGCCGGTTGCTGATTTATAGTTGGTTTCCGAAGCGCAAAACGCAAAACGATTCCACGATTGCCGATATCCGATCCCCGACTGCTCCCTTCATCGAATCGCGTCTGTTTTACTCATCGGAGCACGGGGATCGGAGCTCGACCTCACGGTCTCGTGACCTCAACGGCAACGATCTCATCCGGATCCGGTTCGCTTTCGACGACCGGCACCACGACAGACGGCATCTCTCCCGGATCGCCTTCCTCCGTCACGACGACCGTCAGATCCGGGTGGAACGGATTGTTGCCCGTATATTCCTCCGTATCCGGCTCGGTCGTCGGCGGCACGGTCGTCTCATCGGCGGGAAGCGGCGGCAAAATGCCCTGCTCGCGCAGCCAGTCATAGAAATCGTTCCTGTTTTTCTTGCCGCAGCGGACCCAGTACGCCACCGCGTCGTTCAGGAAACGCTCGTCGGTCGACCAGGTATAATCCTTGCCGCGCTGGAATTTTCCGTCTTTGGTCAGCATATCGCGCAGCATTTCGCGGATCGACAGAAGCGAATTGAGTTTATCGACCGTCGATGGACTTTTGCTGAATCCGCTCCAGTAGATGCTGTCGAACAGATTGTCGGCGCTCCAGCGCGCCATCAGACGCAGCAGTTCCTTGTGCTTCGCGTTGATCTCGGCCGTATTGTCGAATCTCTGTTCGAATTTTTTGCGCAGGTCGGCGGCGGTCACGCCGCGGGAGGAAAGGCGGTTCAGCGCGCCGCGCAGCTGCGTGCAGATCAGCGCCCAGTCGTCGGAACTGACTTTGCCGTCGCGGTTTCTGATCTTTTCGTAAAGCGCGTACTGCTCTTCGCACATATTGTCCGTCCAGATATCCGCAAGCTTGTCGACGACGCCCGCGAATTTTTGCGTATAACTGACCGCGGGGAACATATTCGCTTCAATATTCTTGACGATCTCCAGCGTCGCGGAGGGGTCGCCCTCTTTCAGGCGCTTTTTCATAAGCGCCGCGTTGTCGACGACCCCGCCGTAGAGGACGCCGTCGTCCTCGCCGGACAGGACCTTGCCGACAAGAAATTCCGCCGTGCCGCTGGTGACGAGTTTTTTGACCGATTCCATATCTCCGTCCGCCGCGGCGGTGAGCAGCTCGCCTTTCGTATCGTGGGAGAAGATATACCGCACGATCGCGCCGCCGTACTGGTTCTCGCCCATGCCGGCGAAGTTCATCGCGTCGTTGATCATATCCTTAAGACCGGGCGTGATCTCCTCCTCGGAAATACGTTTGGTCACGCCGGTCGCGGCGGCGCGCGCCGCCCACTGGTCCATCCGTTCGAGCTCCGAGGGTTCGCCGATGCCCCAGGGACTCAGATGCAGCGTCTCAAAGCGGAATTTGCCCTCGGCAAGGCCGTCGGGGTCGAGCATCATCCAGTGTACGCCGTCCTCGGCGAAATACATGCCGAAATAATTCTCCCGCTCGTTCTCGGGGATATTCGCGGGGATATCGTATTCGATCGTTTCGTAATGGTCGAGCACGCCGTGATCACCCCGATCCGTCGAGAAGTTATCGACGAACAGGATCGTATAATCGTCGCTCTGCAGCGCTTCGAGCGCTTCGCCGGTCACGGGCGTGCGCATCAGCTCCACGTCGCCGTCGATCAGCGTTACGGACGTGTTTATCGGGACCTCGGCAGAGGTCGGCTCGGTCGTCGGAGCGTCCGTCGCGGACGGTGCGGTTGTCGGGGTGTCCGTCGGCTCGGTCTGCTCCGCGCCGGTCGCCTGCCATTCATAGGTCCACACGGTCTCGCTGCCGCAGGCCTCGTAATAAATACCGAACCGCTGCCCGACATAGCCCTCCTTATAAACGCCGTAGACCTTCACATAACCGACGTTGTTGGGCGCTTCGTCGCGCACGGCGGGCGAATCGATGATGCAGTGATTATACGCGCCCTCGTCCACCGCGGGGAAATACACCTTATCATCTGTCTTCTGACCGAAGGCAAGCCCCGCCTCATCGCTGCGCAGACGCGCCTGCACGGTGAAATAGGTCCTGCCGTCGTTCGGGCTGTAATCGGTGAGCGCCAGCGTCAGCTCCACCGTGAATCGCTCGTGCGCCTCGATCACCTCGGGCATTGCCGAGCAGGCGGAGGCGTAAGACGCGGTGATCCTGCCGCCGCCGTCGGAAATGTGGGTCATCGCGCAGGAATGACTGTATTCGTATGCGCTGAAGGTGTTGACGTCGCTGTAAGTCTCTTCCGCGGGCCTCTCCCGGACCTCGGTGGAAATGCGAACCCAGGCGTAATGCTGACCGGGTACAGTCTGCGGCGTCTCGGAAGGCAAAGACTCGATCTTAGCGGCGGCGCGCAGGATCTTGCGCGCGTCGGTCGCGTTGACTTTGCCGTTGCCGTCCACATCGGCGGCGGTAAAGCGCTCGCCGCTCAGTGTTTCCAAACGCGCCGCGGCGCGCAGGGTCAGGCGCGCGTCGGAGGAATTGACCCTGCCGCTGCCGTCCACGTCGCCGAGCTGCAGCGCGTAAGCGACCGCGCCTGCGACGCAGGAAAGCACAAGCAATATTGCAAGAAACAGGGACAGCGATGATCTGAACCGTTTATTCATTGGTACCTCTCCTATTCTCCGTTATATTTTATTTGTCCGGCGACTGCGTACCGGAACGCCGGATGTGACCGGTGTCAGTAATTGAACCCCTCCCCCGGTTTGGGATCCATGGTTTCGAGCCCGACGTCGGAGCCGCCGGTCGTATCCACGTCGGAGCCCGGGTCTCCGTTTTCCGGGTCGGTAAGCGTCAGCTCCGGGTTGAAGGGGTCGTCGCCGGTATACGGTTCCGTCGGCTCCGGCAGCTTCGGCAGAATGCCCTGCTTGCGCAGCCAATCGTAGAACGCGGCTCTGTTCTCCCGTCCGTTTATCACCCATTGGCACAGCGCGGCGTTCAGGAAGATCTCGTCGGACGTAAAATCCGCGCCGCGCATGAATTTGCCGTTTTTCGTCAGCATCTCCCGCAGCATCTCCCGCATGGACAGCAGGGAGTTGAGCTTTTCCACCGTGGTGGGGTACCCGTTCGAGCCTTTCCAATAGGTATAGTCCAGCAGATGGTCCGCGTTCCACCGGGCGATCAGGCGCATAAGCTCTTTATGCTTCTGCTTGATTTTTTCGGTGTTTTCGTACCTCTGCTCGAATTTCAGCTTCAGGTCGGCGGCGAACACGCCGCGGGATTCCAGGCGATTTAGCGCGCCGCGAAGCTGCGTGCAGATGATCCCCCACTGCTCGGAGGAAACCTTGCCGTCCTGTTTCATATATTTTTCAAACAGGGCGTATTGGTCCTCCATCATGTTATCGGTCCAGATGTCCGCGAGCTTATCGACAAGGCCCCCGAATTTTTCCGCGTAGCTGACTGCGGGGAGCATATTCTTTTCAATATTTTTAACGATCTCAAGCGTCGCCGACGGGTCGCCCTCCTTGACGCGCTTTTTCAGAAGCTCCGCGTTGTCGACGCCCCCGCCGTAGAGGACGCCGTCGTCCTCGCCGGACAGGACCTTGCCGCAAAGATATTCCGCCGTGCCGCTTACGACGATCTTTTTCACCGAATCATAATCCCCGTCCGCGGCGGCGGTCAGAAGCTCGCCTTTCGCGTCGTTCGCGAGGATGTACCGCACGATCGCGCCGCCGTACTGGTCGCTGCCGAGTCCCGCGGCTTTCATGGCGCCGTCGACGAAATCACGGACGCCGGGGGTGACCTCCTCCTCGGAGATCCGCCGCGTCACGCCCAGCGCCGCGGCGCGCGCCGCCCAGTTGTCCATTTTCTGATTCTCCGTCGCCGGTTCGCCGATGCCAAACAGGCAGTAATGCAGCGTCTCGAAACGGAATTTTCCCTCGACAAGCCCGTCGGGGTCGAGGATCATCCAGTGCACGCCGTCGTCGGCGAAATACATGCCCATATAGTTTTCCCGCTCGTTCACGGGGATCGAGTCCGGGATGTCGAATTCGACCGTCTCATAGTGGTCGAGGATCGTATGATCCCCGTCACCGACCGTAAAGGAATCGACGAACAGGATATTGTAATCGTCGCTGCGCAGCGGCTCGATCTCTTCCTCCGTAAGAGGCCTGCGTATCACCGTCGTACTGCCGGGATCGGTGGTCGGTTCGGTCGACGGCTCGGTCGAGGACGGTTCCTCTTTGCCGACCCTCTGCCATTCGTAGGTCCAGACGGTCTCGCAGCCGCAGGCGATGAAATAGACGCACCAGCGCTCCCCCGGCGTACCTGTCGGGAAAACGTTATATACGCGGGCATATTCCGTATCGTTGGGATTTTTGTTATTGATATCGGGCGAGTCGACGATACAGCGGTCCGCCCCGCCCGACTGGGCGGCGGTGAACGGAACCCTGTTCTCGGTATAGGTATCGTATTTCAGTCCCGGAACGTCGCGGCTCAAGCTCGCCTCCACGGTGTAATGGCCGCCCTTGTCGTCGCCGCTCGCCTCGGTGATCCAGAGGCGCAGCTCGGCGGTCACGCGTTCGCCGGCTCCGATCTCCGCGGGCATCGGCGTGCAGGTGCCGCGGTACGCCGCCGAAACGCTGCTGCCGTCGGAAAATTCGTGCGCCATTGAACAGAAATGCTGCCCGGGCGACGCATCGTAATTGAAGAAGTCGGTCGCGGTATCCGGCTGCCGGTGCTCCTCCACGCGGGTATCGATCAATACCCACGCGTCATGCGGCGCGACCGGTCCGGCCTGGGGAAGCGCTTCGATCCTCGCGGCGGCGCGCAGGATCTTCCGCGCGTCGGTCGCGTTGACTTTGCCGTTGCCGTCCGCGTCGGCGGCGGCGAACTGCTCGTCCGTCAACGATTCGATTCTTGCCGCGGCGCGCAGGGTCATGCGCGCGTCGGAGGAATTGACCTTGCCGCTGCCGTCCACGTCGCCGAGCTGCAGCGCATACGCGACTGCGCCCGCGAAGCAGGATATCAGAAGAAGGAGCGCAAGAAACAGCGCAAGGGATGGTCTGAAGTGTTTTTTCATAATGATTTCCCCTTTGTCGGAGTTGATGGCTGCCGGTTGTCAGTTATTGATTGCCGGCAACATTCCACATTTCACATTTCACTTTTCACTTATCACATTTCACTTTTCACATTTCACATTTCACTTATCACTTTTCACTCTCTCGTCAGCGTATGCGTTCCCGTCGTGTCGTCGAGATACTGCTCCGTCATCGTCATCTGCCCGTCGGAGCCCAGCGTCAGGCGCAGCCAGAAGGCACGGCCGTTGCCGCTGGGGTCGTTGACCGTCAGCGTATTGCCGGAGAACGAATAATTCCCGTCGGCGAGGATCACGGAATACTCTCCCCCGCTTGTCTCTGAGGCGTCCCTGAGCGTGCGCGTTACGACGATCTGCCCCTCGGCATTCCGTTTGATCTCGGCGGCGAAATAAGTATCGGTGCTCCATCCGTTGTGAATCACACCGGCCTCATAGTCGACCCAGCCTTCCTCTTCCAGGTGTTCGACCGTGCTCCACTTGCCGAAGAAGCTGTCCGGCAACCCGGAAACGTCCGTCGGCGGCACGGGAACGTCCGTCTTGTCGGTAATAACGCCCTCCTGACGCAGCCAGTCGTAGAAGCCGGACTTGCCGGACTTCGCGTAGTGGATCCAATTGAACAGCGCGTCGTTGAGAAATACCTCGTCGCTGTTGTAGTTTCTGCCCCGTTTGAATTTGCCGTTGATCGTCAGCAGCTCGCGGATCATTTCCCGCTGCTGCCGCAGGGAGTTGAGCATCTCGATCTCCGAAGGATGGCCGAACCAATACAAATCGTTCAGCAGGCCGTCGGATCTCCATTTCGCGATATAGCGCAGAAGCGAGGCGCTTTCTTTCTTTATTTTTTCATTGTTCGCGAATCTCTGGTCGAATTTCGCCCGCAGCTCCGACGCGGTGACGCCCCGGGACTGCAGCCGCACGGCGGCTCCGTGGAGCTTCATATAGATCGCGTTCCAGTCGTCGCCGGTGACGCGGCCCTCGTTGAGCATCATCTTCTCGAACTGGGCGTACTGCTCGTTCATCATATCGTCGGTCCAGATATCCGCGATCTTATCGACAAGCGCGGCGAATTTCTGCGTATAGCTGACCGCGGAGAACATATTGCTTTCGATATTTTTTACGATCTCCAGCGTCGCGGATGGGTCGCCCTCTTTCACGCGCTTTTTCAGAAGCTCCGCGTTGTCGACGCCCCCGCTGTAAAGGACGCTGTCGTCCTCGCCCGTCAGGACCTTGCCGATCAGATACTCCGCCGTACCGTTGGCGACGATCTTCTTTACAGATTCCATATCTCCGTCCGCCGCCGCGGCAAGAAGCTCTCCCTTCGCATCCTGAGAAAGAATGAAGCGAACGATGGCGCCGCCGTACTGATCCTTGCCTAAGCCTCCCGCTTTCAGTGTATCGTCTACCATATCCTTCAGGCCCGGCGTGATATCTTCCTCCGCGATACGCTGCGTCACGCCCTGCGCCGCAGCGCGATCCGCCCAGGTGACGATCAGATCGTTCTCGGTGGGTTTGCCCCAGCAGAACAGGCTGTAATGCAGCGTTTCGAAGCGGAGCTTCCCTTCAAGGCGCGCCTCGGGATCGGGGATGAGCCAGAAGGGCTCCCCGGTCTCCTCGTTGAGATAAAATCCAAGATAATCCTGCCGCTCATCGGCGGGAATATTCGAAATATCGAATTCGACGGTCTCGTAATCGTCGAGGATCACGTGCTCCGCGCCGCCCTTCGTATAGCGGTACAGCTCGCCGATCCCGTAATCCGCGGCGTTCTGATATTTCTGCAGCTCCGCCCCTGTGACCTGCGTGCGCAGGGTCTCGCCGTTCGCAGGCGGTTCGGTCGGCTGTTCCGCCCCGGGGACCGGTTCGGTCACGGACGCGGGTTTGCCCGAAACAAGCTGGGAAACATAGGTCCATACGGTCTCGGATTCACATGCGGTATAATATATACTGATCCGCTGTCCGACCGCCGCGCGGGGGAAAACGGTATAGACCTGCGCGGAATCGGACGCCGCCGTCCCGCCGCAAGTCAGAGCGCACTGATTCTTTCCGCCCGCCTGCGCGGCGACAAAGGAAACGGCGTTCTGCGACGCGCCGCCGAAGGGCAGATCGGGCGCGTCCTGACGCAGACGCGCAGAGGAGGCGAAGTTCCCGCCGTGATAATCGTCGTCCGTCTGCTCGATCGCGAGCGTCAGATCCATCACGATGCGGATACCGGGCTCGACCGCCGCAGGCGGATCGGAACAGGTACTGCGGAACTTGGCGTACGCTCCCGTCGACCGATGTCTCATCGAGACGTAATGATCGTTCTTCGCGGCGGAATAGGAATAAGCAATATCTCCGCCAGGGTCCTCTGCGATCTGCGTCCTGCTGCCGGCGAGCCGCCATTCATATTTCTGTCCCCTGGGCGGATCCGGCACGGCAGTCGGTTCGGTGGGCTGTACGGTCGGCTCGGTCGAAGGCTGCGTCGGCTGTGTTGAAGGCTGCGTCGGCTCGGTCGAAGGCTGCGTCGGCTCGGTCGAAGGCTGCGTCGGCTCGGTCGAAGGCTGCGTCGGCTGTGTCGAGGGCTGCGTCGGAATCGCGTCAGTGACCCATGTGTAAGTCCAGACGGTCTCTTCGCCGCAGGCGGTGAAATAGACCGCGACGCTCTGCCCCGCCGACCCCTGCGGGAAGACGCAGCCGACGAAAGCGGAATCGGTGTCGGGACCGGAATCGCAGGCGACCGAGCAGACGTTCTTGCCGCCCGCCTGCGCCGCCGCGAAGATTACGGCGTTCTGCGTCGTTTCATTCAGACCGAGATCCGGTTTGTCGAGGCGCACGCTCCCGCTTGCGCTGAAGCTGCCGCCGTGCTGATCCGAGTCCGTCGATTCGATATGCATGCGGATCGCGAGCACGACGCTTTCTCCGGCAGAGACCTGCGCGGGCGGCGGCGTACAGAAACCGCTGAATTTCGCCCAGACGCCGGCGCTCGGCTTACTCGCCGTGCAGTAATGCTCCCCGGGCCCGATAATATAGGTATATTCGATCCGGGCGCCGGTCGAGTTGTTCGGCTTCTGCACCCGGGTGCCGGTGAGCGACCAATATCCCGCCTTATTTTCGGGGGGCGCGGTGGATTCCGTGCTCTGCCCGGGCAGCGTCTCAAGCTTTGCCGCCGCGCGCAGGATCTTTCTCGCGTCGGTTGCGGTTACTTTGCCGTTGCCGTCCGTGTCGGCAGCGGTGAACGCATCGCCCGTCAGCGTCTCGATCCGCGCCGCGGCGCGCAGGGCTTTGCGCGCGTCGGAAGAATTGACCTTGCCGCTGCCGTCCACGTCGCCGACAAGTACGGCGGAAGCAATCGGTTCCGCGCAGCAGAACAGAACAAACAGCGGCGCGAGCAGCAAAGCAAGGATACGTTTTGAAGTCGTTTTCATTTATATCGCCCCCGTATAATTTTTACAAAATTACAAACAGAATGCCTATTATTTTAGATTATTCTGTCTGTAATTTTATCATATCGGAAACATTATGTCAACAGCAACAAACAGGGATTTATACCTGCTTTTTCATTTTCCGAAATATCGGGGAATAACCGGCGTAGCGGCGGAAAAAAGCCGGAAAGAATAACCTGCCGGAGCGAAAAACGCCCCGGCAGGTTATTCTTCCCGGATACGGGAATATCTTCTTTTTTTTTACAGAATGTCCTCGATCGACAACGGTTTCAGACCGCGCGATACCAGAGCCGCTTCGGATTCCTTCGTGTGCGTCACGCGGAAAATCATATAGGCGTGCTTTGATTCTTTGCTGCCGAGGAAGGCATACATATACTCAATGTTGACCTTTGCGTCGTTGAACGACGACAGCAGCTTCGCAAGGCCGCCCGGTTCGTCCGGTACGGCGAAGGCGAGCACCGGCGAGAAATTCGCGATGTAATTGCCCTCACGCAGAATGTTCGCCGTTTCGTAGGCGTCGTCGGTGATCATGCGGGCGATGCCGAAATCCTTGGTCTCGGCAAGGGAGAGCGCGCGAAGATCGATGTTGTGCTCCGCCAGAAGCGCGGTCATCTGCTGCAGTCTGCCGGGTTTGTTTTCAAGAAAAACGGAAATTTGCTGAATGCTCATATTATATGCTCCTTTCGGTCTTTTGGGTGTTGAATGCTGCGTAGCATTGATAGTGTGCATGACTTTGCCCCGCGCGGCACAGCCGCGTCGGTTGCCGCTGAAAACAGTCCACCGGACTGTTTTCTTGACGCGTCAATTGCATTCTGTATTTTGCGTGTCGCGTGCGCTTTGCGTTGGGTTATGCGCGTCGGTTTTCGGGGATTATTTTTCATCCGACAGGAACGAATACCTGTAATTGAACCGTCCCGTGGGGGCGGAGTCGCCGCGGGTATAAAGATCCATGATATCACCGTCGGCGAGGGTGTTGTCGGTCCATTTGAAATCGACGGTATAGGAATTGCCCGAGACGCCGAGCGCCGCCTTCGGGATCTTCACCCAGAGATAGGCGCCGTCCCGTATTACCTGCGATTCGCCGGCGACGGTCGTATTCCACCCGCCGTCAAAGCGTTCGACGGCGGCCGTGCCGTCCGAAACGGACGAACAGTTCACGGTATGGGAATAATTCTCCCACGTATTCTCTTCGTCGGGAACGCTCAGCAGCAGTCGCAGCGCACCGCCGCCCTCATTCAGGCGGATCTCATCGGCGCATTGCACGAGGAAATACAGGTTTTCTTCGTCGCTTGCGGCCTTCGCGGCAATAATATCGTTCCTGCCGCTCTCGTCGGTATAGCGGATGCGGCCATAGCCCACGTCGTCGCGGTCAAAGGTGTTATTCGCATAAGAAGCATATGCCGTGCCCGCGCCGTCCCAGTCGGCAAGCGAATTGATCGTTTTTTTCGCGATATCGGGCTTCGCTTTGCTCACGCCCTTGTAGCGGCGGATGAAATCGACCATCTGATAATAATAGTTGTCTTTCAGCGCGCCTTTCGAGGGCTCGATATCGCGGCTGAACTCGTCGTTATATTCATCCGGGAACGCGTTGACCACGCCCTGCCATTCCTCGAAGCGGCCGGCCACCCATTCATTCCATCCGGTAATGAATACGAACTCGGGGTCGATCTCCAGCGCCCGCTCGGCCTGCTCGGCGAAGTTCGCGCCTTTGAGCAGCGCGTTCTCCGAGGTATCGTACCCGTTTGAGGTATACGTTCTGCCGAAGATATTCTCGCCGTTCATCGCGGTAAGCCCCAGCTCCGCGCTCCAGTTCTGCGCCACGGAGACCGCCATCTGCTCCGGCGTGCCGTCGTTGTTGTAATTGACGACCTGCGGATAGACAGAAAGCCAGCTCCAGTATTGGTTGCGGCTGAACGCCTGCTCGAAGACGTTTTTTCCTCTCATATCATCACTCGAAACGTTGTACGCCGCGATGCCGGGGCGGAACGTGAAGAACGAAAGTATCTCTTTATCGAGCGTGTCTTCCGATTCGCGCAGCCCGTCCGGATACGCCATGATCAGGGGTTTACCCTTCCAGTAAAACCAGAGATTCGAATACCGGCCCTGACTGTAAATATCCTCATAGAGCATATGCAGCTGCGTTACGGTATCTTCGTGGGAGAAGAAAGGCAGCAGAAAAGCG
>JAFRPB010000090.1 GCA_017429345.1 Clostridia bacterium | reverse complement strand
GGTCTGCCGTGCTACCATGTATGCCAAACACCGCAGGAAACATCCCGTTAAATCAGAATTTACCCGCGGCTCTGCCGGCGACGTAGCCCGAGCACCACGCCCAGGCGAGATTATAGCCGCCGCAAAGACCGGTCACGTCCAGAATCTCTCCCGCGGCGAACAGACCGGGCACGGCTCTGGCTTCCAGCGTTCGCGGATCGAACTGATCCGTGAAAACGCCGCCGCCGGAGACCTGCGCTTCCGGAAAATCGGCGGTCGCCGCAACGGAAAACGGCAGATTCTTGGCAAGTACCGCAAGCGCCGACGATTTTTTTACGGGGAACGGCTCCGCAGGGGAGACGCCGACGCGTTTTATCAGATATACGCACAGAGGCTTCGGCAGACATCCGCCGAAAAGCTGCTCCGAGGGAAGGTCGGCATATTTTTCCGCCAGCGCGGAAAAGTATTCGGCGAGTTCCTTTTCACCGCTGTCTGGCACCAGATCAAGCGTCGCAAGGCAATTCTCCCCCTGCCGCAGCAGGCGTGATACGCTCAGAGAGCCCTGCATGACCGGGATCCCCGAAATGCCGTCGGCGTTGAACTGAATTTCGCCTTTTTCGCTGAAAACGGTTTTTCCGGCAGCGGTCAGCGTAACCGTGCAGATATTCCGTACGCCTTTGAGAGACGCGGGGTAATCCGCAAGCTTCAGCCCGCAAAGACAGGGGTACCGATCAGAAGAGCGGACGCCGAGCTCACGGAGCAGACGGAATACGCCGCACTTTTCGCCCCGGCGCAGTCCCGCGTCGCCGCCCGCCGTTACGATCAGTCTGCGGGCGGAATACGTGTTGTTTATAATGAAACCGCCGTTCTCTCTGCGCAGGGACATAACGGGCGTTTCGCAAAGGATCTGCGCGCCGCAGCGCTCGCATTCCGCGCGCAGCGCCGCAACGACCGCTCCCGCCCTGCGCGAGACGGGGTAAAGCCGGCCGCTGCCGTCGTCTGCGGTCGGTACGCCGATCGAACGGAAAAACAGGAGCGCGTCCGCCGGTGAGAACGCGCCGAACACCGCGTCGATAAATGACCGGTCGCCGTCGTAAAAACCGCTGTCGACCGTTCGGTTCGCGAGGTTGCATTTGCCGTTGCCGGTCGCGAGGAGCTTTTTGCCGGGCATTTTTTCTTTTTCAAACAGAAGAATGCGCGGTTGCTTTCCGCTTCGCCGCGCCTCGCCCGACGCTGCGGCAGCCGCGATCATGCCCGACGCGCCGGCGCCGACGATCGCGATATCGACCTGCTGCATACCGATCGCCTCCTATCAGACCTGAAACCTTTTTATATTATAATAGGAAGAATCGGCTGTGTCAAGAAAGCAACGAGCTTTGAAGCACAAAAAAATGCCGGAGACTGATTCCGGCATTTTTACTCGGTATGATTTTTTCAGTGAACGGATTTGTCAGCCTGCGCCTTTAAATACGCCAGTATCTCATCCTTGTTCTCGCTGATGCGGTAGAGCAGCACAAGGTGCTTCTCATCGCGGGTCAGTCTGCTCAGACGGTCGGCGTCGATCCGGAAGTCGTCCTCTGTTGGCGGAGCGCCGGGAGGCGAGCCGCTGACGCCGGCGCTGCTGTAACCCGTCAGCTCGTCCGGCGTTGTATGATACAGCCGGGCGAGGGCGCAGAGATTGTCGATCGTCGGATTGGTTGAGTTGGTCTCGTAGTTGGAATATGTGGAACGTTCCAGCCCGAGCGCGTCGGCAACGTCCTGTTGCGTCATTCCGCAGGCGATCCGGAGTTTTCTCAGGCGGTTACCCAATAACATCGGCGAATTCACGTCCTTTACCGTATATAGACAGTGTTTGCGGAAAACATGAAACAGCGCGGTTCGTCTTCAGAATATATGACTGTTTTCGGCGATCAGTCTTCCAGCCCGAGCAGCCAGTTGATCGTTACGCCGAGCGTCTCGGAGATCGCGATGAGCTCGTAATCGTTGACGCTGCGCAGCTGACCTTCCAGCTTCGAGAGACCGGAGGCGTTCAGATCGACGCCCTTGATCTGCAGTTGGGTAAGAAGATCCTTTTGCTTCATGCCGATGGCTTTTCTTCTCTGTTCAATGCGCGCTCCGCAGATATTTCTGTCGCCGAGCGCCTGTTTTCTGATCCTCATAGTTTTATAACTCCTTTCCATTGTCTCTGCCGTTATAAATCCGTATGGGACGCGGCGGAAAGATCATTCGACAGCTATTCTAACATATCGGTAAAAAAAAATCAATTGCAGAGTGAAAATTTAGAAAAAAAATTAAAAGAAATTTACATATTGTTTGAAAATCTGTGCTATATATGCTAAAATGAAAACACGAAAGACGCGTTTCGCGGGATAATATTGTATAATCGCATTAAAAACGGAGTGAAAGCGTATGAAAAATTCACAAGTTAATACAAAAATATCAATGATGATGGATTTCTATTCCGCCGCTGCCGCGGCGCATGCCTTTGACGGCGAAGCGCCGGACGAGCGGATCGTGTGGTTCGATCTCTCGTTCCGAAAGGATCCCCGCCTCGGCGGCTTCTGCGTCACGGCGGGATTGGAGCAGGCGGCGCAGGCGCTTGAGGAGCTTTCGTTTGATGAAGAAGAGCTTTCTTATCTGTCTGAGCAGGGGTGCCCCGCGGCGTTCACGGATTATCTGCGGAATATGCGTTTTTCCTGCGATATCTGGGCGGTGCCCGAGGGTACGCCGGTGTTTCCGAACGAACCGGTCGTCAAGGTGCGCGGGCCCGCGATCCAGACGCTGCTGATCGAGACGCTGCTGATGCAGACGATGAATTATCAGAGCCTGATCGCGACGAAAGCGAGCCGGATCGTCCGCGCGGCGCAGGGACGGCGCGTGGTGGAATTCGGCGCGCGGCGCGCGCACGGCGCTTCGGCTGCGGTCTGCGGCGCGCGGGCGGCGTATATCGGCGGCTGCGCGGGCACGACCTGCGTCGAAGCCGCGATGACGCTGAGTATTCCGCGCTACGGCTCGATGACGCATAATTTCGTCGAAATGTTCGACAGCGAATATGAGGCGTTCAAGGCTTACGCCAAGGCGTTTCCCGATCAGTGCGTGCTGCTGATCGATACCTTCGGCGCGCTGCGCTCGGGGCTGCCGAACGCGATCCGCGTGTTTGACGAAGTGCTCGCGCCGATGGGAAAGCGCCCGGTCGGCGTGCGGATCGACAGCGGCGACCTCGCGTATCTCTCCAAGCGCGTGCGGCGGACGCTCAACGAGGCGGGGTATCCCGACTGCGACGTGATCGCCTCCAACGCGCTCGACGAGCATATTATCGCCGAGATGATCCGCAACGGCGCGCGCGTCGATACGTTTATGGTCGGCGAAAAGCTGATTACCGGCGGCGACGTGTCGTATTTTCCCGGCGTATACAAGCTTGTCGCGCGGGAGACGGACGGCAAGGCGGAGCCGGTGCTGCAGCTGAGCGAAAATGTCTCAAAGATCGTCACGCCCGCGCCGAAGCTTTTATGGCGGCTTTACGATATGGAAACCGGCAAGGCGGTCGCGGATCTGCTGACGACCGAGGATGAGGACGTCTCGCAGGAGAAGGAGTATAAGCTTTTCGACCCGGATTATACATGGAAGAAAAAGACGGTAACGAATTTCGTCGCGCGGCAGCTGCTCACGCCGGTCTTCGAGGACGGGGAGTGTGTTTACCGTTTCCCGTCGCTGGATGAGATCCGTTCCTACTGCGCGCAGCAGACGGACGCGCTGTGGGAGGAGGTCCTGCGGTTCGAATACCCGCATAACTATTATGTCGATCTTTCTCAGAAGCTCTGGGATATCAAGAACGGTCTGATCGAAAAGCTGCGCAGCGACGCCGCTGCGGAATGATCGGGCGGAGGTGTGAGAAATGAACGGGACAAAAAAAGAGGTATATGACGTTCTGATCGTCGGCTCCGGCGTGGCGGGCTGCTACGGCGCGCTCTGCTACCCGGAGGACGTGAGCGTTCTGATCCTTTCAAAATACGAAAAGTCCTCGTCGAACAGCTCGCTCGCGCAGGGCGGCGTCGCGGCGGTGCTGGACTTTGAGGACGACAGCTACGAGCTGCACATTGAGGATACGCTGATCGCGGGGCATCACGCCAACAACGTCGAGACCGTCGACGCGCTCGTGCACGAGGGCCCCGAGGACGTGCGCAAAATGATCTCCTACGGCGTCGAGTTTGACAAGGACGAGAACGGAAAGCTCGACAAGACGATGGAGGGCGGCCACTGCCGCCGCAGGATCGTGCACCATGAAGACACCACAGGCGCGGAGCTCGTGCGCGTGCTGCTCAGACAGGTCGACGCCCGCCCGAATATCGAGCTGAGCGAGAATACCACGCTCTGCTCCCTCTCGCGCGTGAACAGCGGCTTCCGGGCGGACTTGCTGATCGGCGGCGAGGCGCACAGCGTGTTCTGCAGCTACTGTGTGCTCGCGACCGGCGGCATCGGCAGGATCTACCGCTATACCACCAATCCGAAGACCGCAACCGGCGACGGCATCCGCGTCGCGTATGAGCTCGGCGCGTCGATCAAGGAGCTGAGCTACGTGCAGTTCCACCCGACGGCGTTCAATTCCGACGACGGCGAGCAGTTCCTGATCAGCGAATCCGTGCGCGGCGAAGGCGCGTATCTGCTCAACTGCAATAAAGAGCGGTTTATGCACCGCTATGACGAGCGGCTTGAGCTCGCCCCGCGGGACGTGGTCTCGAAGGCGATCATTCTCGAGAGCCGCCGTACCGGCAGCGACAGGTTTTATCTGGATATTACCTATAAACCGGCGGATTATCTGCTGAAGCGCTTCCCGGGCATTGCCGAGGGCTGCCGCAAATACGGCGTGGATATTACGAAGGACCTGATCCCCGTGTTTCCCTGCCAGCACTATCTGATGGGCGGCATCGAGGTGGATATGGATTCCCGCACCACCGTGCCGCGCCTGTACGCGGCGGGGGAGTGCGCGAATACCGGCGTGCACGGCAAAAACCGCCTTGCGAGCAATTCCCTGCTCGAAGCGCTTGTATTCTCCCGCCACGCGGCGGAGGATATCACAAGATGCATCCGGGCGGGTTTTCCGAAAGCGACGGCGCATCCGTTCACACGCGATATCTCCGGCGCGCCGATGCCGGGCAATATCAAGAATGAGATCCGTTCGATCATGCAGCGCGCGTATTTCGTCTTTGCCGACGAGGGCGCGGTGCGCGTGGGTATTGAACAGCTCAAAAACATCATCAAACGGCTCAGAGGCTCGAAATACGCGGTCACGACCGATTACTGCGAGGCGCTGAGCATGGCGAACGCCGCATATATTATATTAAGAGAGGTTGAAGAGAAATGAAGCTTCCGATGTTTTACGTGGACGATGTGATCCGCCGCGCGCTGGCGGAGGATATCAATTACATCGACGTTTCCACCGCTTACGTGATCGATGAGGACGCCGTCAGCGAGGCGTATTTCATCGCCAAAGCGCCGGGCGTGCTCTGCGGGCTTGACGTCGCCCTGCGCGTGTTCGAGATGACGGACCCGACGTTCAAAGCGACGGTCTGTAAACACGACGGCGACAGGATCGAAAAAGGCGACCCGATCGCGGAATTCAGCGGCAGAACGGCGGCGCTGCTCGGCTGCGAGCGCACGGCGCTCAATCTTCTGCAGCATATGTCCGGCGTCGCGACGGCGACGGCGCGGGCGGTCGCGCTGACCGAAGGCTCGAAGACGACGATCGCCGAAACGAGAAAGACCCTGCCCGGGCTGCGCGCGCTGCAGAAATACGCGGTGGTCTGCGGCGGCGGCAGGAACCACAGATACAATCTTTCCGACGCGGCGATGCTTAAGGACAACCACATCGACGCGGGCGGCGGCATTGCGAAAACGGTGGCTCTGCTGCGCGAAAGAGCGGGGCACACGGTCAAAATTGAGGTCGAGACGCGCAATATGGACGAGGTTCGCGAGGCGGTCGAGGCCGGCGCGGATATCATCATGCTCGACAATATGACCACCGAGCAGATGCGCGAGGCAGTGGAGTTTATCGGCGACAGCGCCCTGACCGAGGCCTCGGGCAATATCACGGACGAGCGCATCCGCGAGATCTCCGCCATCGGCGTCGACATCATCTCCATCGGCGCCTTGACCCACTCCGTCACGGCGATGGATATTTCGATGAGGATAAAGTTATAAAGGCATTAGGCAATAGGCAGTAGGCAGTAGCATACAACTTCGGCTTTGAGAGGAAATTGAACACAGTGATTCATATTTCGATGAGGATAAAGTTATAAAGGCAATAGGCAGTAGGCAGAAG
>JAFRPB010000089.1 GCA_017429345.1 Clostridia bacterium | reverse complement strand
TCACATTTCACATTTCACTTTTCACATTTCACTTTTCACATTTCACTTTTCACATTTCACTTTTCACTGATCACTGCTCACTCTCCGCCTCATACGCCTCGTTGATCTCGGCGGCTTTGCTCACGCGTCTGCGGTTCAGTTCGGAATACATCTCGTCGCGTTTTTCCTTGTCGATGTTATATCCGAACATGGGCAGCACGCCGATGATCACGACGATCGCGGTGATGATGGTCGCCATCGAGAAGATCCACTTCTGCGCTCGCTCGGGCTGCGGGCGCTTCTCGGGGTAAGCCTCCTGATCGTAGCCGATCCATTTTTTATACATCGGCTCAAGGATGCCGTTGATGCGGTTCGGGATCTTGCCGAAGATCGTGCCCGCGACCGAGAGCGTCGCCTCGTTCCGGTAGCCGTATTTCCACTCGATATAGTCGTTGAGCTCGTTGCCGATCTCGTTTGCGGAAATGCTCTTGACGCCCCAGAAGGTCGCGTAGATGCATTCCCAGATCATCGTGACCGGCAGCATCGCCCAGCGGTTGGTGAAGAAGGGTTTGCCGTCTTTGCCCTTGATAAACATGCCGTAGAACCAGATCGGAATATAGAATGTTTTCGCGAAGATCTGGCTGACCATATAGAGAGATTTCGTGGAATAGCGTTTCGCGAGGTCGTTGTATTTCGCATAGCCGAAGGGCTGGAAAAATACCGACGGGATACCCGCGATGGTCTCAAAGGTGGTCATGAACAGCACCCAGCGGTAATAGTTGTTCGTCGAAATACCGGTGCCGAACGCGCCGAGGGAATTCGAGATCATATACGCGAGCACCGGACGGTTCGCGAACACGACCTTGATGCTCTGCCATACATGCGGCTTTTCGATGCTCTGATGCACGCGTTCCCGGGCGATCGTCGAATACCAGGTGTTGATGATACCCGATATGATCGCCGTGAAGGGCCCTACGATCATCAGCGACATTTTGATCATTTCCGCGCTGGAACGCCCTTTGAAGATGATGTCGTTGGTGATGAAGTCAAGCATGAATTCGATAACCATATCCGGAATGCGCGCGTAAATCATAGTAAAATACTTCGAGATCGCGAGCAGCCGCCTTCGGTCGGACGGGTACGGCGTGATGGTGGACAGATATCCGCCCACGGCGATGGATTTGAAGGTCGAAAAGGCTTCCATCGTCATTTCGAGCAGCATGAACAGGATAAACTTCGGCAGGTAATCGAGATTGTCGATCTGCTGCTGAGAGAACATGGCGGGCATGAGCCAGTAAAGCGTGGAAAAGATCGCGTACGGCATGCCGGAGATAAACAGATACGGCACGAACTTGCCCCAGCGGGTGCGCGTGCGCTCGACGACGCCGCCGATCAGCAGATCGTCAACGATATCCCACACGCCCGCGATGCCGTTGAACAGCGCCTGCTTGTCAAGACTGATCTTGAGAATACTGTCGGTAAACAGGCTCTTGTGCCCGTTGATATTGAAATCGTTGTTCGCCTCGAAGAGCATGTATCCGATCGTCTCTTTGCGCGAGACGACGCGGCGGTCGACGTTCACGAGCTTTTCAAGCTGTTTGTTGACCTGCTCGTCGGTGCCGGTCTGGGCAAGACGCTCGGCTTCTTTTACGGAATACTCGTTCATGCGCTCGCCTCCCCGGGATCATTCTTCTCTTCTTTCCGAAGCGCCTCGACCTGCATTTTCGTCAGCGCCACCAGCATCTTTCGGCGAATCTCGCTCTGCGGCATGCCTTGCTCGACATAGGAAAAATACTCCTCGCTCGGAAGACCGCCGATCACGCAGGTCGTGTATTTTACCGGGATCCCTTTTTTGATCACGATATAATTCCATACCCAGCTGAAGATCTGCAAAAAAACGTAAAGGATCCCGCCGATGCCGACCCCGCCGACGACCGTATTCATCTCGGGGAACAGATCGCCGAACTTCGGAAAGGAGATCAGAAAACAGATCAGCGACAGCGCCGCCGAACCGGCCATCACGGAATAGAGGGCGATCGTTCTGCCCTTGCCGTGTTTGCCGAGCGACGCGATGATCGAAATAATACACACAAGGATCATCACCGCGGAGAGAAGGAGCAATGCGATACTCACGCCGAATGCGCCGGCGCCGAGGATCGCGCCGATATCGCCGGAGTTGACGAATTTATAAACGTCGATCACATTGACGCCGGTCGTTTTGCCGTCGGCGAGTTTACTGCACAGCGGCAGGAACAGCGCGCCGACCGGCAGGAGCGTAAACACGATGCGCAGGATCGCGAGCTTCGAGCCGGCGTAAGAAGCTTTGCCGCGGTCGACGCTCGGCTGGAACCGCGCGTGCTCGCGCTCCGCCTTCTCGGAATCGACGAGAAGACGCTCGTTCGCGTTGAAATAATTGAGGTTCACCCCGCATTCGGGGCAGTCGGGCTTCCAGTCGGTCATACGGAGCTTTCTGCCGCAGTTCGGACAGACAGCCATAAACATTCCTCCTTTTCCGTCGGGATATTTCTATTTTATATCAATAGGCAAAAAAAATCAACAGGAATCGGGATATGCTTCTGTATTTCGATTATGCTCCGGGCGCTTTCAGAAAAACTCCGCAAGATATTCGCGCAGCGCGTCCCATCGGTTGACAAGCAGATAGTCCGATCCATCGTATCTTTGCTTTGAAAGCGGTTCTTCTGCGTCCGGATCGAAAAACACCGGCAGCATCCCCGCGCCGAGAGCGCCTCTGACGTCGGGGTTGAAGCCGTCGCCGCAGTACCAGCAGCGCGCGGGGTCGACGCCCGCGTATTTCGCCGCAGAGAGGAACAGATGCCGGTCGGGCTTCATAAACAGAAGATCCGCGCTCGTCAGGCAGAATTCCATAGCAGACGACGGAAGCCAACGCTTTACCGCGAGCGCGAGCCCCGCTCCGCTCATCATATTGTTGCTGATGACCGCCGCGCGGATACCGTATTTTTTCAGCACATCGAGGAATGCAGGCACGCCCGCGATCGCCTCCCGCGTCGAATTATACCGGTCGAACAGCTCCTCCTGTTCGCTCATCGGCAGAGGCACGCGAAGTCCGGTCATCATTTCGGCGTACGTCAGCACCGCGGAGAGCGGGATCTCGAGATGCGCTCCCCCTTCGCCGTTGACCGGTTCCGTGTCTTCGAGATATTCGTCCCAAAGCGCGGCGAGCGCGTCTTTATCGGTGACGTCCGGATTTTCCGCCGCCTGCAGAAGCGCCGCGAAGCCGTCGGCGGGACAGCATCTCCCGTCCACAAAGAGCGTGCCGCCGAAGTCGAAAAAGATCATTTCGGGCTTTTGGTCATAGGGTATTATAATATCGCTCATAATTACTGCCTTTTATTCTATGGGGACGCCGTAGCTTTCGAGCATCCATCTGCCGATCTCATACATCACCGCGAGCTGCTTTTGCTGGATATACAGCGGCGGGTCCGCGAGGCGGTCGCCCTCTTTCACGTCGCGTCGGTAATTCGGCCAGACGCCGCTGCGCCGCAGGGTATTGCCGCCCTCGAACGTGAAATCGCCGCGGTATCCGCCGTCAAGAAGCCCGCGCAGCACGTTGTCGAAATTCGTCGTGCCGCCCATAGGCATGACGTGGGAATCCTCATTTCCGTAATTATCCTGCACGTGCAGCGCGCTCAGCTCATCGCCCATCGCAAGGATATCGTCGTACTGGTTTCTGCCCTGCACGTTTCCGTGCCCGACGTCCCAGCAGATATGCAGACGCGGGATATTTGCCGCATGGATAAATTCAAGCATTTCTTCGCCAGTGCGCAGATAATATTCGGGATTCCACGCCTCGGCGCTGTTCTCGATAAGCAGATCGACGCCGAATTTCTCCGCGTCGTCCGCAAACAGCTTGTAGAATTCAATATTTTCACGCAGAAAGTCCTCCGGCGTGCCGCCCTTCACCTCACAGGCGTGCACCACCGTATGCGGGATGCCGAGCATCGCGCAGGCTTCGATCGAGCGTTTTGTCGCCCGGATCAGCGCGTCCCGCGACTCGCCCTCTTTGAAATGCTCGCCGTCGGGCGAATGCGCCTGACGGAAATCGAGTCCGTCCGCCGCAGCGATCCGGGCGGCGTCCCCGATCTCTTTTTTCCATCCGTCGCCGGGCACGATCCACGGCGACCCGTCATAAATAATGTCATACATCGACAGATCGAGATGCCGGAAGCCGGTTTGACGCATCCCCGCGACGGGCGCGGCGACGCTTCTGTCGGCGTAATAGGGGGCGAGATCCCCGGTAGTCGATACAAGACGCATAAAACATCCTTCTTTCCGTTTCAAATCCTTTGGTCGTCAGACCTGCTCTGCGATATGAAAAACGGCAGGATCGCTCCCGCCGTTTCTTTTTGCTTTTAATTATTTTACAAGATCGATCGTGTAAGCCGAGTTGGTATACCAGAAATTCGTAATGAAGTTTCTCGGCCGGATCACGACGCTGTCGTCGTAGACCTCAAGCTGCATGCCGGTGCCCGAGGTCGGAATGCCGAAGCTGTTGACAAGACCGTAGGTCGGCAGCGTGATATAGGTCACGCCGTTGCACTGCTCGACACAGGCAAGCTTGAAATACTTATCCACCGCCTGGCTCTTGATGCCGGTGTGCATATGGCCGCTGATGTAGAACACGTTGTCGTATTTTTCCATCACGGTCTTGACGTCGTTGACCGACAGGTCGATTCCGCAGTCCGGCCAGATCGTCTCCTGCCCGTTCATGCCGTCCACAGGCCAGTGGCAGACGACGAACGCGGGCTTGCCGTCCGCGGTCGCTTCCGCGAGCTCGCTGTCAAGGAACGCCATCTGCGCTTCAAGCATATCCATCGCATCCCAATGGCCGCCGTCGACACACTCGTCGCCGATGACGATGAACTTATAGCCGTTGACCTCGTAGCTGTAATAGTTATCCTCCGCCTCAATGCCGAGATACTCGTTGTTGTAGCGGATGAAATTCGCCTTCGCTTCCTCGCGGCTGATATCCGTCACGTCGCGGTCGCCCGCATGGCCGATATCGTGGTTGCCCGCCGCGTTGATGACGACCGCGGGGCTGTATTCCTTGATGACCTCGTAATACTTCGCCAGAGATTCCTCGTCGGCGTAGTTGGTGATGTCGCCGGCGTTGACAACGGCGTCGATCGTGATATCCGCATTGGAAAGATGCCGGAAGCCTTCTTTGATAAAGCCGAAACGGGCGAGCTCCTTCGCCTCGACGTGCGTATCGGAGATCAGCTCCGCGACCATTCTGCAGTCTTCCTTCGAGGTGTTGATCTTTGAAACCTCGATGCCCTTATAGGGAAACACCGTAAGGAAAATCGCCATCAGAAACGCGAAAAAGTTGCCGAAAATTGCTTTGACGACCGTCATAATTCTTTTCCTCCAGAATTGTTGATCTTATTATCCGCACAAATGCGGCTCGCTTACTTTTTCAATATAGCACGCGAAAAAAGAATAATCAAGAAGATTTTGTAAATTTTACATCGTATAGTTATCGAAATAACCCTGGATCCAGACGATCGGCGTGCCCTTGTCGCCGCTGCCGCTGGTCAGGTCGCACAGAGAGCCGATCAGGTCGGTCAGTCTGCGGGGCGTGGTGCCCTGCGACGCCATATTGCCGACGAGGTTGCCGGTCTTCTCGCGGATCCTGCCGCTGATCGCGGCTTTGAGCGCGTCGCCGGAAAGATCCTTGAAATCATTGTCCGCAAGATACTTGAGCTTGAGCTCGTTCGGCTGGCCGATGAGACCCGGCGTGTGGGCGGGAGATACAACGGGATCCGCGAGCTCCCAGATCTTGCCGACAGGATCCTTGAACGCGCCGTCGCCGTAGATCATGACCTCGACGTCTTTCCCCGAGGCTTCTTTCAGTCCCGCCGCGATGCGCGCGACGACGGGCTCGCAGTCGCGCGGGAAGAGCTTGACCGTCTCCTCGGTCGCCTTGTTGCTGCCGAGAAGCCCGTAATTCTCGTTATATCCCGAGCCGTCGACGGACGCGGAAAGAATATTATCAAGGCCGTAGACTGTCTTCGCTCCGGCGGCGGCAAGCAGGCGTTTGGTGCGCGCGCGGGTATGAATATCGCAGTTCAGCACGCAGTCGGTGTAATCGAGAATTTTTCTGCAGTCGTTCGCCAGCAGGATCTCGACCTCGCAGCCCTGCGACTCGATCAGCTCACGGTAATACGAAATATAATCCACACCGGTGAACGGATGCTTGACGACGCCGAACAGTTCGCGGTATTTCGCCTCGGTCAGCACGTCCGACCACGGATCGACGCCCGCAGCATCGAGCGAGTCGATATCGATCAGGGAATTGCCGACCTCGTCCGACGGATAAGAGAGCATCAGATAAATCTTTTTCGCGCCGCGCGCGATGCCGCGCAGGCAGATCGCAAAGCGGTTTCTCGAAAGGATCGGGAAGATCACGCCGAAGGTGCCGCCGGGGAATTTCGCGCGGATATCCGCGGCGATCTGATCCACGGTGGCGTAGTTGCCCTGCGCGCGCGCCACGACCGCCTCGGTCACGGCGACGACGTCCTTGTCGCGAATTTCAAGGTTTTCGCTCTCTGCGGCTGCGAGCACGCTGTCGACGACGATCTGAGAGATATCGTCGCCCTGCCGGATGATGGGCGCACGCACGCCGCGCGATACGGTGCCGATAAGTCTGTCGTTCATAATATATCCTCCAAAAAAGTATTAACGTATTTCAGTTGCGAAGAAATCTATTCCCCCGCGCCGGACGGCATGGGCTGCGGCGTTACGGTGGGACCGTAGGCGACGAGCATATCCGGACCGTTCTGCTGCGGGACGAATTTAACGCGGTCGATGCACAGCCGGCGCTGTTCCGCCGCGGTCAGCGAATAATGGCAGTGATAAACGATGAACATCTCGCTGCCGTCGGGAGAAAATGCAAAACAGTGGTGTCCAGTGCCGTGAATGAACGTATCGGGATGAAGAACGGGGTTATAGTCGACGCGGGTAAAAGGACCCGTCGGACTGTCGCTCGTCATGCAATATACGCTGTAATTGATGCTTGTATATCCGTCGCCGGAATAGGTCAGATAATACATTCCGTTATGCTTGAGCACAGCGGGCCCTTCGTTGACGGTTCCCTCAAAGCCTTCGGGAACGGAAAGCTTGACGCCGCTGCCCTCTTTGACCGAGATCAGATCGTCGTTCATCTCATACACCCAAAGGTGGTTCCCTTCGCCGAAATGCACGGCATAAAGCCAGATTCTGCCGTCGTCGTCAAACAGGACGTGCCCGTCGATAGCATCCCGTTCAAGAAGATAACTGTCGCTCGTTTTCACAAAGGGACCGAGCGGAGAATCGGCGACCGCGACGGCAAGGAAGCCCTGCGTCGAATAGAACAGATAATAACGGCCGCGGTATTTATAGACCTCCGGCGCCCAGAAATTATAATCGCCGACGATGTCGTCTTTGAATGCGACCTGCCCGGCGGTCGTCCAATGCACAAGATCGGTCGAGGTCGAGGCGATATAACCCGTGCCGCAGTTGGTCGCATAGAGATAGTAAACGCCGTCCTCATACAGCACGAACGGATCCGCGCTGTTTGGATAGATCGGATTTATATAGGTCTCGCCCTCATAGACCTCGGGCGCGCCGAAGGAGACGTTCCCCGCCTTGCCGCATATTCCGGCGTCCTGTCCTTCAAACGACGCGGGAACGTCGAAGATCGGATAGGGATCCGCGTCGGCAGGGTTATTGTAAAGCCACGCCCTGACTCTTTCCCCGTCGTAGGAAAGGCGCACGCGGTACGCTTCGCCCGGCGTCAGGGCGGCGTATTTCACCGCGAGGACTTCGACGTCGCCGTCCGTCACGCGGGCGATCCCGGCGCGGTTCTGCGCGGCGTTCAGGAAGAAGAAGCCGCCGGAAAACGCGCCGTCCGCAATATCCGCGCCGAAAACGACGCCGCCGATCTCATTTGAAGTCGGCGTGACGAGCGCGTCGAGGGTATAAGCGGCGTCGGGCGCGTCAAGCTTTTCGACCGCCGCGGGAATGTAGAGATCTGACTTCATATAACTTAAATAGACCTCGATATCAATTTCATTTCCGGCGTATTCGACCCTGCATTCGCCCGCTTTTTCATACACGCGCGGGGTAAAGAACGTGCGCATCGCGCCGGAAAAATCGGACTTGAGAAGCGCGGCGTTCTTTTCCGCCTGACGCAGAAACGGCGCGATACGGCTGAACAGATAGCCGAAAAAGCGGATGATCTTCGCGATGAACGGGCCGTATTTTTCACCCGCGGCCTTGTTGTTTTCATTTTCAAACAGATTGAAAGTCTTGTCCCACGTGCTGCCGCTCATGAGCGTATCGGTGTGATACCAGACGTCGCCGGTAACGAGATAGGTATCGGTGCGCGAATACGAAAGGCAGATCTCGGGATCGAGCAAATCGGAGAAGGACCGGTTCTCAAGCTTTACGCGAACGCGGATCTCCTCCCCTTCGTTATAAACTTCCCGTTCGGGTTCAACGGTAAGAATATACGGGATCTTCTTTTCGCCGCCGTCTTTCGCGAAAGCGACCGGCGTCGACAAAAGCAGCATCAGGATCGCAAGAAGCAGCGCAAAGACCGATCCTGCCGTTTTGTGTTTTCCGTTCATATAAACACGCTCCGTTTTTTCAATGACCCCGCGGAGAGACGATCTTTTCTCCCGCGTTCATACGGTTTTATTATATTGTTTTTTCGCAACTCTGTCAACGGGCTTGCCCGGATTTTTCTTCAAAAAGAGCCGAAAAACGATCGCGATCTCAGGTCCCGGCGATCTCTTTGAGCCGCTGCAGATACGGACGCGGATCGAGCGCAGCGAGCGTGTGCGCGTCGGTGCCGAGGGTGAAATGCACGCCGACTTCCTTGCCGAGACGCCAGAAGCGTTTTGAAAAATCGGGAAAGCACAGAAACGTCGGCGTATGGATCTCCCAGCTGCACTGCGCTCTTTCCCCTTTTGCAAGGATATCGCCGAGTTCACCGTCCGTGATCGCGGCGAGCGTCGCCGTCTTTTCCTCTTCATTGAAAAACGGCATCTTGCAGGGAGAAAACGGATGCGCGATATTGTCCGAGCGATCAGTATCGAACAGTGCGTTCAATATCTGCAGTTCGTGTTCTGCGTACCCGCGCGGACTGCGGTCTTCCGGATGTTCCCATGACGGAAGGTGATAATGGATGTGTGAATAGCTCGCGAAATCCAGCGCCTTATCGACTTCATAGGGCTCGGCGTATTTCCCGACGCCGTACGCGGACAGCTCCGCGCCGATCAGCACGTGCACGGGCGTATCGATCCGCGCAAGGCGTTCTTTCAGGATCAGAAAATTCGCATACGTATCGATCCCGTCGTTCAGGTCGGAATGGTCGGTGATCGCAAGGGTCTCGAGTCCGCAGGCTTCCGCCGCGGCGATCATATCCTCAAAGACCATTTCCGGTTTCGCGCACTTTGAAAAGACAGTGTGCGTATGCACGTTCTGCCTTACCAGTTCATCAAAATCATAGGTTTTCTCAAGCAGGAACATCGCGGTACTCCCCCGACGTGGTTATGATCAATAAAGTTCGATCCCGAGCGATTCCACCGGGCCGCGCGCGGCGCGCACGGCTACGGTCAGCGCGTCCGTCTCAAGATCGACGGGTACGATCCGTTTATTCCCGATCGTCGCGCCGGTGACTTCGGCGCGGACGGCGCGATTCGCGCCTTCGACGATCGCGAACAGCTCGACGCGCTGCCCTTTTTCGATATCTTCGGAAAGAACGATATATTTGATACGCCTCTTTTCAGGCAGACGGACGGTGAACGCGGGCTGCGTCGGACGGGAAAGATCAGCGTCGACCAGAGCGTCCCCGGCGAGATTTCTGCCGAACGTGCTGCGGATCTTCTCTCCGAGCTCGGCAAGACGCTTCACGTCGCGTTCGTCGAACAGACCGTCGCGGTTCGGCGGCACGTTCAGGTTGAAGGTCGTATTGCCGCCCACGGTGCGGATATAAGTATCGAACAGTCTGTCGAGGGAATGCGGCTCCTCATTTTCGTGCCAGAACCAGCCCGGACGGATCGACATATCCGTCTCCGCGGGCGAAAAGACGAGTCCTTCGGAATAAAGATCCATCGCGAGTGAACCGAGATCGTCGTCGGAATTGTAAAGCCCGTCGAGCTTGCCGTGCAAGGGACCGGGCCCTGTCTGGATCTCGTCGTTCAGGAAGCAGAGCTCGTGCGGCACGACGCTCCACTGCGCGTGCGCCGAAGCGCCGCTCTCGTTGCCGCACCAGCGCACGACGCCGGCGTCGTTAAAAAACGTCGCGTCCGGCTGATATTTGCGGATCAGATCAAGATAGCCCTTGAAATCGTATTCCTGTTTTCTGCCGTTCGGCCCCTCGCCGCAGGCGCCGTCGAACCAGACGTGAAAGATCTCGCCGTAGTCCGTCAGCAGCTCGGTCAGCTGATTTTCATAAAACGTATTGTATTCCGGCGTGCCGTAGCAGGCGGCGTTGCGGTCCCAGGGCGAGAGATAAAAGCCGAATTTCAGGCCGTATTTCCTACAGGCGTCCGCAGCTTCGCGCACGACGTCGCCCTTCCCGTTTTTATAAGGCGAGTTTTTCATGCAATGCTCTGTATACTTCGACTGCCACAGACAGAAACCGTCGTGATGCTTCGCGGTGAGGATCATCCCCTTCGCGCCCGCGGACCTGATCGCCCGCGCCCACTGTTCGCAGTCGAGCTTCATCGGGGCGAACACCGCGGGATCTTCCTTGCCCGTGCCCCATTCGAGATCCGTGAACGTATTCAGCGAAAAATGCACGAAAACGTAAAATGGCGATTCGCGCAAAAGGCGCAGTTGGTTCTTATTCGGGCGGACCGACGCCGCCTCGGCAAGAAAACTCTCAAAACGCATGATCGTTGCCTCCCCTGTTATGCTTTGCCTGAATAGAATACAAAATCGAGCACGTCCGTTTCGACGCTGCGGTAATTGACGATCCTGCCCTCGCAGCCGCCCGCGCGAGCGTTTACGAACGCGGCGGAGATCAGCCGGTAACCGTCGGCGTCGGACACGGCGGCTTTGTAATCGCCGACCGTGATATCTTCTCCGCGCTGCTCGCCGTTCGGGAACACCGGGTCGAAGCAGAACAGCGGCGCGTGATCCGGGAGAGAAGCGAGCTCATGCTCCGAAATGCGCACCTTCATCGCGAGCGTGATATATCCCGCGGGCACGTCGGCGGCGAAACCGTAGAGATCGTGTCCCTCTCCCTCGCCCGTGCGCAGGGTCATCCCGCCGTCGCTGTGGCGCAGCGCGCCGTTGTTTCTCGTGCCGCCGCACTCGGTCGCCTTGTATTTTTTGATCGTGGCGAGCGAGAACGAACGTCCGTAAATTTTCAGGCGGACTTCGCCGGAGAACCCGTCCGGCACGACCCTGTCCGCTTCGGTCCGCGGCAGGATGCGCGCGACCGTATCGGGCGTGACCGCGTCGGAGCCCTCGTCGGTGAATACGGGTTCCCGGTCGGTGTTTTCAAGCGTCAGACGCGCGCGCTTCTTCCCTTCGGCGCGCCAGCCCGCGACGATCGCAGTGTGCGGGAACACGACCGGTTCCCCCGCGCGGCATACGCCGTCGAACAGGACTTCTTCTTTATTTAACGACTCGGTAAGATCGTACGCAGTCACGCGCTCCTGCCCGGTTTCTTCACCGTAATCTTCGTCGGCGAACAGACGGACGCGGGCGAGCGAGGCGCGCGTGTCGTTTCCGTTTCTTGTGGGCGTTTTTATGACGATACGCACAAAACGCGAGGCGACCTCGTCAAAATCGTGTTGCGTCACGGGCAGGATATTCCCGTCCTCCCGCAGGAGCGTAAGCCATGCGCCGTCTCGCAAAATCTCGACGGCATAAGAGAAGGTATTCAGCGTCTGATCCTGCCCGCAGGACCCCGCGTGATACAGCACGATATGGCTGAACCGCCGCACCGCGCCGAGGTCAAACAGTACCGTCGCCTCACCGTCGGTCGCCGAGCGCCAGAAGGTATCGTCTCTGCCGTCCAGCAGATTTTCGCTGCCGCAGCCCTCGCCCGAGATATCCGCAATGACGCGGCACGGGACCGGAAGCTGTTTTGCATACGGCACACATTCCGCAGTCAGCGCGACGTCCCCGTCGGGCATATCGAACGCCGCGGATATGCCGTAAAACCGCGCTCCGTCGGAGCGTTTCCATACGACGTTCCCCGCGCCGCCGCCGTAAACGATGTATACCGGCTGTCCCGGGAAATACTTTCCGCCGCCGATATTCTCGCCCGCGTCGAGAACGCGCGGCGTTTTCTCTTTTTTATGAATGGCGATATCGCTCGCAAAACGCGTTTTGTCAATTCCGATCCCCGCAGTCAGCGCGGCGATCATCATATGTTCATCCGCGGGCAGAACGATCTCACGCGCGCCCTCGGGCAGCGCGATGGCATACAGGAACAGGCTGAACCTGCCGTAAACTCTGTCGCCGCTTACGTCGTGCGTATGCGAGGCGCAGAACGCGACGCGGTCCTCGCGGATAAAGCCGAAATGCCCGCAGCCGTACTGGTCCCAGCCGCCGATATCGCCGTCGAAGCCCTGCACGCCGAAGGAGATGCGTTTCCCGTTCGCGAGAACGGCGTATTCTCCGTCCCCGTCGCTTCGCGCGGCGATCAGATAAAGCATATTCGCGCCAGCGGGCAGCGTGATCTTTTGCCCTGCGGGAACAAGACAACGGAACTCCCCGTCTTTTTCACAGTAGGAGAACGGGATATCCGCCGTTCGGAAGTCTTTTTCGATGATCTCGCGCGGGACCGTCACGCGATTTTCCCCGACGCCCCATTCTCCGCGGCGGTCGTTGCGGGAGGTAAAGACGAAATTCCCGTCGATCGGGATCGGCCGATATTCGTTTTTCTCCGCCGCTTTTTTCCGCGGATTCAGGCGCACCGCAAAGGTCTTCGGCTCGAACGGCGAAAGCCCGAACGAGACGCGCCCGTTTTCAAGCTTCGCAGCGCCGACGAGCTGTTCATATCCGTTGATCTCCCGCGCCGAAGCAACGCCGCCGAAGAATGTGAACGACGCGCTGGCGTTTCTGCCCGCGGATTCACAGACGCGCACGACGATCTCGTCGGAATCCTCCGCTTTTTTGATCGCGCGGACGGCGACGTTTTCGTTATCGATCTCAAAGAAGGCGCAGACGGGCGGCAGAACGCCGGGGTGCGTCCCGGTAACGCAGGCGACGGGAGGGCTGTTGAACAGCGTCCCCGCGCGCTCCGAACGCGCTTTTCTGAAATCCCCTCTGTCACCGAAAATCGCGAAGGAATACACGTTCTGCCCGAAATCCTGCAGATCCTGCCGCGTCTCGTCCCTGAACTTATTCGCGGGCGTGTGGATGCAGGTCAGGCGCAGAATATTGCCGCATTTGTCCATGCCGTACTTACAGTTGTTCAGGATCGTGACGCTGTAATCATTCGCGCCGTCGTACATATTCGCCCATTTGTGCACGGGGACCTCGTATTTTTCGGGACTGCGGTCTCCGCGTTCGACGCAGCCGAGCCCCGCGTCGTAAACGGCAGTTTCACTGTCGATATCGAGCGGGAACGCAGTCTTGAGCAGGGATCGCGATTCGGTCCAGTTGATATCGTTGCATACGGTCAGCCGGTCGCCGCCCGCGTCGAGAGAGAGCGTCTGCGTAAAGCGCGATGTGCCGGAGACGCGCGTGATCTCAAGCGAAACGCGGCAGCCGCCGCATTGAACGACGCGCGTTTCGGCGGGACCCGATACGATCCTGCGCGGCGCGGCGGTCAGGTCGTCGTACCCGATCTCCCACGCGCCGTAATTGCGGAAGTTGTTTTCAAGGATCTCAAGGCGGATCGGTTCGCGCAGCAGTTCGACGCCGTTTTTCTTATCGTAAACGGACGCGATATCGCCGTTTTCATCGACGCGGACGCAGAGGCGCCCGTTCTGCAGCTCCCGTTCCCCGACGGTGAGTTCGGCGTTCGCATACGGCGCGGCGGCGGGAACGGCGCGGAACACGGCGTACCCCTGCGAGGGAACGCGCGCGCGGAACAAAAGTATGATTTTGCCGTTTTCCCGTGCGATAATCTGCGAGGGAACCTCGTTTCCGTCACGGTCGAAAACGGAAAGATACGCGGCGTTACCGCATTCCGCCTCTTCGATCACCGCCTCAACGGCGTCACGGCGTTCGTAAGCCGCCGGATTGAACACGACGAGCTTGACGCCGTCCCCGATACGGGTATCGACATTCGCGGCGATCGCGCAGAGAGACGCGCCAATCTCGCCGTCGAGCGTATTATTCACGACGATATCGTCGTGGAAGGTCTCTCGGTACGCCCGCTGCACGCTCGTACCCGTCAGGTCGTCGTGGAATTCGTGACGGATGAAATCGCGCCACGCCTTTTCAAGCGTTTTCGCAGGGTATTCGCGCGCGCCGAGCCACGAGGCGAACACCGCGGCGCGCTCCGCGAAATCGGCTTTGAGTTCGTTTGAACGGTGAAAGCGTTTCGTCGGTGCGACCGAGGTATAGCTGCCCACGCCGTGGGTGATCATCAGAAGCTCTTCGGCGGTGCGCGGAAGGCGCTTTTTTTCTTTATCGGTGAGCTCGTCGGCAAGCTGCCCCGCATAGGCGGACACGGCTTCGCAAAGCCCGTCTTCGTCTTCGACGGAATCGTTCACGAATTTTACGGATTCCTCGGTCGGCGAACCGCCCTGATCGCCGGTACCGTAATAGCGCAGATCTCTCGAAAGCGGGAGCGCGGCGGTCTGTGCGGCGAGCGTTTCGTCGCGGCTCGGCATCTCGCGCAGCGCGGTCGTATACGCGCCGGGATCGACCGAGGCGATCACCTCGCTGCCGTCGATCCCCTGCCACACGCCGACGTGGAACGGCGGTTTATGCCCCTCGTTCCAGGTCAGTTTCTGTGAGGAAAAGGCGGAAAGCCCCATATGCCGCATGACAGAGGGCAGCGTACAGGGGAAGCCGAAGCAGTCCGGCAGAAATATATCGTTGCTCTTTCTGCCGAATTCCCGCTCGAAGAAGCGGTTTCCGTAAAGGATATTGCGCATCAGCGTCTCGGGCGCGGGCGTAATCACGTCGCCGTTCTCCCACGAGGAGCCCGTTACAAACCAGCGTCCGGCGGCGATGTATTCCCTGAGTTTTTCGTATTCTGCGGGATAGTATTCCCTGATCAGGTCATAGCGGTAAGCGCCCTCGAAATTGAAATTATAATTCGGATATTTTTCGATCAGCGCGAAGTTTTCCCGGAGCGTGTCCGGGATAAATTTTTTCACCGTGTCCTCGAGCGTCCAGTTCCACACCGTGTCGAGGTGCGCGGTGGCGACCATATATGCTTTCGGTTTTCGTCCTGTCACAAAGCATCACCCGTTTTTTTCTGGGAACCTCTAAGGCAACACCGCACAAATACGAATGCGCGTCTTGCTTGATCTTTGTTCCGTCAGATTGCACATCTTCTCCTTGCCAACCGTCAGGTTGCCTGCGGAGAATCTGTACAATCTGACGAAAAAATCTACTGCGCAATCCGCACGCCCGAATTGTGCGGTGTTGCCCTAAGTATTCGACGCGTTCAGATTACGAAGAGATTTTTTCGTCAGACGAAACAAAAAGCGCAGTTAATACTTTGTGTATTGACGAGCATTTTTGTAAAGTATGACGGAAAAAGATCAAGTAAGATGAATGTGAGAGAATTATTAGAGGTGACCTTCTTTCATTTTACAATATCGCCGCCGTAAAATCAAGGAAAAAGCTTGATTCCTCCGGCGAAATATGATAGAATGTGCGTCGGACGCGAGCGGACGTTTCCGGCGCGTTCAAACCAGCGGAGTTCGGCCTCTAAATCCTCCGCTATATAAAAGAAAACCAAGGAGAAACAAAAATGAAAACGAGACTGAAAACCGGCTGGCAGGATACCCGGCTTCTTTTGCGCAGTATCCCCTCGACCGTGACCGCGCTGTTTACGATATCCGTAATAATGATGAACATCCTCGCCAACAAGACGATTTATCAGTCCGAACTGCTTGCGCTCGACGGCGGGATCCTCATATCCTGGCTGTCGTTTTTATGTATGGATATCGTGACCAAGGCGTTCGGACCGAAGGCGGCGACGAAGCTCTCTGTCTTCGCGATCGGAACGAATCTGCTCGCCTGCCTGATCTTCTATATCGTGAGCATTATTCCGAGCGACGCGGACGATTACACCGCGTTCAACACGATCATCGGCGGCACTTGGTTTATTCTTTTAAGCAGCACGGTCGCGTTCCTCTCGTCGGCAGTCGTCAACAACTTTCTGAATTACGGCATCGGCAGGCTGTTTCGGAAAAATCCCGACGGCAAGCTCGCGTTCGTCACGCGCAGTTATATCTCGACCTTCATCGGGCAGTTTTTCGACAATTTCGTTTTCGCCCTGCTGACCTTCACGGTATTTGCGCCGATCTTCTGGGACGGCTTTCACTGGACGCCGATCCAATGCGTGACCTGCTCCCTGCTCGGCGCGGGCGCGGAACTGTTGATGGAAGTCGTCTTCTCGCCGATCGGGTACTCCGTGCTCAAGCAGTGGAAAAAAGACGGCGTCGGAGAAGCGTATCTGAAACAGCATGAAGGAGGAGAAGCCCCATGAATATTCTGATCACCGGCGCTTCGGGCGGGATCTGCAAAGCCGCCGCGGAGCGTTTTCTTGCCCTCGGACATACCGTTCACGGTATCGATATTCTGCCCGCCGCGGTCTCGCACCCGGATTATGAGCACCATATCGCGGATATTCGCGACGCGGACGCGCTGCCCAAAATCAAAGACGTGGAGATCTTGTTTAATAACGCCGGCGAGCAGAACGGCGGCGACGATATCGGCAATAATCTTGTCGGCGCGATCAACGTCACGGAAAAGTATATCAAAGACAATCCCGCCCTGCGTTCGGTGCTGTTCAACGCCTCTGCCTCGGCGATCTCGGGTCAGGAATTCCCCGAATACGCCGCGGCAAAGGCGGGACTTCTGGGCTATATGAAAAACGTCGCGATCCGTATCGCGCCTCGGGGCGCGACCTGCAACGCGATCTGCCTCGGCGGCGTACATACGCCGCTGAACGACCCGGTCACGACGGATCCGGAATTATGGAAGAAGATCATGGACGTGACGCCCCTGAAAAAATGGATGAGCGCGGACGAGGTCGCCGACTGGGTCGTATTCCTGACGCTGACAAACAAGTCGATGTCCGGGCAAAGTCTTCTGATTGACAACGGGGAATACGACCTTAAGTCCACCTTCGTCTGGCCGGATGACCCGGATGCGGAAAGTCTGACGACTTAAGGCAACACCGCACAAAGCGGGCGTGCGGTGTTGCCTTAACAAAAACAGCAGCATAATGAATAAAAATAATCCCTTGATTTATAAAATCTATATTTTTTGCACAATTTTTAACATTGTACTAATTGACAATTCTTGTTCAATGGATTATGATAATTTAAATAATATCAATAAAGAGGTTAACAGACAATGGATCAATTCATCATCGATCAGGTTTCAATGACGCTCAAGGCGGTGCCGTATCATCTTGCGCGCTCGTTCTTCATCCCGCAGGAGAACGACGAGACGAAGGAATTCCGCGCAAAGGTCGGCTATATCTGCGGCGTGTGCCACCCGCACGAGGAGTTCGACCTTCTGAAAGAAGCGAACATCGAGTGGGCGCGCTTCGATATCCCCTTCCCCTTCGAGAAGGACGGCTCCGTCTCCGGAAGCTATGAGGACTTCAAGGCACGCTGCAAAAGCTACCGCGACAACGGTATGAAGGTGATGGCAGTCTCGCCGTTCCCGAAGCATTTCGTCGAGGCGGGCATGGACACCCGCGGCAACGACGCGAACCTCAAAAAGGTCGCCGAATTCCTGATCGAGGACCTGCAGGGATACGTCAACGGCATCCAGATCTCAAACGAGGCGGGCATCCCGCACTTCACGCTCCCGTATACGGTCGAGGAATGCGCGGGCTATATCGGCAAGACGGCGATGTATATGTACCCCAAACGCGGGGATATCGTGATCGGCTACAACTCCGCGGGGCCGCAGGCGGACCTGCACGTGCGCATGAAGCCGTGGTTCAAATATATGGATTACGTCGGCTTCGATCTCTATATGGGCTGCTTTATGAATATGCCCGGCTTCCTCTGGGTGTTCGACGCCCTGGCGCGGTATCTGTGGAGCCTGTCGGGCAAGCCGATCCTGCTCGAGGAATTCGGCTATATCGGCGACGGCGCGCCCAAGACGAAGGCGCAGAAGATCGAAATTCTCAAACGGTACGGCGTGAGCAGCGAGAAAGAGGCGTACGCCGATATCGTCAGCTTTGTCGATAAGCTGCCGAAGAATTTCCGGGAGCTGATCCGCTTCACGCAGCCCGACGAGTCGAAGCAGGGCGACCGCATTTTCAAGAGCGACCTCGTCAACCACTTCTACTGCGAGCTGCCCCGGATCACAAAGATCCCCGGCTTCCCGCACACGCCCGAGGGACAGGCGAAGTTCTTCAAAGTGATGATCCCGCGCCTGCATGAGAAGAAATTCATGGCGGGCTCCATCGTCTACTGCTGGGCGGACAGCGACTCCTGCTATATGTGCGGTCAGCACGACTGCCCCACCGAGACGCGCTGGGGCCTTGTCGACCGGTTCGCAAATCCGAAGCCGTCGTTCTACGCGGTCAGGGAAGCGTTCGGGAAGATCAGAGGGAAAAGCTGATTCGGATATCGGGGATCGGCAGATGTGTTTTTTTTGAGAATGAGGAATGAGAAGTGAGGAATGAGGAATGAATGACGGGCTCTGCCCGTACCCGATAATAGATATACGTTAATTCAACTCTATACAAAGTATCGGACATATCGTTGTATATTTTTTGTTCTTAAAGGACCCTCATCCGCTGTATAATCCAAGTCGCGAAGCGACTTCCGACATTCCTCATTTCTCATTCCCAATTCCTCATTTTTTCAGATAAGGAGATCAAAATGCTGCATCTGACAGAAAACAAAGGAACCCTGCTTCTGACCTGCAATACGGGACAGAAAATCGCCTTCACCCCGGGCAAGACAGCGCTCTGCGTCGGGCGGGGCGAGGCCTCCTACACGATGTCGCACGGGCGGTTCCGCTTCAGCGAAAAGCTGTTATACAAGACGGTCCTGCGTCTTGCGGAGTTCGGGATGACCGATTCCGGCGCGGCGCTGCGCTTTGAGAGCGGCGACAAAGAGACCGAGCTGACCGCGTTCTTTACGGCTGTCGGCGACCGGCTCGACGTGCATTTTGACGATATCCGCTCCCGCGGCGGGCTCAACCGGATGTGGCTGCGTCTGCCCGCGGCGGAGAACGAGCATATTTACGGCGGCGGAGAAGTCTTCTCGGAATTTGACCTGCGCGGTCAGAAGGGGCGCGTCTGGGTCGCGGAGCATACGCATCCCGCGGCGATCAGCCGCAAGCTCGTGCGTGAAAAGCTCTCAGGACCCCAGCCAGATCACAAGGAACCGTTCTCCTCCTACGAGACCTATTACGCGCAGCCGACCTTCGTCTCGAGCAGGAAATATTTCATCCACTCCGACGCGACGGCGTACTGCGGCTTTGACTTCCGGCACAAGACCTTTCACGAGCTGGAGATCCGGCAGATCGCCGATCTCCATATCGGCTTTGCGAAGAGCTTCCCGGCTTTAAGCGGCCTTCTCTCCGACCTGCTCGGCAGGCAGCCGGAGCTGCCGGACTGGGTCTACGACGGCGCGATCCTCGGCATTCAGGGCGGTACCGGCATCGTCAACAAAAAACTCGAGACGGTCAAGCAATACGATACCGCGGTCGCGGGCGTCTGGTGTCAGGACTGGGAAGGCCGCCGCATCACCGCCTTCGGCAAGCAGCTGATGTGGAACTGGAAATGGGACGAGACGCTCTACCCCGGTCTTGACGGCGCGATCACCGCGTGGAAGGAAAAGGGCGTGCGCTTTCTCGGCTATATCAACCCGTTCCTCGCGGTGGAGAAAGACTTATACGCCTACGCCTCGGCGCGCGGCTACTGCGTCAAAGACCGGTCCGGCAGGGATTATCTTGTCAAGATCACGACCTTCCCCGCCGCGATGGTGGACCTGACGAACCCCGACGCGTGGGACTGGCTCAAGGGCGTCATCAAAGAGAATATGATCGGTTTCGGGCTTGACGGCTGGATGGCGGACTTCGGCGAATACCTGCCTACGGACTGCGTGCTGTTCAGCGGCGAGGACCCCGCGATCGTGCACTGCACCTGGCCCGCGCGCTGGGCGAAGCTCAACCGCGAGGTTCTGGAAGAAACCGGCAAACTCGGCGAAATCCTGTTCTTTACCCGCGCCGGGCACACCGACACCGTGAGGTATTCGGTGATGATGTGGAACGGCGATCAGCATACCGACTGGTCGTTTGACTGCGGTCTGCCGTCGGTCATCCCGGCGACGCTCTCGCTTGCGGTCTGCGGTTTCGGACTTGCGCACAGCGATGTGGGCGGGTATATCACCTTCCCGCCGATGCAGCGAAGCGAAGAGCTGATGATCCGCTGGGCGGAAATGAGCGCTTTTTCGCCGCTGATGCGCTCGCACGAGGGCAATAAGCCCGAAGAAAACGCGCAGTTCGACGCGTCGGACGAGGTACTGAAATATCACGCCCGCATGAGCCGCATCCATAGGGCGCTCAAGCCCTATCTAAAAGCCGCGGTCAAAGAGAACGCCGAAAAGGGCGTGCCGGTCATGCGCCCGCTGTTCTTCGCCTATGACGAAGAGAAGGCGTATACCGAGAGCACCGAGTACCTGCTCGGCGGGGATCTGCTCGTCGCGCCGATCCTGCGCGAAGGCGCGAAAGAAAGAACGGTATATCTGCCCGAAGACGAATGGGTACACCTGTGGAGCGGAAAGACGTACGGCGGCGGAACGCATACGGTCGCCGCGCCGTTCGGCCAGCCGCCGGTGTTTTACCGCCGGGACTCCGCGTTTGCCGAACTGTTTGCCTCTTTCGTGCTTTGAGTTTTGTTATAGCGACGGGCTCTTCCTTGCGGAATAAAGGAGGAAGTAGGAAGGAGGAGGGAGGAAGGAATGACGGGGCTTCGCCCCGTACCTCATTATAGATGTGCGTATAATGTATCGTCAAGAAACGATCGGATATTTTGATAAAATGAGGAATGAGGAGTGAGGAATGAGGAATGAATGACGGGGCTTCGCCCCGTACCCCATTATAGATGTGCGTATAATGGATCGTCAAGAAATGATCGGATATAACGCGGTTAATTCTTTGCCCTTAAATTCCCCCTCACGCACTGTATAATCCAAGTCGCGAAGCGACTTCCGACATTCCTCATTCCTCATTCCTAATTCCTCATTAAAAAAACAGGTCGCGCAGCGACCTTCAAAACTCCGAACTCCGAACTAATGAAAAGGATGTTATTATGATCCCTTCTTCTCGCATTACAATCGACGTCTCTGACCCTCCTTACGGGGCGCGGGGCGACGGCAGGACCAACGACCGCGCGGCGATCCAGGCGGCGATCGATGACGCGTATGCCAAAGGCGGCGGCACGGTCGTGCTGACCGCGGGCAAAACCTTCCTCTCCGGCGGGATCGTCCTCAAAACCGGCGTGACGCTGCTGTTCGGCGACGGCGCGACGCTGCTGCAGAGCCCGAACCGCGGCGATTACGTCAAACCGCAGGGCGATTCCTACGTCCCCTACGAGCCGTATTACGGGCAGAATTTCTCCCCCACGATCAAGTGGAGCCATTACTGGTACTGGAATTATCCCCTTATCTTCGCGCCGGAGGGCGCGCACGATTTCGCCGTGCGCGGCAAGGGCACGGTGCGCATGATGGAGGTCACCGACAAAGAGAAGATCATGAAGCTCTGCCCCGTCGGATTCTACCGCTGTCACGATTTCGAGATCTGCGACATTCACATCACCAATTACCACGGCTACGCGATGATGCCGTTCACCAGCAGCAACGGTCTGTTTAAAGACCTTATTATTGACGAATGGGGCTACGGCAACGGCGACGGCATCTGCCTGATGAACTGTCAGCATATCCGAATCACCGGCTGTAAAATGTTCACCGGCGACGACTCGGTGTATATCTTCTCCTCCTGCCGCGACCCCCGGCGCAGCGAGTGGTGGAACTCCGACGATCCGCAGCCATCGGTCGATATCGAGGTCGATCACAACGACCTGAAATCGAACCACTGCAAGGCGTTCGGATTTATCCTCTGGGGCCTGAACTGCGAGGATCAGGAAAAGGTCGAGGTGCGCGACGTATACGTGCACGACAACCACTTTGAAACGCTCGGCGTGTGGCTGTTCAACCCCTATACCGACCGCGCGGGCTACCCGCCCGTGACGCACGTGCGCTTTGAGAATAACGTGATCGACGGCATCGAGTGCAATTTCTTCGAGTCGCAGATCACGGATATGAATTATTATCACTCGACCGCGTCGCTCAAAAACGGCGGATTCGGCGACGGACGCTGCTTCTGGTCGATGCGCGGGGACGCGGGCGTGTGCCGCGCGCCCGAAGAGGGCGACCCCTATGGCTATATCGACTGCCTCGAAGACGGCGACGCCGCGCTGTATCAGGGTCTTTACTTCAAGGCGGGCGTGCCCTGTCTTTTCAAGGCGGAGACAATGACCTCCGGCTGCCGCTGCCGCCTGTTCGTGCGCGATCTCGACACGGGAGAACTGATCGCTTCTCAGGATTTTGACAATACGGACTGGGAGCTGAAAACGCTCTCCTTTACCGTGCCCGCCGACGGGAATTACCACGTCGGCATGGAGCGCGGCGACGCGCGGGAGGGCTTCGCCCGGATGCGGCAGGCCGCGTGCTTCAACAGCGAAGCCGCGTTCGGGAATGAGGATATGATCTTTGATAACGGGAAGATCATTTATAAGTATAACGATAATTTGTTTAAGAGATAAAAGTCCCGGGGCCCGAGACCCGGGGCCCGAGGTGGCGCGTTTTGCTCTGATAGTGTGCCCGACCGGGCCGCGCAGCAAAGCTGCTGCGTTTGCCGCTAAAAACAGTCACCCGGACTGTTTTCTTAACGCGTCAATTGCGTTTTGCGTTTTGCGATCGCAAGCTTTGAGTTCTGAGGGTTTAAAATAGGGTAAGTTATCATCAAAAAAGCAAGGGATTCTATAAATCAAGTCGCGAAGCGACTTCCGACAATTCACTCTTCACTCTCAACACTCCACACTTAAAGAAACAAACAACCGCCAACGACCGGAGGTGTAAAATGGACCGAAAAAACATCCTGCGATTTGAGAAATTCTATCACAAGGGGCTCGGGCGGCTCGCGGACGGTCTGAACGACGGTCCGATGTTCCGAAACGCCAACGCCGACACGAGCGTCAATTTCTTCCCCGGCAGCCCGTATTTCCTGACCGAGCCTGCAGAAGGCGCGCGCTGGCGGCTCGGGTACGCGGTCGCGGACGTGACGCCCCGCGACTGGCAGACCCACGATTATTATCTGGGCGGCTACCTGACTGCCGAAAACGGCTTCAACAACAAGGTCAACGCCGTTCTCGACAAGATGCAGTGCCGCATCGTCGCCCTCGACGACGGCTCCGGCAGGGGCGTTTCCGTATTCGCGGTGCTCGACGGCATCGGCCTTTGCAGCGGCAACGTCAAAAAGATCCGCGCAAAGCTCGTCCGCCTGATGCGTACGGACGCCTGCGAAGAAAAACTCTGCAGCGTCAACGTCTTCTCCACCCACGCGCATTCCTGCGTCGATACGCAGGGACTCTGGACGCAGACGGGCAAAAAACTCGCGCACAATTTCAGGGTCAACAAACGCGGAAAAGGGCTTTATCTCGACGGTCCCGACCCCGTTTTTCTGAACGAGCTTACAAGCGCCGTCGCCTCGTCGATGCTCGACGCGATCCGCTCCATGACGGCGGGCACGATGACGTACGCCGCGAAGGACATCGGCAAGGCGTATTTCGGCAACAAGAACCGTCCCTCCGCGACCGCGCTCTCGTCGGAGCTTGTCCGCTTCGTGTTTACGCCCGACGACAAAAACGAGCGTCCCGCGATTATCGCGAGCATGCCCGCGCACCCGGACGTGGCGGGGCTGCCCACCACCGACGGGCAGGGCGACGGCAGAACGCTCTGCGGCGAATACATCTATTATATGGGCGAGGTCGTCAACGCCGCCGGATACGATTTTCTCTTTATCAACGGCGCGATCTGCGCGATCTATATGAACCGGGGGCTTACCAACGACGGCGTGACGCTGCACCGCAGATACGAACAGTCGATCCGCTACGGCAGAGAGCTTGGAAGGATCGTGCTCTCGATGACGAAGACGACCGAGGAGATCGAGGCGGATCCGCTGTTATATGATATCGAAAACGTCGAAAAAGACCGGGCGGAGAGCGAACGAAACGGCGCCCCGCATACGCTCTGGTACGAGAACTGGACGCCCGTCTCCGAGGTTCCCGTTGAGCCGCTTCTGAATATCCGCCTTCGGCAGGTGCGCATCCCCGTGACGAATCCCCTGATGAAGCTCGTCGGCAAGCTGGGGCTTGTCAATATCGAGGTCCTGCGGGACGGCGACGGCGGATATCTCGACGTGACGGAGATCGGGTATCTTGAGCTCGGCAGGAGCTTCCGCGCCGTGCTCGTGCCCGGCGAATACTGTCAGGATCTGCTCTCGGGCGGCGCGTCGCTGACCGCGAAGGGATCTTTTTCGGGGCGGGATTTCCCCTATCCGCCGCTCTGTGAGATCTTCGGCGAGGGACTTCACGCCTTCGGTCTTGCGAACGACGCGATCGGCTATATCGTCCCCGACAACGACTATATCATCGGCGACCCGAAGAACCATTACCACGAGTTCATCAGCATCGGCGAACACGCAGCCTCAAGCATCACAAAATCATTTATAGATTTAAAGGATGAGTGCAATGAAGTTATCTGACAAACTGATCAACACCGCTCTGCATACGATCGTGTCGCGCGGCAAGGCGCCGCTGGCGGAAGAACCGCCGGACGGCGTATTCGACCGCGCAGAGGCCCCCGGCGGGACCTTCACCGCGGGCTTCGGCAGACACCCGTTTCTGCCTGACGATATCGAGAAAAAAAAGTATTATATCGCGGGCTACGGCTCCTACAACCCCGCGCGGGGCGTGATCGACCCGCAGTACGCGATCGCCGTCTGGCTCGACGACGGCACCGGACGCGGCGGGCATCTGTTCATCACGCTCGACGTGGTCGGCCTGTTAAGTAAAGACGTGAACGCGCTCAAAGCCGCGCTCGGGGATTTTATCCGCCTGACCGGCTGCCGCGGCGTGACCGTGACGAGCACGCACAACCACGCGGGCATCGACACGATGGGACTTTGGGGTCCCCTGCCGCTGACGGGCAGAAACCCGAAATTCATTGCGCTGCTGATCGAGAGCGCCGTCGCCGCCGCCGCGGACGCCTATGCGGACCGCCGCCCAGGCAAGCTGTATTTCGGCAAAACCGAGGTCCCCGACATGCAGGAGGATATCCGCACGCCGGTCATTTATTCCAAGACGCTCTCGCGCTTCCGCTTCGTTCCGGACGACGGAACGCGCCAGATCTGGATGCTGAATTTCGCCTCGCATTCCGAGTCGCTGCAGGGCTGCAACCATCTCGTGAGCGCGGACTTCCCCTGCTATCTGCGCGAGAAGATCCGCCGCGAGACCGGCGCGGAAACGCTCTACGCGGTCGGCGCGATCGGCGGCATGATCTCGATGAACATCGACGACGAAAACCTTTTACGCAAAGAGCACCGGCTGCTCGAATCCACGCGCAATATCGGGGCAAAGCTCGGCGAATACGCGATCTCCATAACCGACGAAAAACAGCTTGAGCCGCGGCTTGACCGCATCACGCAGGAGTTTTACGTGAAAGTTGAGAATTCGCTGCTCGCCGTCGCCGGGCAGGTCGGCATCATTCAGGTCGACCGGTATGCGGATCCCGCGGGCGAGGCGATCGCGTTCGTGAAAACCCAACTGACCTATATGGAGCTCGGCGGCGTGAAGATGCTGTTTTTGCCCTGCGAGCTGTTCCCGGAGCTCGCTTACGGCGGATATCTGACCGCGGAGGAAAGCGCGACGGGCTGCGGCGAAGAGGTCAACCCCATCCCGCTTGTGAAGCTCGCGGGCGACGAAGATCTTCTTATTTACGGCCTTGCGGACGACGAGCTCGGTTACGTGCTGCCGCCGAACGATTTCCTGCTCTCCCCCGACAAGCCCTATCTTGACAACGGCAGAGACGCCCACGGCAGGCGGCATTATGAGGAGACGAACTCCGCCGGTCCCGAGACCGCGCAGACCATCGCCGATACGTTTGAAAAAGTACTGAAAACCGTAAACACAGCGAAACAGAAGGAGGCAGAAGCATGAAGAAGAACGACCGTTTTGTCGTAACCCGCAGAGAAGGTTCCGAGCTGTCGACCGCCGGCGTCCGTCAGGTGCTGGTCGACCGGGAGACCGGCGTGAACTACCTGTTTGTCAAAGCCGGTTACGGCGCCGGGATCACGTCGCTTCTCAAAGCAGACGGCACGCCGGTGATCACCCGGCCCGTCCCCGAAGAAGATGAATAAACAGACCGTCCCAAAGCGGTCCGAAGATGTACATATACACGAAAGGAGATTTTTCTCATGACCCGAACTTCAAAAATCCTCGCGATCTTTCTTGCGCTGATCCTCGTGTTCTCCGCGGTCGGCGCGCCCGCAGCGTCCGCGGCAAAGACCGAGACGAATTTCACCGTTTCCGAGAAAATGGAGCACGTGTTCTATCAGATCGTCGATCAGATGATCTTCATTCTCGGCAAGGTGCTCAACACGCTGATCCCCGGTCTCAACTGGCACGGCGATATACAGAGCATCAAGAATTATGAGCCGCAGAATTTCTACGCGGGCAAAGACGTATTCGACCCGGAGCCCGCGGGCGACGCGCGCTGGAGCATGGGCTTTGCCAAAGCCTCATTCCTCGACGAGATCGACCCGATGGACGGCAGCTTCTTCCTTGCGGGCGCGCTTGAGGCGATGGAAGGCCGGGCGCCGGTCGAGGTGCTTGACGATCAGGGCGTGAACACCTACGCGCTCTCCGACGGCGAGACGACCGTCGTTTACGCCGCGCTGGACGGCTTCGGGTTCACCCGCGGCGACGTACTCGAGATCAGAAGCCGCGTCAGGGACTTCGCCGAGGAAAACGGGATCGATTCGATCAACGTCTCCGCGCTGCATCAGCATTCCTGCATCGACGTGCTCGGTCTGGGCGCGCCGCTCGTGCCCGCGCTGCTGAAGAATCCGTGGTCGACCTCTTTTAAGGGCGAAGCCGCGGTCGTGGGCAGGAATCCCGAATTCATGGAGATCGTCTATACGAAGGTCGCCGAAACGATCGTCGCGGCGGTCGAAGATATGAGCGAAGGCAAGCTCTATTACGGCTATGCCGATATCTCCGAATTCATCCACGACAAGCGCGAGCCGGACGTGTTCGACGGCAATTTCGAGCGTCTGCGCTTCGTGCCGGACGATGCGGAGAAAAATGAGATCTGGGTCTGCGAGGCGGGCATCCATCCCGTGAACGTCCCATCCACGACGCTCTCCGCGGACTATCCGCACTATATCGAAAAGTATGTCAATGAAGAGGTCGGCGCGGACTTCGTATTCATTCAGGGCTCGCAGCTGGCGATCACCTCGGACCACAGCCCCTACGTTTTTGAGGAGGGCGCGGACACGAGATCGCGTCTGACGACGATGGGCGCAACGCTCGGCGCGCGCCTCGCGGCGAGCGACAACGACGAGGAACTGCCGGCGCTGCTGAATATCGCGGTCCGGGAGCTTACGATCAAAGCGAAGAACCCCGTGCACGTGATCGCCGGCAGAGAGGGCCTTCTCGGCTCCGTTATGGTGCGCGACGGCCTCGGGTATTCCGTCATCACCGAGATCGGCTATATGGAGCTCGGCGGCGGGAAGCTCGGCATTCTGCTGGTACCCGGCGAGATCGACCCCGCCATCGTATGGGGCGGCGCGATCGCCGCGGAGGACGCATGGACCGGCGAGAGCTGGGATTACGCTCCCCTTGCCGAAAGCTGCGGAGCGGAAAATCTCATCTGCTTCGGTCTGTGCAACGACCAGATCGGCTATATCCTCACCGACAACGACGTGCGCTCGATGCTGACCGAGAACGAGGAGATCAACGCGGTCAACTACAACGCGGGATCGATCGTCACGGAGGCGTTTGAGAGTTTGTTTGCGGACGTGAAGTCGTGAACAGTGAACAGTGAAAAGTGAACGGTGAAAATTCTTTCAGAGAGTATATTTCCCGCCCCTCATCTCTCATCTCTTATCTCTTATCTCACATCTCACATAACAAAAACCGCGCCGGGCGCACGCCCGACGCGTTTTTTGTTACTCAGATATTCAGATCTCGGGGATCTCGATTTTGACCTCTTCGCCCAGCTTGTTCGAGCGGACGATGCCGTCGATGATCGCCTGGTTGTAGATGATCTGGCTCGAGGGGATCGGCGCCTTGCCGCCGGTGATGACCGCGTCGATAAACGAGCGGATCTTGCGGTCGAAGTTGTTGCCGTGGTAATCGACCTCGGGGATCACGGTCTCGACGGGGATGCCCGCCACGTTGTGGTAAACCACGAGCGGACCGCCGATGCTGCCGTTCCAGCAGTCGGTCGCGGGAATGCGCAGACCGCCTTCGGTGCCCAGCAGGATCGTGTCGCCGGGGGAATCCATATGCATCGCCCAGGAGATACGGAAGTCGAGGATCACGTCGCCCTCAAGACGGATAAAGCCTGCGCCGAAGTCGTCGACGGAGAACTCGTTGACGTATTCGGGCTTCTCGAGATAATCGGGCTTTTTCCCGAAATATCCGGAGGTGTAGCCGGTGACCGTGAGGGGCTTCGGGTAGCCGATCGCGTTCATGACCATATCGATCGAATAGCAGCCGATATCGGCGAGCGCGCCGATGCCCGCGGTGTCGTCGCGGATGAAGCTGGTGCCGAAGGGCGTGGGGATGCCGTGTCTTCTGCCGCCGCCGGTCTGGATATAATAGACCTTGCCGAGCACGCCGGAATCGACGACCTTCTTGACGAGCTTCATATTCTCGTCAAAACGGGGCTGGAAGCCGATCGAAAGGATCTTGCCGCTCTTCTTCTCGGCGCGGCAGATCTCCACCGCCTCGTCGAGGGTGACGCACATGGGCTTCTCGAGCAGCACGTTCACGCCGTGCTCGAGCGCGTAGATCGTGCAGGGCGCGTGCTGACGGTTGTAGGTGCAGACGGAGACCGCGTCGATATCCTTTTCCGCGTCGATGAGCGCCTTGTCGCTCGGATAGAAGCGGACGTTTTCAAGCCCGTTCTTCTTCGCGAACGCCTCCGCCTTGCCGGGCACGAGATCCGCGAGCGCGACGATCTCCACGTCGTCGCATTTCTTGTAGCTGTCCGCGTGCGCGTCGGCGATCCAGCCGGTGCCGATGATACCGACTTTGATCTTTCTGTCCGCCTTCACCGCATCGTCCTGCGAATGACTGACTTTGTAAGCGTCGAGAATGGAATCTGCCATAACTGATCCTCCGTAATTTTTGATAATTGCGGCATATTGCCGTATCGGCAGAGCCTTTTCGCCCTGTCTATTGTATAATATCACAGCCGCGCGGGAGTTGCAATAGTTTTTTGGTGAAATTCAGATATCGGGGATCGGATCTCGGGGATCGTGCCTGTATAATTCACTTTTCCTGCTTTTTCCCGATTTTGCAGAGTTGATTTTATGATTTGAGTCGCGGTTCCGACACGATATCCGATCCCCGATATCCGCAAACACAAAACCTCGGCAAATCAGGATCTCAACAACTCCGTCCATTGCCGAATATAATCCTCCCGCTCCCGCGCCCAGTCGATCGACTGCAGGGCGCGGCGTTCTTGCTCGAGTTCTTCGTCATTTTCAAGCAGGCGCAGGATCCCGTCCGCGACGCTTTGCGCGTCCGTCTGAACGGCAGTCCCGCAGTGATATTTTTCGAATAAATACGCGGGGCCTGCCGTATTTGTCGCGATCACGGGGCGGGTCAGGATCATCGCTTCCAGGACGGAAAGGGAGAACGCTTCCGCGCGCGAGGGCTGGATATAGACCTCGCATGCGGCGACGTACGGGAACGGATTCAGAAGATTCCCCGTAATTTCGATATCGTCCCCAAGACCGTTTTCTTCGATCCTTCGCTCCATTTCCGCGCGGTCGGGACCGTCGCCGATCCAGTACCACAAAAAGCGCACGCCGCGCTCTTTCAGGATCTTTGCCGCGCCGATCACAAAGTCGTAACCCTTCGTCAGACAGATCCGCCCGCTCGTCGCGAGAATCCGTTTTCCGGGCAGGACGACGGTCTGTTCCTTTGACAGCCGGAGCACTTTTTCGGGGTCGACGTAATTCTCGATCGCGCGCACCGGCGGACCGCCCGGAAGCATCTGCTCCGCCCAGGGGATCAATGCGGGATTGACCGTGAACACGCCGTCGAAGTCGCGCATTGCATCGATATTTTCCTCCGCGAGCGCCGTACTCTGGTGGATAAAGACATATTTTTTCGCCGCGCGGACGCAGTCGCGCACGAAGACCGGGTCGTCCCCGTCCGTGGAATAACAGATTGCCGTATCCCATGAAAGTCCGAGACGGTCAAGCCCGTCCTTTTCGCGTTTGCGCTGGATCGGGCGCATGTACTTTTCAAAGAACCGTTTCGCTGCAAAGGCATGCTTTTTTCGCAGCAGGGCGTAGGTCCGCTCTGCCGCTCTGCCCCGCAGATTGTCTTCAAACTCGACGCGCTTGACGCTGTTGCGGACCACGGCGAGCCTGACATAAGACGGGATCTCGCCGATCAGCTCATTTACGTCGTCGCGGCGGATATAGAGCGTGATATCGAGGTCCGAGCCCTCCAGAACGCGCAGAAGCTCGATCAGCGAGCGCGCGATGCCGCCGACTCCGAGATTCGTATACACAAACAAAACGCGCGTTTTTCCGGCGCGCTCCCCCGTACCTGAGCGGGAAGCGTCGTCTTCATTGCGGAGAAATCGGATCAAGTCCGCATCCGGAATACTGTTGCTCATACGCAGCCCCCTTTGGCGCTGAAATACTTTTTGTGCGGTATCAGATCACGTTTATGAGTATATCATATAGAATGCCGTTCTGCAATACCGGCGGAGTTTTTTTGAACGGTCAACAGTCGACAGTCTACGGTCGACAGTCAACGGTCGACAGTCAACGGTCGACAGTCAACGGTCGACAGTCAACGGTCAACGGTCAACGGTCGACGGTCGTGAGAGCGTGAAGTCGTGAACAGTGAAATGGGAAAACAGTGAAAAGTAAACAGTTAAATGAGAAAAGTTAACCGGCAACCGGAAGCTTATCTATAATCAAGTCGCGAAGCGACTTCCTTCACTCCGCTCTTCACTCTTCACCCTCCACACTGCCGGGAACCGGCGACAAAAAAACATTGACAAATCTATATTACTAATATATAATATCTCTTAATGTAAGCTGACTTATTGTCGGCTTATAGAATTATATTTTAAGGAGTAACACCATTTATGACAGATCCCGACCCTGCCGGTATATTGACGGCAGTCACCGCGGACGCCGCGAACCCGGACGCGAGCACGCTGATCCTCAAAACGCTTCTGATGATCGCGCTCATCCTCGTCAACGGATTTTTCTCCTGCAGTGAGATCGCCGTCATTTCCCTCAACGACAAAAGGATCGACAGGCTTGCCGAGGAAGGCAGCAAAAAAGCGAAAAAGGTGAAGAAGCTGACCGCGAATTCCTCGCAGTTTCTCTCCACCATCCAGATCGGCGTCACGCTCGCGGGCTTCTTTATGAGCGCCAGCGCAGCGCAGACTTACGCGCCGCTGATCGCGAACGCGATCGTCAAAGCGCAGCCCGCGTGGCAGGCGCATTACGGCGGCATCGAGACCGCGGCGTTCATCGTTATCACGCTGTTCGTCTCTTACCTCTCGCTCGTGTTCGGCGAGCTCGTGCCGAAAAAGATCGCCATGGCGAAGCCCGAAAAGATCGCGACGGCGTGCGCGCCGGTGCTTCTTGCGGTCTCGGCGATCGCGAAACCCTTTGTAAAACTGCTCGCAGCCTCCACCAACGGCGTTCTGCGCCTTGTCGGCGTCGACCCGAACGCAGAGGAGGAGCAGGTCACCGAAGAGGAGATCCGCATGCTCGTCGACGAGGGCGAGGAAAAGGGCGTGATCGAGGATACGCAGCGCGAAATGATCAACAATATCTTCGAGCTCGACGACGTGAGCGCGGGCGAGATCATGACCCACCGCGTGGATATGACCGCCGTCGAGGCGGACGAACCGGTCCGGACCGTGATCGACGCGGCGATCGAGGACGGGTATTCCCGCATCCCGGTTTATGATGACGACCCGGACAACATCGTCGGCGTCGTCTACGTCAAGGATCTTCTGCGTTTCATCGGTTCGGGCATCCCGAAGAATACCTCGATCCGCGACGTGATGCGCGAGCCGTATTTTGTGCCGGAGAGCAAGAAATGCGGCGACCTGTTCAAGGAGATGACCGAGCACCGCCTGCAGATGTGCGTGGTCGTGGACGAATACGGCGGCACGGCGGGCATCGTGACGGTGGAGGATATCCTCGAATCCATCGTCGGCGACATTGACGACGAGTATGACGACGACGAGGACGAGATCTCGAAGATCAACGACAACGTCTACACCGTCGACGGCGTGACCGATATCGACGAGGTCAGCGAGCTGATCGGCGTCGAGCTGCCCGAGGGCGACTACAACACGCTCGGCGGCTTCCTGATCGCGCAGCTCGGCTATATCCCGCAGGACGGCGGCAACGACGTTGTGGAATATAAAAACCTGAAATTCACCGTGATGAGCGTCGACGAGCGCAGGATCGACAAGGTAAAGATCGAGATCCTGCCCGAGCCGGAACCCGCAGCGGACGAAGAAGAAGAAAAACACCTGTTCAACCGAAAGGAAAAGACCGAAAATGAGTAAGGAACTTGCGACGAAATACGATCCCAAGGCAGTTGAGGACCGCATTTACAAAACCTGGATCGAGAAGAATTACTTCCACGCAAAGCGCGAGGAGGGCAAACAAACCTATACCATCGTGATCCCGCCCCCGAACATCACCGGGCAGCTGCACATGGGGCACGCGTTTGACAATACGCTGCAGGATATCCTGATCCGCTATAAAAGAATGAAGGGCTTCGACACCCTCTGGGTGCCGGGCACCGACCACGCTTCCATCGCGACCGAGGCGAAGATCGTGGACGCGATGAAGAAAGAAGGACTTTCGAAAGCGGATCTGGGCAGAGAGGGCTTCCTTGAGAGAGCCTGGGAATGGAGACGGCAGTACGGCGGCAGGATCGTCGAACAGCTCAAAAAGCTCGGTTCCTCCTGTGACTGGGAGCGCGAGCGCTTCACCCTCGACGAGGGCTGCAGCAAGGCGGTGCGCGAGGTCTTCTGCAATCTCTATGATAAAGGCCTGATCTACCGCGGCGAGCGCATGATCAACTGGTGCCCGCAGTGCAAGACCTCCATCTCCGACATCGAGGTGGAATACGAGGAGCAGGCGGGCCATTTCTGGTATCTGCGCTACCCGTTCAAGGACGGCAGCGGATATCTTGAGCTCGCGACCACCCGCCCCGAAACGCTGCTGGGCGATACCGCCGTGGCGGTCAATCCCGAGGACGAGCGGTATAAAGACATGGTCGGCAAGACGCTGATCCTGCCCATCGTTCACCGTGAGATCCCCGTGGTCGCCGACGAATACGTTGAGAAGGATTTCGGTACCGGCTGCGTGAAGATCACCCCCGCCCACGACCCGAACGACTACGAGGTCGGCAAGCGTCACGGGCTTGAGATGATCTGCGTGATGACCGAGGACGCGAAGATCACCGAGGACTACCCCGCATACGCCGGGATGGACCGATACGAGGCGAGAAAAGCCATCGTGAAGGATCTTGAGGCGGAGGGCGCGCTGATCCGCGTCGAGGATTACTCGCACAACGTGGGCACCTGCCAGCGCTGCCACACCACCGTGGAGCCGCGCGTTTCGCAGCAGTGGTTCGTGAAGATGGAACCCCTCGCGGGTCCCGCGATCGAGGCGGTCAAAAAGGGCGAGACGAAATTCGTTCCGCAGCGCTTCGAAAAGATCTATTTCCACTGGCTTGAGAATATCAAGGACTGGTGCATTTCCCGTCAGCTCTGGTGGGGCCACCGCATCCCCGCATGGTACTGCGAAGACTGCGGAAAGATCTCCGTCTCGAAGCAGGATGTGACGGTCTGTCAGCACTGCGGCTCCGCGCACGTGCATCAGGACGAGGACACCCTTGACACCTGGTTTTCCTCCGCGCTGTGGCCGTTCTCCACGCTCGGCTGGCCGGAAGAGACGCCGGATTTCAAACACTACTACCCCACCAACAGCCTCGTCACGGGCTACGATATCATCCCCTTCTGGGTCATGCGCATGATGTTCTCGGGGATCGAGCACACCGGGCGCGTGCCCTTCGATACGGTCATCATCCACGGCCTCGTGCGCGACGCGCTGGGCAGAAAGATGTCCAAATCCCTGGGCAACGGCATCGACCCGCTGGAGATCATCGACAAATACGGCGCGGACGCGCTGCGCTTCACGCTCGCGACCAACAACAGCCCCGGCAACGACATGCGCTTCTCCGACCAGAAGGTCGAGGCGAGCCGCAATTTCGCCAACAAGATCTGGAACGCCTCGCGCTTCGTGCTGATGAACCTCGACGGCTCCGAGAGCGCGCCGCACCTGCCCGATACGCTCGACTTTGAGGATAAATGGATCCTCGCGGAGTACAACGAGCTTGTGAAGGGCGTGACCGAATCGCTCGACAGCTGCGAAATGGGTATCGCGGTGCAGAAGCTCTACGACTTCATCTGGGACGTGTTCTGCGACTGGTTCGTCGAGATCTGCAAGATCCGCCTGCAGGCGGGCGGCGAAAAGGCGGAGCGCGCGAAGGCGGTGCTGATCTACGTTCTGTCGAACACCCTCAAGCTTCTGCATCCGTTCATGCCGTTCATCACCGAGGAGATCTGGCAGACGCTGCCGCACGACGGAGACTCGATCATGATCTCCGCCTATCCCGAATACGACGAAGCGCTCTGCTTCGATAAAGAAAGAGCCGATTTCGAGAAGCTGATGGAAGCCATCAAGGCCGTGCGCAACCGCCGCGCGGAGATGAACGTGCCGCCGTCAAAGAAGGCGCACCTGTATATCGCTTCCGCATTCAAAGGGGCGTTCGAAAGCGGCGCGGAGTTCTTCACCCGCCTTGCCTCCGCCTCCGACGTTTCCGTCGGCGCGTCCTTTGAGATCGCCGATACGGTCAGCGTCGTCACCGCGGACGCGACGGTGTATATCCCGCTCGCCGAGCTGATCGATATCGAAAAAGAAAAAGCTCGGCTTGAAAAAGAGCTGAAGGCTGCGGAAGAAGAGCTGAAGCGCCTTAACGCGAAGCTCGGCAACGCGGGCTTCGTCTCGAAGGCTCCCGCCGCCGTGGTCGCGGGCGAGAGAGAGAAGCAGGCAAAGACCGCCGATAAGATCGAAATGATCAAGGCTGAGCTTGCGAAATTAATTAAATGACAAAGCAAGAAGCGATCAATTATTATCACTCGCTGCTGAAGTTCGGGATCAGACCCGGACTTCAGCGCATCGAAAAGCTGATGAAGTCTCTCGGGCAGCCGCAAGAGGGACTTTCTTTCATACACATTGCCGGCACCAACGGTAAGGGCTCGACCGCGATCATGCTCTCCGAAATATTCAATGCGGCGGGATATCAAACGGGACTTTTTATCTCCCCGTATATCACCGATTTCTGCGAGAGAATACAGATCGGCGGCGCGCCCGTGAGCGATGGAACGCTGATCAACGCGACGCAGCGCGTGAAAAACGCGATCGAAGCGCTCGGCGAAGAGATCACCGAATTCGAGGCGGTCACAGCGGCGGCTTTTTTATGCTATAAAGAAAGCGGATGTGAGATCGTGATCCTTGAAACGGGTCTCGGCGGCCGATTCGACGCGACGAATATCATCGATTCGCCTGAGATCTCGGTCATCACTTCGATCTCGCTCGACCATACAAACATCCTCGGCGACACGCTCAGAAAGATCGCGTTCGAGAAGGCGGGCATCATCAAGCCCTGCCGCCCCGCGGTCGTACCGTCGAATCTGCAGGAGGACGCGATGCAGGTGTTTTTCGACGTCTGCGACGAGCGCGCTTCGCCCCTGTATATCGCGGATATGAATGAAGTCCGCGTTTGCGGCGAATCCCTGCGCGGTTTTCGCGAAAACTTCGCGGGACTTGACTTTTTCGTGCCGCTCCCCGGCAAGGTGCAGGCGCAGAATGCCGCCCTCGCCGTCACCGCGGCAAGGCTTTGCAAACAGTTCCCCGTGACGGACGATGCGATCGTCCGCGGGATCGGGAACACGGTCAATCCCGCGCGGTGCGAACTGCTCTGCGAATCTCCCGTTGTACTTCTCGACGGCTGCCACAACGACGCGTCGACAAAGGCGCTGTCCTCCCTGCTGGAGGAGCATCTGAGAGGCAAAAAGATCCTCGCCCTGATGGGTATGATGGCGGATAAGGAGATCGATAAAGCGCTCCGAAATCTGCTGCCGCATTTCGCGCTGACCGTCACGGCGACGCCCTCGAATCCGCGCGCGATCGGCGCCGGCGCTCTTGCGCAGATGATACGCGAAAGAGGCGGCAAAGCGGAAGAAACGGACGATCCCGCGGACGCAGTCGAACGCTGTTTTGCGCTTTTGCCGGCATATGACGCGCTCGTTGTCTGCGGTTCCCTGTATTTGGCGGGCGACGTCAGAAATATTTTAATAAAGAGTGTTGACGCGCTGAAAAAAAGATGATATTATAATATAGATATTGAAGAATTATGAAAATTATTCGGTGCGGTTTCTTAAATTTTCAGGGAGGAAGAATAAAATGATAAGAATGAAGGCGGAAGCCGTCGTGATCTCCAAGCCCGGCGTACAGGATCATATCAACGGCGCGAACGTCAATATGAACGGCAAGGTCATTCTTGCCGACGTTATGGATAAGGGATATAAAGGCGCGGGCAGACTCAACGGAGAGGTCGTTCTCTGCGTTGCGGAAGGCGACAGGGAGAAAAAAATCGCCGAGACCGCGATGAATATCCTCACAAAGCACATTCCCGCGATCAAAACCAGCGGCGACAGCTTTCAGATCGAGGCGGAAAGCTTTTTCAATCACGCGTCCCGCGAGATCTCGATCACAGACGGAGAGTATTCCACCCTTTCCGCGACGCTGGTATATAATTTCGGCGACTGCGTTTATATTGGTAACTGCGGCAAGAACGCCGTTTACACTTATGACGAGATGTACCTGACGCGCATCGATTTCGGCGCGGAAGAAGCCGCGTCGGACGTCGATAACGTCATGCCTGCGCTTGCGTTTGACCGCATTGACTCCATTACTCCGAATACAAAGATCATCGTTATGAGCAACGAGCTTTACGAATACACGACCGACGAGCAGATCCTCTCGATCCTGCGCGGCGCGGAATCCGTAAAGCAGGCGTGCCAGAACCTGATCGATCAGGCGACGACAAACGGCGCGAATAAGAGCGTTACCGTTCTGATGGAAAATCTCGTTCCCGTTGACGTTCCCGTGACCGGCACCGCGGCTGCGGCCGCGGAAGAGGCTGCGGACGAACCGGAAGCCGCCCCCGAGCAGGAAGAAGCCGAGCCGGAGCTTGACAATACAAAGCCCAGCAAAGCGCCTCTTGTCGTGCTGATTCTGCTTCTGCTGCTCGTTGCGCTGATCGCCGGTCTGTATTTCGGCAATCAGTACTACGGATTCATTGACAAGCTTTTCGGGGCAAAGGAATCCACGACCGAAACAACGACCGAGGTCACGGAAAGTCAGACGGAGCCCACGGCGAGCCTGATTACGATCAGCGAGCTGCCCAGCACCAGCGCGTCCGCGACAAGCGCGCCCACAACAACGGAAACGACGACTGACCGCAGCACATCCGCGACAACGACGACACGCCGGTCGATCAGCTCCACCACCGAGCGCGAAACGACACGCGCAAGAACGACGTCCGAGACGACCAACGCGCCGACAACAGAGGAACCCGTCAACAATACGGAATCAACCGAACCGACGGCCGACACGTCCACGCCGACGTCCGAAACTGCCGCGCCGACGTCCGACACGTCATCCGAGCCCTCATCAGAACAGACCCCGCCGTCGTCCGATACGCCCGCACCCTCAACGGAGCAGAACATTATTCAGCCCGTAGACGAGCCGAACAACGAACTTGAAGACGACGACAGATAACAGATCCTTTCGGTGCTTGCCCCCGACGCTTCAGCGTCGGGGGTTTTTATTCTGAAAAAATGAATATTACCGACCTTTTCGGTGAAGCTATAAAAAAAGGAGTGATACGCCATGACAAACAAAACGCCGCTCGACGCAGAATACGACGCCATGACAAAACGGGCGTCACCGCCGAGCGATGGGCTGAAAAACGCGATAAAAGCATTCGTCTCCGGCGGCCTTGTCTGTGTGTTCGCGCAACTGCTCTTTTCCCTTTTCGGCCGGCTGGGACTGAACGAGCAGCAGACAAAAGCCGCCGTACCGATCACGCTGATCGTTCTGACGGCGATATTGACCGGTCTTGGTATATTCGGCAAGCTGGCAGGGTTTTCCGGCGCGGGACTCGCGGTGCCGATCACGGGCTTCGCGAATTCCGTGGTATCCCCCGCGATGGAATTTCAGACCGAAGGCCGCGTTCTCGGCACCGGCGCGAAGATGTTCACGCTCGCGGGCCCTGTGATCGCGTACGGCTGCTCTTCGGCGGCGATTTACGGAATGATATATTATTTTTTTATTTTGAAAGGGTGATTTCATGCCGAAAAGAGAAGGCAGATATGTGATCGGTCTGCCGAACGCGCCCGCGGTGATCTCATGGGCGTCCGCTGTCGGCAAAACAGAAAGCGAAGGCCCCCTTGCGGATGAATTCGACGTCTGTTATCCGACCGATAAAATCTGCGATGGCAGCTGGGAGATGTGCGAGAGCAAGCTCAGCGATACTGCGCTGGAAAACGCTTTTCGGAAATGCGGCAAGAGCGTAGACGACGCGGATATTCTTTTTGCCGGAGATCTTCTGAATCAGTGCGTCGCATCGACCTTCGCCGCGCGCGGAACGGATATCCCGTATGCCGGCTTGTTCGGCGCGTGTTCAACCATGGCGCTCGCTGCCGCAATGGCTGCGCTCTGCGTGGACAGCGGCGCTGCAAAGCTCGCCGGAGCGTGCGCCTCGTCTCACTTCTGTTCGGCGGAACGGCAGTTCCGTTTCCCGCTCGAATACGGCGGTCAGAGAACGCCGACGGCGCAGCGAACGGTAACCGGCGCGGGAGCGATGCTGATCGCAGACAGCATAAACGATCTGCCGCGGATAACGCGGGTCATGATCGGCAGGATCCGCGATCAGGGGATCACCGACGCAAACAATATGGGAGCGGCGATGGCGCCCGCGGCGGCGTGCACGATCATTGATTTTCTGCGGGATACGCAGACCTCGCCGTCGGATTACGATCTGATCCTGACGGGAGACCTCGGAAAAATCGGTTCCGAGCTTCTGCGCGAGCTGATGATAACAAGAGAGAAAACGGATATTTCCCGCGTGCACAACGATTGCGGTCTGATGATCTACGACCTCGACCGGCAAAACGTTTACAGCGGCGGTTCCGGCTGCGGCTGCTCCGCTTCGGTCGTGTGTTCGCATATACTGAAAAAGCTCTCCCGGGGAGAGCTTCACAGGGTGTTATATGTCGCGACCGGAGCGCTGATGAGCCCCACGACCGCCCAACAGGGGGAGAATATCCCCGCGATCGCGCATGCGGTGGAAATATGTAAATTCTGATTTATCGGGCAGCTAATCTGCCCGATAAATCAGAATTTACAGGCATTAGGCATTGGGCATTAGGCAATAGTCCTGTCAAATATACGCTGTGCGTCTCGGTCTTTACCTAATGCCTATTGCCTGCTGCCTATTGCCTCTTATCCCGACAAATCAGTTTTTCCTCACGTCAAACCAGAACCTTACGCCGTCGGGCATATTCTCGACGCCGTATTCCATATGATGCAGCTTCTGGATCGAGGCGACGATCGTAAGGCCGAGGCCGAACCGTCCCTCCTTACGGGACATGGATTTGTCCGCGCGGTAAAAGCTGTTCCAGATCATGTCAAGATCTTTCTCGGCGATGTTTTTGCCGGTATTGAACAGATACACGCGGTACCTTCCGTCCAGCTCCGTTGCCTCGGCGCGCAGTATTTTCTCTCCGTCGATATGCGAAACGCCGTTCGACAGAAGGTTATTGACGACCGACGAGATCAGCATCGAGTCTCCCCTGCCGATCAGCCCTTCCGGGATCTCGTTTTCATAACGGATTCCCTTGCCCGCAAGCACGTCAGTATTGCGGGAGAACCAATCCTGCACAAGCTCCCGCACGTCGAAGAATTCGTCGTTTGCCTGATAGTCGCCGGACTCATATTTCAGTATTTCCAAAAGACGCATCACAAGATCGTTCATACGCTCGGTCTCGCCGACAATCGTCTCACTGTATTGTTTCGCCGCCGCGGGATCGCTGTCGACAAGATACGTCAGGCCTTCCGCATAGCCGCGGATGATCGCGATCGGCGTTTTCAGCTCATGCGACACGCCCGTGATGAATTCGGTGCGCACTTCCTCGAGCTGTTTTTCTCTCTCGTAATCCGCCTGCAGCTGTGCATTCTTCTCTTTGAGCTCTTCGATCGCGCCGGAGAGAGATTCGCTTAAAGCGTTGACGCTCTGCGAGAGCGAATCGATCTCGATCGTGTTGGAGGGCGGGCAGCGTTTTGAGAAATCGCGCATTGAGATATCGTGCGTGATATCGATGATATCGTTCAGCGGACGCGTCATGCGTTTCGTAATCTTTCGTACGAAGATCAGCGCAAAGCCGGTCATAATAAGCATTGTCAAAATGACAACGATCAAAGTGATCCTTGACCCGTCTTTGATCGATGCTAGAGAATTATAGGTTATCAGCGTATAACCGTTCTCCAGTGTCATTTCGTCAACGAGAAAACGGATAGTGCTTTGATCAGCCTTAGTGTAAGTTTTCAACGCCGTTTGTCGTTCAATATCGAATTTCTGAGTTTTTTCATTCCAATGCGTGATGGTGATGGGCTTCTCATCCTCCCTACCGAAACTCCGCTTCAATGACTGATCGGTTTCAGGACCGTATACTGCTTCTGTGGAGTCGGAAGAATAATACAGAACCCCTTGGGGGTTAATAATCTCCAATGAAATATTATTCTCAAACTCCAGCCGCCTTAAAAACGGCAGATATTCCGACTGCGGTCCATGATACATTTCACTGATCGTAACATCAATATTATAAAGCTTGAACTCCGTTAAGGCGACATACAGATAATTCATCAGCGTCGTATCGACTATAATGACGATCGCGACGAATACGGTAAAAATAAGCATGATCCACGCGAACAACCGCGTGGATATGCGCATTCTGATCCCTTTCGCAAGCTTACCCGCCGACAAGGGAAAAGGCCGTTTTTCTTTTTTTTGTTCAGTCGTCACTGCCGATCGCCTCTACCTTATAGCCGGTGCCGTAGATCGTCTTGATATGCCGCGCGCCCCAGTCGCCCAGCTTCGTGCGAAGCCGCGCCACATGGGAATCCACCGTGCGGATATCGCCGTAGAAATCATAACCCCAGATATCATTGAGGATCTGATCGCGTGTAAAAGCGCGGTCGACCGCCGCCAGCAGTTTCAGTAAAATACTGTATTCCTTCAGCGTCAGAGGAATCGATTTGCCGTCAAGAACGACGGAATGAGCGTTCTGATCGAGCTCAAGGCCGTCAAGCGCGAAGGAGGTGCCCGAGATCGTGCTGTTCTCTCTTCGCAAAAGAGCCGCCACACGCTTCATTAAAACCGTAGGACTGAACGGCTTCGTGACATAATCGTCGGCGCCGACTTCAAATCCCATCAGCTCGTCAAATTCCTGACTTCTCGCCGTCAGCATTATGACGGGCACGCTGCTCTTCTCACGAATCCGGCGGCATGTCTCCCATCCGTCGGTATTCGGCATCATGATATCGAGAATGAACAGCTCCACATCCGGATTCTTTTCAAACAACTCCAGCACCTCGTCGCCGTCGCTCGCCTGAATCGGTTCATATCCGTCTCTGGTCAGAAAATCACATACCAGTTTGCGGATCAATTCCTCATCATCCGCAACAATGATCTTTTTCATTCTTTTTCCCTCCGTAGATAGCTGATAACGCAGATATGCCGTTACCGCGCATACTGCATCACTGTTATATTAACATATTTTTTCTCATTCGTCAATCAAAAATCGGCAAAATCATACAAAAAACAAATAGAGAATAAAACAAGAATAAAACAAAAAGAAAAAACGCGGCGTGTTCCATGCCCGAAACGCGCCGCGTTTTTTTCATATTTGACCGATATCAGAAAGTCTTAAACAGCTCGCCGATTTTGATAAAAGCGTCGACGATCGCTTTCAGCACCTCGCCGAATCCCGGTAAGTCGTTGAAAACCTTACCGATCTCATCGGTAATTGCGCTCAAATCGAAATTCTCCATTTTTTTCGCCTCCTTATCGATCAGACAGTTTTCGTCGGGTTTCCGATCATATTTGATATCGTATTATAAATAAGATAATAAAGCTTTCGTATAAAATCAATTACAGTGGCAAATGCGGACGCGATATTCGGGATCGTATTATTCTGCTCAATCGCCGGCAGTTTGATTTCCATAATTCAGCCTCCGAATCTCATTTTCTTGTATTATCATAACACACCGAAATGATAGAATCAAGGAAAAAGTGTAAATTTTTATAAAAATCTCTCTAACTTTTTCCCGTGAAAATGCGAAAATCAACGGAATATCTTGACTGTCATTCACCGAAGTGATAAAATAAAATGTAATATTTTATTTTATAAGAAAGGAACTTCATTTATGTCAGGACATTCCAAATGGAGCACGATCAAAAGAAAAAAAGAAAAGACAGATAACGCCCGCGCAAAGGTCTTTACGAAGATCGGCAGGGAGATCGCCGTCGCAGTACGCGCGGGCGGTCCCGATCCCGCGGGCAACTCGAAGCTCAAGGACGTGATCGCGAAAGCAAAGGCCGCGAACGTTCCGAACGACAATATCGAACGCATTATCAAGAAGGCGGCCGGCGACCAGAACGCGGATAACTACGAGGAGATCGTTTACGAAGGCTACGGGCCCAACGGCGTCGCGGTCGTTGTCGAAACCCTGACCGATAACCGCAACCGCACCGCGGGCGACGTTCGGCACTATTTTGACAAATACGGCGGGAATATGGGCCAGAGCGGCAGCGTCATGTTCATGTTCAGCCGTCAGGGCGTGATCCTGATCGAAAAAGAGGACGTGGATGAAGATAAACTTATGGAAGACGCCCTCGAAGCTGGCGCGGTCGATTTTCTCACCGACGGCGACGTCTACGATGTGCGTACCGAGGTCAACGACCTGACCGCTGTCGGCGAGGATCTGCAGGCGAAAGGCTACGAGCTTGCGTCCATTCAGGCGGAGTACGTTCCCAGTACCTACACCCGTATCGACGATCCCGACGCGATCGTCAGCATGGGGAAAATGCTTGAAATGTTCGAGGATAACGACGACGTGCAGGCGGTCTGGCACAACTGGGAAAACGAAGACGATTACGAGGGCTGAGCCCGACGGAGCGACGGATTATGAAATTTTTTCAGGACGCTGTCGACGTTTATTTTAAAGCGTTCGGTGACAAGGCGTTTTCCGTGTCATCGGTCTTCTGCGAATTTTCGGTCGGCGGAAGAGATTTTTCAATTAAATGGTACGGCGTGATCATCGCATTCGGTTTCTTGTTGGCGGTGCTTTTCGGCGGACGTATCGCGTACAAGTGGCGTATCAGTCTCGATAAGATGATCGACGTGCTGATCTACGGCACGATCCTCGGCATTATCGGCGCGCGGCTTTATTACGTGATATTCGCGTGGGACAGTTATAAGGATCACCCGCTTGACGCTCTGAAAATCTGGGAGGGCGGTCTTGCGATCTACGGCGGTATTATCGGCGGTATTCTCGGCGCTTACATCACCTGCCGCGTACGCAAGCTCAACTTCTGGAATCTGCTCGATATGGTGGGCATGAGCCTGCTGATCGGTCAGGGAATCGGCCGATGGGGCAATTTCGCGAACCAGGAAGCGTTCGGCACGAATACGGATTTACCATGGGGAATGTACAGCGAAAAGACCGCGAGCGCTCTCTATGCGGAAAGCTCCGCGCTCGCGGCACGCGGGATCGACGTCGATCCCACGGGTTACGTGCACCCGACCTTTCTCTATGAATCTCTGTGGTGCCTTCTCGGCTTCGTCGTATTATATATTATAATGAAAAAGTTCCGCAAATTCAGCGGCCAGCTTTTCCTTTGCTACGGTATGTGGTACGGCTTTGAGAGAATGGTAGTCGAAGGTCTGCGCACCGACAGTCTTTATGTCGGCGGAACGAATATCCGCATTTCCCAGGTGCTCAGCGCTCTGCTCGTTTTCGCCTGCCTCGCGATTTTCTTTGTCAAAATGATAAAGTACACGAAAGATCCCAAGCCGATCGAAGGCGTGGACTACTTCCCCGCCGACGCGGCGATGACCTTTAAAGAGAAAAAAGAAGCGAAAATGCGCGCTCTTGCGGAGAAAAACGAAGTAAAAACGCAGACGGAAGAAACCGCAGGGCAGACAGAAGGAACCGTTGAGCAGGTTGAACAGAAGGAAATCCCGGATGTGCAGACTGAAGAACCCGCCGGGCAGACGGAAACAACGGAAACTCAACCGGAACTCCCCTCTGCGGCTGCCGACAACGGGGATGCTTCGCAATGAGGCGGCTGCGCGCGAGACGAAAGATCCGAACGAAAGGAAGGAAGCACAAAATGATCCGCGTACTGATTTTCAACGAGTATCTTCATGAAAAAGATCCCGGCTGCAAAGCGAGCGAGATTTATCCGAACGGCATTCACGGCGCGCTGGCCGAGCTTCTGAACAGTGAGGAAGATATCGAGGCGCGTACCGTAACGCTGGACGATATCGAGACGGGCATCACCGAAAAGATCCTCAAAGAGACCGACGTCATTCTTTGGTGGGGGCACATGGCGCACGACAGAGTGCCGGACGAAAAAGCGCGTCTTGTGCACGAGGCGGTACTAAACGGAATGGGTGCGATTTTTCTGCATTCGGCGCACAAGTCCAAGCCCTTTATGCGTCTGATGGGCACGAGCTGTTCTTTGATCTGGCGCGAGAGTGACGACCTTGAGCGCGTATGGGTATCTGCGCCGTATCATCCGATCGTACGCGGTCTCGACAATTACTTCGAGCTGAAGGGCGAGGAGACTTACGGCGAACCTTTCGGCATCCCGACGCCGGATGAAACGCTTCTGATCGGCTGGTTCACCGGCGGGGAGGTTTTTCGCTCCGGCTGCACCTGGCAGCGCGACAACGGCAAGATCTTTTATCTTCAGCCCGGTCACGAGACTTATCCGACTTATTATGACAGGAACATTCGCAAGATCATTGTAAACGCGGTGCGTTGGGTCGCGCCGACCTTCCGCAGCACAGACGTTATGGACTGCCCCAACCCGCCGAAGGCGCACAAGTTTTAAGTGAAATGTGAAATGTGAGCTGTGAAAAGTAAAAAGAGAACAGTGAACGGGTTCGGAGAGCGGAGATCCTGAAGGTCAGAGTTCGATCATACGAAAAACGCAATTGCCGCGCTAAGAATACAGTCTTGGGGACTGTTTTGAGCTGAGACCACAGCAGCTTTGTTTCGTAGCCCGGTCGGGAGCAAAACGCAAAACGCAACACGCAAAACGATCTCACGACTTCACGACTTCACGATCTCACGGATATAAACGGGTGAGCACCTACCGCACAAGGCTGATTGTGCGGTATTTTTTTCAGGATCATCCTTATTTTACTTATTATAAAAAAGGAGAACGCAAAATGTGGAAGCTGTTTTATCCCATACTGATCATCGTCGCGTCGAACGTGCTGTATAACGTCTGCACAAAATCGACGCCGTCGGGCATCAACGCCTTTGCCTCGCTCTTTATCACCTATGCTCTCGCGGCGATTTTTTGTCTTGCGGCGTTCTTTCTTTCGGCAAAGGATAAAAATGTATTTACAGAGCTTTCCAAGGCGAATTGGGCGACGCTCGTGCTCGGCGTTGTGATCGTCGGACTTGAGATCGGCTATATCCTCGCCTACCGCAACGGCTGGAAAATGAATACGGTCTCCGTTACGGCGAATATCTCGCTGGCAGTCATTCTGATCTTCGTCGCTCTCATCTTTTATAAAGAGACGATCACCCTGAGGCAGATCGGCGGGATCGCTTTGTGCGCGGGGGGATTGTTACTTATCAGTATATAAACACTGATTTATCGAACTGAAAGGCAATAGGCAGCAGGCAATAAGCATTAGGGCAACACCGCACAATTCGGGCGTGCGGATTGCGCAGTAGATTTTTTCGTCAGATTGTACAGATTCTCCGCAGGCAACCTGACGGTTGGCAAGGAGAAGATGTGCAATATGACGGAACAAAGATCAAGCAAGACGCG
>JAFRPB010000088.1 GCA_017429345.1 Clostridia bacterium | reverse complement strand
ACCCAAAATTCAGCTCGGTGCCTCTATTTTTCCTCAGTCTTCTTTTCACTCTTTTTTATAATCAAGTCGCGAAGCGACTTCCTTCGCTTCACTCTTCACTCTGCACACTCCACACTTTTGCTGAAAACAAGCAGCCGACAAAAATATAACACTGAAAAAAGGTGATAAATATGACCATAGACGAACTGTTAAAACAGGTCAAACGCATCCACTTCATCGGCATCGGCGGTTCGGGCATGTGCCCGCTGGCCGAGATCCTGCACGCCGAGGGCTACGAGCTCTCCGGCTCCGACAACAACCCGAGCGAGACGCTCGAACGCGTCAAGTCCCTCGGCATCCCCGTCGTGATGGGGCAGAAGGCCGAGAACGTCGACGGCGCGGAGATGGTCGTCTATACCGCCGCGCTGCTGCCGGATAACCCCGAGCTGGTCGCCGCGCAGGAAAAGGGCATTCCGACCTTCGAGCGCGCGAAGCTCTTCGGCGCGATCTGCCGCCGCTACGGCAGCTGCATCGGCGTCTGCGGCACCCACGGCAAGACCACCGTCACCGCGATGTGCGTCAATACGGCGATGAAGGCGGGGCTCGATCCCTCTGCGGTCATCGGCGGCAAGCTCCCGCTGATCGGCGCGAACGGCAGGGTCGGCGAAAGCGACCTGTTCATCTGCGAGGCGTGCGAGTTCAAGGATCATTTCCTCGAGCTGAGCCCGACCTGCGCGGTGATCCTCAATATCGACAACGACCACATGGAATATTTCAAGACCATGGAGAACATGAAGCGCAGCTATCATAAGTTCGCTTCGATGGCAACTACCGTGATCTACAACGGCGACGACGCGAACACTGTCGAAGCGGTCGGCGGTATGACGGAGAAAGATCTTATCGCCTACGGTCTCGGCGCGGGCTGCGACTGGCGCGCGGAGAATATCACGATGCGGCGCGGCGCGTTCGCGGAATTCGACGTGTTGTACCGCGGCGAGCTTTTCACGCATCTTTCGCTGAACGTGCCCGGCAGACACAATATTTATAACGCGCTCGCCTGCTGTGCGGCGATCTTTTACGCCGGCGCGGACGCCGGATCGATCCGCGAAGGGATCGAGACTTTCAGGGGTGCGGGACGGCGCTTCGAGTTCCTGTACGAAAAGAACGGGATCGCGGTCGCGGACGATTACGCGCACCATCCCACCGAGCTTGAGGCGACGATCGATACGGCGCTGAAAATGGGTTACGAGCGCGTCTGGGCGGTGTTTCAGCCGTTCACCTTCTCGCGCACGCAGATGCACATGGACGAATTCGCCCGCGTGCTCTCCAAGGCGGACAGATGCGTGCTCACGCCGATCATGGGCTCGCGCGAGGTCAATACCTACGGCGTGACGAGCGAGCAGCTGCAGGCGAAGATCCCCGGCGCGGTCCTCTGCGATTTTCCCGACGGAGTCGCGAATTATCTGTATGAGAACGTGAAACCCGGCGACCTCGTGCTCACGATGGGCTGCGGCGACGTTTACAAGGCGGCGAAAAAGCTGATCAAAAAATATGAAGCCGCGGAATAAGACGGGATTATACATCCACATCCCGTTCTGCCGGAGCAAATGCCCCTACTGCGATTTTTATTCTCTGCCCCCCGGCGCGGCGCGGGGAAAAACGGACGCGTACCTCGACGCGCTCTGCGATGAGATGAAGACCGGCGCGCGGGCGGCGGCGTTCACGGGCGGGGAGCGCCCGGCGATCTCAAGCATCTATATCGGCGGCGGCACGCCTTCGGCGGTGGACCCCGAAAAACTCGCGCAGGTCCTTGAAACGGCGTTTCTGTACTATCCCGTCGAGGCCGGCGCGGAGGTCACGGTGGAGGCGAATCCCGCCTCGGCGGGCGGTGCATTTTTCCGCGCGATGAAGGCTGCGGGCGCGAACCGGATCTCTCTGGGGCTGCAGTCCGCGGTCGATCCCGAACGCCGCGCGCTGGGCAGGACGGCGGACTTCGACGGTGTGAAACGGGCGGTAAACGCGGCGCGGGACGCGGGGTTTGAAAATCTCTCCCTCGATCTGATGCTCGGCGTTCCCGGGCAGACAGCGGAAAGCCTGGAAATGAGTCTTTCGCGCTGCGCGGAGCTCTCTCCCGAGCATATCAGCGCGTATATTTTACAGCTGGAAGAGGGCACGCCTTTCTATAATAAACGCGCTTCGCTCGCCCTGCCCGGCGAGGACGCGGTCTGCGGGATGTACCGGACGCTCGTCGCCCGTCTCGGGGAATACGGCTTTCTGCAGTACGAGATCTCGAATTTCGCGCGCCCGGGCTTCGAGAGCCGCCACAATATGAATTATTGGCGGTGCGGCGAATACATCGGCGTGGGCGCGGCGGCGCATTCGTTCTATCGCGGCAGGCGCTTTTATTATCCGCGGGATCTCGACGCCTTTATCGCGGGATGCGCGCCCGTCGACGACGGGGAGGGCGGCACGCCCGACGAGTTCATGATGCTCGCCCTGCGGACGGCGGACGGCCTTATATATAAAGATTACGAATCGTATTTCGGCGCGCCGGTCGACCCGAAGTATCTCGAAGGCGCGAAGCGCATCCCGGAAAAGTATCTGCGCATCTTCGACGGCGGCTTTGCGCTGACCGCGGAAGGTTTTTTAATCTCCAATACGGTCATCGCCGGGATCCTGTAACGCCGACTTTGTGACGGATGTGAAAATTTTTGCGCAAACCTCTTGCATTTTACAAATTGTATGATACAATGAGATTGCAAAAGCAGGGAAGATCTGTATCTTCCGGTAAAGAAGGATTCCGAAAGAAGGAGGGTAATCAATTATGGCATACAAAATTTCCGACGAGTGCATTTCCTGCGGCGCTTGCGCAGCAGAGTGCCCGGTAGGCGCGATCTCCGAGGGCGATTCCAAGTTTGAGATCGACGCCGACGCCTGCATCGAGTGCGGCGCCTGCGAAGGCGTTTGCCCGGTCGGCGCTCCCGCACAGGAGTAATTTTTATTACCGGTGACCGCGGCTGTGAAAGCAGCCGCGGTTTTTTATGTCCGCATTTCCCGAATGTTGATGACGAGGAACCGTAAAACAGGAACTATGACCAAGGAACTAGGAAATAGATCAGACTTGAAAGTCTGTGCTTCTGATTTTCAGCGCCGTGTTTTTTAAGGCGATGAACAATATTAAAACTTCGTGATAATTGTATTCAGTATTACAATCTCCAAAATCTATTCGAATTATATTTTTTATTCTCATTCTTATACGAAAATCTATGAAGAAAGCTTCCGGCTATAATAAAGTTGTACTTTGGATTTGACAAAAAAACAATGTTTTCGGGACCGCGAATGTTGACATTCCGTTTTTTTTGGCTATAATAAAGTTGTACTTTGGATTTGACAAAAAGAGGGGATCGGAATGTACACGATACGACGGCACATCGAGACGGTTTTAAAGCAGCGTGCCGAAAACGCAAAGGCGATCCTGCTGACCGGACCGCGTCAGGTCGGCAAATCCACGCTGTTCCGTCATCTGTTCGCGGGCGTCCGACAGGTCACCTTTGACGACGATCTTCTGCTTGCCCAGGCGGAGGAGGATCCCGGGCTGTTTCTGAAAAACAATCCGTGTCCGCTGATGATCGACGAGGTCCAGAAGTGCCCGTCGATTTTCGGCAAGGTCAAAATGGTCCTGGACGGGACGGACCGTCTGTCGAACTTTTATTTCACCGGTTCTCAGAAGCTGCATCTGATGGAATCCGTCAGCGAATCCCTTGCGGGCAGGGTGTCGGTAATGGAGCTGGATGGGTTGTCGCTGCGCGAGATCTTCGAAGTTGATTTCTATCGGCATTTCGTGCCTACGGAGGAATATCTGTCGCAAAGGGAGCAGTCATTAAAGCATTACGGCGGAGATCTTTGGGAGATCATTCACCGCGGGAGCTATCCGGAGCTTTATGCGAATCCGGCGCGGGACTGGACGGATTTTTACCGTTCGTATGTCAAAACGTATCTGGAACGCGATGTCAACCGGCTTTTGAAGGCGAAAAACCATATGTCGTTCGTAAAATTCATGACCGCCGTCGCGGCAAGAACGGGGCAGGTGCTGAATTACGCGAATCTTGCGTCCGAGATCGGCGTCAGCGAGGTGACGGTCAAGGAATGGATCTCGATCCTTGAAAAGAGCGGCGTGATCTATATTCTGAAGCCTTATACGCCGAACGCGCTTTCGCGTGCGGTGAAAACGCCGAAACTGTATTTCCGCGACACCGGTCTTGCCTGTTACCTGACGCGCTGGCTGACGTCGGAAACGCTGAAAAACGGCGCGATGGCGGGCGCGATGTTTGAGACCTTCGTTGTGAACGAGATCCTGAAATCGTTTTCCAACGAGGGGCTTGAATATGATTTCGGCGTTTACTATTACAACGGCAAAGACAGGAAAAAACAGAGAAAGAACGGAGAATACGAAGAAGTCGACGGCGAGATCGATCTGATCATTTCCGAGAACGGGGTGCTGTATCCTGTCGAGATCAAGCTGTCGGCGTCGCCGAGAGCGGATATGGCGTCCGAATTCGATGTGCTGGACAGTGTTCCGGATCGGAAACGCGGAACCGGCGCGATCATATGCCTGTATGATCAAAAGCTGTATCTGCGGGAGAATCTTGTGGTTCTGCCGCTGGAATATATCTGATCTGCGGAGGGCGACGGGATGAAAAAGCTTTGTGTGATCTTCGGCGCGGGGGAGTATTACGGCTGCGAGACGCTGCCGGCGGGGGAGTTCTCCGCCGTGACGGCGGACGGCGGTTATGCCGCGGCGATCAGAATGGGCGTGACCCCCGAATTTCATATCGGCGATTTTGATTCCTTCGACGGCGAGCTGCCGGCGGACGGCGAGATCGTGCGCCTCAGACCCGAGAAGGATCTGACGGATACGCGCGAGGCGATCCGGCTCGCGGTCGCGCGCGGCGCGAAGGAATTCCTGCTGTTCGGCTGCACCGGCGGGCGCACCGCGCACACGGTCGCGAATTTCCAGACGCTCGCGTCGCTCGCAGAGCGCGGATACCGCGCGCGTATGGTCGGCAACGGCGAGACGTTCACCTGCATCCATAACGGGAATATCCGTTTTTCCGCGGATTCGGCGGGGTATGTTTCGGTGTTCGCGCTGGGCGGCGAATGCGTCGGCGTCTTTGAAAAAGGTTTAAAATACGAATTGACGGACGCGGCGCTGAAAAATACCGATCCCATCGGCGTGAGCAACGAATTTACCGGCGCGCCCGCGGAGGTCGGCGTGGAGCGCGGCACGCTTCTTATTATATATGGAAACGGGGGGATCGAGGCGTGAAGGGCGCGATCTTCGATCTGGACGGCACGCTGTTCGACTCAATGTGGGTCTGGCACCGCGTGGACGAGCAGTTTCTCGAGCGGCACGATCTGCCGCGCAACGACGAATATCTCAAATCGCTCGGGCCGATGGGCTTTCACCGCGCCGCGGAATACACGCAGGCGTATTTTGACCTGCCCTGCTCCGCCGAGGATATCGTCAACGAATGGTTCCTGCAGGCGAAGGAGATGTACGACAATGAGGTACAGATCAAGGACGGGGTAAAGGAATATCTCGAAAAGCTGCATCGCGAGGGCGTGAAGCTCGGTATCGCCACATCGAACCACAGGGACCTGTTCGCGGGCACGCTGCGGCGCTGCGGGATCGACGGGCTTTTCGACGCGGTGGCGACGACCTCGGAGGTCGCGCGGGGGAAGGAGTTCCCCGACGTATATCTGCTCGCCGCCGAACGGCTCGGCACCGAGCCCGCCGAGACCGCGGTGTTTGAGGATATCCCGCAGGGGCTTTCCGGCGCGAAGGCGGGCGGGTTTCTCACCTTCGCCGTCGAGGACCCGTTCTCGGAGAAGGAGCGGGAGACGCTGCTGGAGCTGGCGGATCGGTATATTAAAAGCTTTCGGGAGCTGTTGTGAATTCTGATTTAACGGCGAAGCCGTTAAATCGGAATTTACCAATTCGGAATTCGGAATTCGGAATTCGGAATTTCGTGAACCTGTATAATAAAATTGTACATTTGGAGTTCGTAATGGTATAATGAAGAAAAAGGAGATGGACTTCAAATGGGAACACATGGAGAAAGCAGCAAAGAGTACAAGAAAGAGATCATGAAGCTGCATCTGGAGGATGGGATCTCGATCAAGGTGTTAGCAGAACGGTTCGGACACAGCGCATCCACGATATACAGCTGGCGGGACCAGTACCGGAAATACGGAGAAGACGCCTTTGTGGGATGCGGACACCAACGACCGGGAGACGCCGAGCTGCGTAAGCTTCGCAAAGAGAACGAAGAGCTGAAGATGCAGGTAGAAATACTAAAAAAAGTAGCGGCATATCGGGCGCAGAAAGAGTCAGAGACAAAATAGACTGTCTGCGAGCCGACGGGATTTTAAACTATCCTGTAGACCTGGTATGCCGCACGCTCGGCATCAGCAAATCATCGTACTACAATCGAGTAAACAATCCAAAGACAGAAAAAGAAGCAGACGATGAAGATTTGATGAAAGAAATGACGAGACTCTTTATCGAGAACAATGAAGAATACGGTCGCGTTCGGATGCGGAAAGCAATGAAAGAAGCCGGATATCCGATGAGTGAAGGAAAAACAGCCCGGTTGATGAAAGAAGCCAATCTGATACCGAAGAAGCGAAAAAAGTACAAGCAGACAACAAACAGCAAGCATTCATATCAGGTTGCGGACAACATCCTCGCACAGGATTTTGAAGCAGAGAAGCCGAATCAGAAGTGGTGCGGAGACAGCACATATATTTATACAGACGAAGGATGGCTGTACGCGGCGGGGATCCTTGATCTCTGCGGTCGCATATGTGTCGGGTTGTCTTTCAGCGATAGGCATACGCAGGAGCTGATGTTAGAGAGCTTCGATCAAGCGTGCAAAAAGTACAGACCGAAGCCCGGCTGCATTTTCCATTCAGACAGAGGGGTACAGTACGCATCGAACGCATACAAGGAAGCGTTAAAACAAAAAGGAATGATCCAGAGTATGTCCCGCAGCGGCGTTCCTTATGACAACGCGCCGATGGAAAGCTTCTGGTCGACGGTGAAAGTGGGCTGCGTGTACGGCAAGAGGTTCAGAACGAAAGAGGAAGCCAAGAAAACAATTTTCCAATATGTTTTCGGGTTCTACAACACACGCAGATATCACACATCCAACGGACTTGAAACGCCGATCGAGTATTATAAAAAACATCGAGATGCGGCGTGAAATCCCGGCGCGGCGCGCCGACGATGTGGGAGCCTCGTTCCGCTACGCTCCACGTCGGCTCCCACATCGATTCGCGGAAACTTTTGGTCTTTACGAACTTTATTTGTCCAAAAAACTTGACGGATCCACCGAGATACGTAAGGTAAGCTTGTGCGTCTTGGTAAAACAGCGGGAAACAATACGTTTTTCCATTTATTATTCTGACTCAAAATTATCGCCTCGGGACTCGGGACTCGAAACTCGGGACTAAATTTTGATTTATCGCAGAGCGATAAATCAGAATTTACAAACATCACATCAACTGCATCGCTTTGCTGAACGCGTCGTGGACCGCCATGCCGATCGTGCCGCCCTTCGCCGCGTCGCCGACGCAGAGGGTCTTCACGCCGAGACCGTCAAGCTCCTTTTCAAGAGAATTCTCGGGACGCACGCCCATCGCGAGAACCACGTTGTCCGCGGGGATAAACGAACGCTTTTTCGTTTTGACGTCCATGACGGTGATATGGTCGGTACCGATCGCCGAGAGCGCGGTGCCGGTCATGATCTTCGTGCCGTGCGGCTTGATCCTTGAGAGCGAATCGTCCACGAACTGGAACCACGCGCCGGGGGCGACCGTATCCGCCATCTCGATCACGACGACCTCGTTCCCCTGTTCGAGCAGGGCTTCCGTCGTTTCAAGTCCGGTGAGGCCGCTGCCGATCACGGCGACTTTCTTCTTTTTCAGGCGAACCTTCTTCTCAAGGATCTCGGACGCGGTGCAGACGTTGTCCAGCGCGATGCCGGGAATGCTTCTCGGACGGACGGGCGTCGACCCGCTCGCGATCACCACGGCGTAGGGCGCGCGCTTTTTTACAAGCGCCGCGTCGGCCTTTTTGCCGAACTCGAACTTCACGCCGAGATCGGACGCCTCGGTGAACAGGTCCTCGACCGCCCAGTGCAACTTCTCTTTATACGGACCCGCCGCGGCGGTGTTGACCTGCCCGCCCGGCTTTTTCTCTTTTTCGATCACGGTCACGTCGAAGCCGCGCCGTTTGAGGGTGATCGCGGCGGAAAGCCCCGCGACGCCCGCGCCGGCGACAAGAACGGCTCTGCCCTGCCCGACGTCGGGCATTTCGGCGTATTCCTTCTCGATGCCCACCGCGGGGTTCAGGGCGCACTCGCCCACGCCGCCGACGGTGGCGTTCGCGATAAACGACCGGATGCAGTAAAGGCAGCCGATACAGCGGCGGATCTTTTCCGGGTGCCCCTCTTCGGCCTTTTTCGCCCATTCGGGGTCGCAGATGAAGGTCCGCGCGGAGCCGATGAAGTCCTGCACGCCCTCCTGCAGCTGCCTCTCCGCCTGCTCGGGCGAGCGGATATAGTTGGCGGCGATCACGGGGACGGAAACGACCTGCTTGATCTCTTTTGCGAGATACGCGCGCCAGCCCGGCTCGAAGGACGTGGGCTCGAGCCAGAAATTGTAAGTATCGTAACACGCGGACGAAACGTCGATCGCGTCGACGCCTGCCTCCTCGAGCCGCTTCGCGACCCGTTTGCCGTATTCGAGGTCGTACCCCTTGCCGGGGCAGCCGATCCGGTCGTACATCTCGTCGGCGCAGAGACGGACGATCAAAGGATAGTCTTTGCCGCACTGTTCCTTGATGCCCTCGACGATCTCCCGGAGCAGACGGAACCGGTTCTCAAAGGAGCCTCCGTATTCGTCGGTCCGGAAATTGGTGTTCGGGCTCAAAAACTGCTGCAGGATATACCCGTGCGTCGCGTGCAGCTCCACGCAGTCCACGCCCGCTTTTTTGCAGCGGACCGCCGCCGCGATAAAGTCGTCGCGCAGCTTTTTCACCGCTCTGAGGCTCATCGCGTGCAGGCGCGTCGCCCCATGCTGCGAGAGCTCGCATTTCGAGGGCGCCTGCACCGACTGGGAGATGCCCTTTTCCTCCAGCGCCATGAGCGTCGGCGCGACCTTGAACATGAGCTTCATCACGCCGGGGAATCTTTTCTGGACCGGGATCACCAGCGGCAGACTGTTGATCGAGCTGCCGTAGCCCTGCCTGCCGGGGTGATGCAGCTGGATCCCGAGCTTCGCCCCGCAGGCGTGGATGCGCTCGACCATCGCGCGCATGGGCTCGATCTGCCAGTCGTGCGCCATGGACAGCTGCGAGAAGGTCGAGGTCGCGCCCATGTCGTTCACGCGGCAGATGCCGGGGATGATAAGCCCGACCCCGCCCCTTGCGCGGGCTTCGTAATAATTTATCATTCTCTCCGTGGGGCAGCCGTTCGCCTGACCGAGACTGAACTCGGCGGCGGTCATCACGATGCGGTTTTTCACGGTCATCGTGCCGATGTTCATCGGAGAAAACATCATGTCATACATAAAAACGTCCTCACTTCTTCAGTTTGGATTTCACGGCTTTCTTTACGGCTTCGACTTTCCCGCCTTCGGTTTTGCCGGTTTCGGGTTTCGCCGCCTCGGCGACCGCTCTGCTGTCGATGCCCATATCGATGAGCTTCTGCTTGAAGCGGTTCAGCTTCGCGGTCTCAAGCCCCCAGTAAACCGTTCTGACGGGCGGGCACACGCCCATGAGCACCTTCGAGAGCGCGAACAGCGGGTTCGGGGAGACGAACTTTTTGCCGCACTCGATGCCCGCGACCATTTTTCTCGCGACCACGTCGGGCTGCTGCACCGGGAAGGGTTTTTCGAATTCGATCGGGTTCGCCACGCGGAAGAAATTCGTATCGGTCGCGACGGGATACAGGCAGGTGATCTGCAGATTCTCGGGCTTTTCGAGCCGGATCGCCTGCTGGAAGCCCTGCAGACCGAACTTGCTCGCCGAATAGATCGCGTAACCGGGCATCGCGAGCTGACCGATCGCGCTGACGGTGATCGCGAGGATGCCGGAGCGCCCGTCAAGATGGTGGATATATTTCGCGTAAGTATAGATGGGCGAGAGCGTGTTCGTATCGAACATCGCCTTGACTCTGTCCCAGTTTTCGTAATTGAATTCCTCATAGTACGGGAAGCCGGCGTTCGCGTAGAAGATGTCGATCTTTCCGCCGTCGAAGACCTCGTTCGCCTTTCCGAACACGCTGTCCACGCCTTCGGCGCTCGAGATATCCGCGTTGAAGGGGATCACGTTGTCCGCGTAGGTTTTCAGCAGCTGCTCCGCATGACGGGACACCGCGAGAATCTTGTTGGTGCCGTCCTTCGCGATCAGCCGTAATACCTCAAAGCCGATGCCGCTGGACGCGCCGGTCAGAACGATGTTTTTATTCGAGATCATATCTTTTCTCCTCTCTTATTTCAGTTTTCTTCGTCGTATACGCCGTATTCGCAGCCGATCCCCTCGGCGGCGATCTCGTCGATCAGCACGAATTTTCCGCCTTTTCTCTCATAGAGCTTCAGCACGCCCGTGCCGGTGCCGCCGTTCCACAGGCGGTTGTGGCGCTTGGTGCCGTTGGGCGCTTCGTAATTGATATTGAGCATCTCCGCCTTTTTGCAGGTGATGACGGTATCAAGCTTCGCTTTCAGGGTCGTCTGCACGACGTGCCAGTGGATCTCGTCCTCGGTCTCTTCGCAGTCAAATTCCGTTTTTGAGCCGGTCCAGAACTTCGAGAAATTGAACTCATAGTCCTTGCCCTCGTAATAGAACGTGCCGAGCAGTTTTCTCTCGAGCGCGAGGAAATAGATCTTCGGTCTGCCGCCGCCGATCTCGAAAACGCTGTTCTCGAGCTTTTTGCCGGTCTTCAGGCTCGTCAGATTGTTTGAGGAAAGCCACACCCACGGGCTTGTGAAGTCGCCGCCCCAGTTCTTGTCGGAATAGCCGTTGCAGGTCTCGGGACGCACGACGTATTTCACGCCGTTCAGGATGATCTCGCCCTCGAATGCGGTCTTAATGCCTTCCGCGTGCCAGAACATCTCAAACGCGTTGATCCTGCGGAAGAACCTGCTCGCGCCGTAGCCGACGTTGAAGGCGATCTGCTTGTCGATCTTCAGCTCCCAGCGCATCTCGCCCGCGTCGCACATCCACTCGGGATGGGCTTTCGCGTCCTTCTCGGAGATACTGACGCTGCCGCGGGTGTATTCCTCGTCGCAGTAGCAGTCGTCAGCCCGGATGCTGAACGGCGGGTCCGCATGGACCTCCACGTTTTTCAGCGAGAAGAACCTGTGCAGCTGCGCGTGCTCCGTCCCCCAGTGGCCCACATTCACCATCAGATACGACGGCCGTCTGCCGGAATTACGCGCGAGGGGATCGTTCCACACGATCACGGGCTCTTTCTCAGCGTAATCGGGGTTGCAGGTGAAAAACTCAATGTAAAACGCTTTCTTTTCGCCGGTCTCGGCGTTTTCTCCCGTGAGCGAATGCCACCACCAGTCATAGCCTTTTTTCGCGAGCGGCCCTCTGAGCATCCACTCGTCGCGCGAAATCGCGCTCTTATTCGCCATAGAATAACCTCCAAGGTCAAAAAATAATATGGATTTTGTCCAAAATATATTTTAATATAAATCCGCGCGTATGTCAATCTCACAAAAACACAATCCTGCTTATATTGAACCGATACGGGAAACGGAAATCAAGATATTCATTTGACATCCCGCGTTTTATCTGATAAACTGAACTCAAAATACGCAAACAAAAAACGCTTTCTGCGCCGATCTTCACTTTTTCCGCAAAAAACACGCACTCAACGGAGGTTTTCATTATGTTCTATCCCGAATCCGCTCTTTCCGCGATCGCGCTGACAAGCGACGCGGTCTCCCGCTCGATCAGCGCCGAGAATTTCACCGGCGAGAAAGGCAAAGGCGGCATGGCGACCGAAGGGACCGGCGCGAATTGCGCGCGGGACCTCGGGCAGGGCTGGAAGGTCTCGCCCAGCGTTCTTCTCAAGCCCGGCGAGGTTTTCCCGCTCGCCGAGATCGACGGTCCGGGGGTGATCCGGCACATCTGGATGACGGATTCCTGCGGCAGGAACCGCAAGCTAATCTTTCGCATCTATTGGGACGGCAGCGAGACGCCCTCGGTCGAGGCGCCGCTCGGGGATTTCTTCGCCTGCGCCGACTGCCAGAATTACAGCCAGCTGACGAGCCTTGCGGTCTGCGTCAATCCCAAACGGGCGTTCAACTGCTACTGGGAGATGCCCTTCCGCAAAAAATGCAGGATGACGGTCGAGAACATTTTCAACGAGGATATCGTTCTGTATTATCAGATCGACTATCTGCTGACCGCCGCGCCGGAGAACGCCGCCTATTTCCACGCGCAGTTCCGCCGCGTCAATCCCCTGCCCTATAAAGAGGTGTATACAATTCTCGATAACGTACACGGCTGCGGGCAGTACGTCGGCACCTACCTTTACTGGGGCGTGAACAGCAACAACTGGTGGGGCGAGGGCGAGATCAAGTTTTATCTTGACGGCGATACGGATTTCCCGACGATCTGCGGCACCGGCACCGAGGATTATTTCTGCGGCTCCTACAATTTCGACGTGAACGGACAGTACCGAGAATACACAACGCCCTATGCGGGCCTTGCGCAGGTCGCGCGCCCGGACGGCTTATACCGCGCGAACCAGCGCTTTTCGCTTTACCGCTGGCACATCCCGGATCCGATCTATTTTAAACAGGACATCCGCGTCACGATCCAGGCGCTCGGCTGGCGGGATAAGGGCAGGTACCTGCCGCTGCAGGACGACATCTCCTCCGTCGCCTACTGGTATCAGGATACGGTCTGCGAGACCTTCCCGCCGCTGCCGGACGAGGACGGGCTGGAGATCATCTGACGCCTCCGAAAAAGCAAGCAAAAAACGCCCGTTCCCGCAGAAAGAGATTCCGCCGGAACGGGTGATTTTTATTCAACAGTATTTCCCGCTTTTACAGACTGTCATATCATCCAGATCGGAATGATATAAACCTGCCGGTCGATCGCCGTCGGTTTTTCACGCAGACAGAGGATCGCTCCCGTACCGCGCGGAACGGAGCCCTTATCGAGAACCTTAAACGCGCGGGCAAGCTCAGAGCCGGGACTTGACGATTTTTTGATCTCCAACGGGTGAAGCTCTCCGTCGCTTTCGATCACAAGGTCGATCTCGTTCGATTCCTTGTCGCGGTAGTAATGAAGATTGCAGTCCTTTGCGGCATTATAATAAGTCTTCATGATCTCCGCGACCGCATAGTTTTCGAGGATCGCTCCGCTGAGCGCCCCGTTCATCAGAATCTCCGGACTTGAATACTTCGTAAGATAGGCGACGAGCCCGGTATCGAAGAAATACATCTTCGGCGTTTTGACCGTACGCTTGAGCAGGTCGTTGGAATAAGGACGCAGATAAAAGATGATCCCCGATTTTTCCATGACTGTCAGCCATCGTTTGGCGGTATCGTCCGATATGCCGACGTCCTGCGCAATATCATGGGCGTTGAACATCTGCCCCGCGCGGCATGCGGCGGCGCGGATAAAATCGGCGTAAAGCAGTTTATCGACGCCCAGGATCATATCGGTCACGTCGCGGTTAATATATGTCTGGATATACGAGCTGTAAAACACGTCGCGATCGGTATATTTTCCGCTTCTGTGCCCGGGCATCGCGCCGCGCCAGATGCGCTCATACATTTGGGTCGCCGAGCACGGCGCAAGATGCTTTTCGCGCGCGGCGGAAGATTCAAGCCCGACGGTAAACGGCGAAGTCTCTGCGTCGCCGTAAAGCTCGCTCTGCGACAGCGCAGACATGGAAACGATCGCCGTGCGTCCTGCAAGAGACTCTCTTGCGAGATCCATCAGCGCAAACGCCTGCGAGCCGGTCAGCCAGAAGGAGCCGGGCGCAGCGCCCGCGTCGATTCTGATTTTGATATAGGAAAACAGCTCCGGCGCATACTGCACCTCGTCGATGAGCACCGGCGCGGGATGCACCTCCAGAAACAGCGCGGGATCGGTTTTCGCGAGCTTGCGCTCGTCCGCATCGTCCAGCGTGACCTTATTGCGTCCGCTGCCTTCCATCAGGTGTTCGAGCATCGTCGACTTTCCGACCTGACGCGGACCTGTCAGCAGCAGACAGGCATATTCTTTACTGATCTCCGCGATCTTTTTTTCAAGCGTCCTTTTGATATACTTCACGGCGCACACCTCCGGCTAAAATCGTATGCAATCGCATTATAGCCGGAGGTGTGCCAAAAATCAATACTTTTTCTGCAATAATTCAGTAAAATCTAAAGTCACATTTTGGATTTTACTGAATTTTCCGAAACAGGATCGGCTTTTTCAGGCAAAGAGATCTTATTCCCCCACACCACGCGGAGTAAGGTGTCAGGTGTTCGGAACTCGAGTTTGTAAATTCTGATTTGTCGGGATGTAAGGCAGTAGGCAATAGGCATTAGGCATTAGGTAACAACCGAGGCGCACTGCGTAAAATTGACAAGTCTATTGCCTAATGCCCAATGCCTAATGCCTGTAAATTCTGATTTGTCGGGCTTCGCCCGACAAATCAGAATTTACCCGCACACCTCACGGATCGCGTTCGCGGTGCTCTCGGCGCACAGGCGGATCCCCTGTTCCGACAGATGGATCGTATCGTCGCAGACGTTCGCGTAAATATCCGCGGCGACGACGGAATACAGGTCGTTGATCGCAACGCCCATTTCCCGCAGCGGCGGCACAACGAGGCTGTTAAAGCGCTCGATCACGCAGGTGCGGTTGTAGGTATTTTCGGGACGCACGGGGGTGGTGGTCGCAAAGATCACCTTTTTGCCGCGGTCCTGAAGGATGCGCGCGATGCGCAGGATCTGCGAGACGTACATCTCCTCCGGGGTGAACGGACCGTCGCCGAACAGCTCGCAGACGTCCCATTCGCCCGCGTTGAAGTGAACGACGTCGGCGGCGTCGATTTTCACGGCGGAATCAAAGATCTGCCGCAGCACGTAGGAAACGAACCTGCCGTTGTCCTCCGGCTGCCAGACCTCGTAATCCTCGCCGAGAAGCTCCGGCACCGACGCGCCGTAGCCGATCAGACGGATGGAATCTCCGAGCAGTACGATTTTTTTCTTCATATTTCAATTACCTCCGTAAAGACTTTTCTTTTAATTTCTGATTTATCAATTTAAGTCACGAGTCCCGAGTCACGAGTCCCGAGATACGTAAGGTAAGTTTGTGCGTCTTGGTAAAACAGCAGAAAACAATATGTTTTTCCATTATAATCTTGACTAAGAATTATCGCCTCGGGACTCGGGACTTGAGACTCGGGACTGAATTCTGATTTAACGGCTCCGCCGTTAATCAGAATTTTCGCATCCTCCCCGCGGCGAGCGCAAGGTACACGCCTGCGGCGGCGATGCAGATCATCACGAACTCACGCCCGGCGGCGTAGGTGACGAACGGCGCGCCGAGGATCAGATGCGCCGCGAGATACGAGAGCGGCGCGAACAAAACGTATTCCGCGATCCGCGCGGCTCTTCCCTTTTTGCGCAGAAGGAACCGGGCGAGTCCCGCCGCCGCGGCGAGCGCGAGCGCGATCAGGAAAAACGGGCCGAGGAACAGCCGCGGCAAAACGATCGCGCCGCCGTTTTTCCATTCCCCGCCGAAGATCGGGATCAGGTCGCCCTGCTTCGCGCAGTCGCAGTATAAGACGCGCGCGATCTCCCCGTTTTCCGGCGCGGGCAGCAGCACCGTTCCCGCTTTTTTGCCGAGGATCCGGTCCCAGACGCTGCTCCACGCCTCGATCTCGATCGCGGGCGTCCCGTCGTCCGGGTCCCGGAACGTATCGATCCGGCAAGAGGTCGCCTCCTCGGAAAACGAAACGCTCATCGCGCCGTCCTCCGAGACGGAAACCTTCACGCCGCTTTCTTCATACGGGACGTAATTCGGTCTTGTAAGATACGAGAATATCGTAAACATCGCGACGAATACGATCGCGGCGGCCAGCAGGGCGGCGGCGATCTTTCTTTTTTTCAGTTCCTTCTTCACTCTGCGCAGGGGCGCCGCCTCGTCGGACGCGGGCTCCGGCGCGTTTTCCTCCGTCGGCGTCCGCAGCCGCTGCGCTTCGGCGGCGCAGTCCGCGCATTCGTTCAGATGTTCCGCGACCAGCGCCGCAGTTTCGTCGCTCACCATATTTTCGGAATACAGCGGCAAAAGGTCTTTTACAAGACAGCATTCGGTTTTCATTTTGATTCCTCCGTTTTTTCGATGATCATTTTTCTCGCACGGTGAAAGGTCACGCACGCCCAGTTCGCGGTCCTGCCGAACAGCGCGCCGATCTCGTCAAAGGGAAGCTCGGCGAAAACGCGCCACAGAAAAACCTCTTTATACGGCTCGGGAAGCGTATGAAGGACCTGCCGCGCCCGCGCCGCATCATCCGCCGTGATCGCCGCCGCCTCCACGCCGGGACGCGGGTCGGCCAGCGTCGCCGCCGTCTCGTCGTCGAGCGGATCGACTCTGCCGTTTTTCTTCGCATAGGAATAAAAGCAGTTTTTCGCGATCTGACACAGCCACGCGTAAAGGCTGCATTCGCCGCGAAAGGAATCGATCGCCCCGAGCGCTCTGAAGAACGTCTCGCTCGCAAGCTCCTCCGCTGTGTCCTCGCTGCCGGAAAGCCGCAAAAGATAACGGTATACGTCGGAAAAATACCGGGTATACACCTCGTCAAACTGCACCGCGTTTCACCTCCCGACCATAAGACTGAGGAATCAAGGATATCTTACAATATTTTTTTGAATTTTTCAATCAAATTCTGATTTACAGGGGCGTGAACGCCCCGATAAATCAGAATTTACAGGCATTAGGCATTGGGCATTAGGCAATAGACCTGTTAAATATACGCTGTGCGTCTCGGTTGTTACCTAATGCCTATTGCCTGCTGCCTATTGCCTTTTATCCCGACAAATCAGAATTTGCCTTTCTCTCATCCTTATGTTATAATGAAAAAAAACATCTCCGGGGGATCGGTATGAAAGCTTTATTTATCAGAATCACCGCGCTGGTCGCCGCGCTCTGTCTGCTCTGCGCGCTGCCGGCGGGCAATACGGCGGCATACGCCGCGGCGGGTGAACAGCCGCGCTCCCCTGCCGCGCGGCGGACGAATGGAACGCGCTGTTCGACCGCAGAGGCAAACGCGCCGAGGGCTGGCTCGGCGCGGACGGGATCTATACGGTCCCCACCTCGAACGGAAAGACCGTGTTCCTGTTCAGCGACACCCTCGTCGGCACGTCGGACAAGAACGGAAAAACGGAAAACGCGAAAATGCCGAACCACACCGCCGCCGTGCTGAACGGGACGCAGCCTTACCCCTCGCGCATGGCCTTTTATTACGGTACGGACGGCAGACGGCGAGACGGGTGGAACCTGTTCGGCGAACGCTATTGGCTGTTTGACGGCGTATATCTGAACGATACGCTGTATATCCTTGCGTTCATGCCTTCGCAGGAGCTCAAGCCCCTCTGTGTGCGGCTCGTCTCCGTCCCGGTCAAAAACGGTACGCCGGAATTTGAAAGATACAGCGTCGGTGCGGACATCCCCGAATTATGCTCCCGATCGGCTGACGGGAAGTATATTTACGCCTTCGGGCAGGGGATTACCGACTGCTCCGCAGAGGACGGATTCATTTATGTTTACGGTTTCAAAGACCCGCTCGCGGGCGATGAGAGCCGCGACCTGATCGTCTCGCGCATCAAAGCGGAAGACTTCGGCGATTTTTCGCGCCTTACTTATTGGGACGGCGCGGGCTGGAGTACGGATATCGAAACGTGCGCGGACGCCGCCCAAAACGTCGGCTGCGAAATGAGCTGCACGAAGATCGCGTCCGGCCCTCTTGCGGGAAAATATATTCTCGTGTGGATGTGGGCGACGATGTCCGGGCGGCTCGCGTACGCGATCGGCGACGCGCCGTGGGGTCCGTTCTCCGAGCCGGTCTTTTTCTACGACGCGCCGGAGCACGGGACGCCTGCCGCGAACGGGACGGATACGCTGTATACGTACAACGCGAAGGCGCACCCCGCGCTCTCGCCCGACGGCGAGCTGCTGATCTCGTATAACGTCAATTCCTCCGGCGAGCAGTATACGACGGATTATCACCCGCGTTTTCTGTATCTTACGCTCGACCCGGACGCGGCGGAAAAGAACGGCTCTGCGTCTTTCGCGACCCGTCTGCGAGCGTTTCTTGAGAGGATCTTCGTGTTCTTCCTGCGTTTCTCATCAAAGCATTGACCGATCTCTCAACGACGGAACCTGATTGCGGGAAGCATGGGCGATTCCCCTGCGTTATTCGCAGCAACGTCCCGGATCTTATAAAAAAGCACAAACTCCGGCGGAATTACAAAAACCTGTTGACAACGGCAGTCAAAAATGATAGAATGTCTATCATAGATACCCCAACAAGGGCTTATGCCCGATTCGGAGTGAGCGGTATGGCAAACAATAATAAAAATCCGATCAAGACCGGGGCAACCCGAAAAGCGCTTCTTGAGGCGAGCTACGCCCTTTTTACGCAGAAGAATATCGAATCCGTTTCCATGAGCGAAGCAGCCGAGGCCGCCGGTTACGGCGTCGCCACCATGTATCGCTATTTCAAAACCAAGCCCGAGCTTGTCGTCGCCGTCGCCGTATGGAAATTCGAGGAGCTTATGGAGCTGAACCGTCGGCGCAGGCCCAGCCCGAATTTTGAAGGTATGACCGCCGCGCAGGTCCTGTCGTATTATTTCGACGTGTTTCTGAATCTGTATCGGGATCACAGAGACGCGCTGCGGTTCAATCAGTCTTTCAATATTTTTATTCGTTCGCAGCAGATCAGCGCGGAGATGATCCTGCCCTTCCGGGGCCTTGTGCGCAAGATCGGGGAACAGTTTCAGGTGATCACCGAAAAAGCCGCGCTTGACGGCACTGTCCGCACGGACGTGCCCGGGGAAAAAATGTTCCGCACGACGCTGCATCTGATGCTCGCGGTCGTGACAAGGTACGCGGTCGGTCTGATCTATCAGCCGGAGAGTGAAGAGGAAACGCTCGAAGAGCTGGAAACGCTGAAATACGCGCTCCTTCGACAATATGTGACCGATGCGGAATTCCCGATTCCGCTGAAAATAGATTAAGGAGGATATTTTATGAAAAACCAACACACGCTTCATCGCCTTACGGCGGTGCTTCTGAGCCTGCTTCTTTCGCTGGCGATGATCGTCCCTGCGTTCGCCCTGCGTGGGGGCTGCGACACTGCGGTGCTTTACACCGACGATCTCGGCTGTCCCGCGGTCAACCTGCCGGTAACCGGCTCGACGGAGCTCGACCTGACCGACCAATCTGCCGGTTTCGTCTTCAAGGTCTATGACGACGGCGGCAGGCCCGCCTACTGCACGCATGACGCGAAGGACGGCTATCTGCTCATCACGGCTCCCGAGGGCTGCGTCCTGCAGGTTTCCGGCTCTTATAACTTAAAGTACACCTACGGCAGAAACATATTCTTCAATATCTACGACGGCGCGGAGACCTCCGCCGACGCGTGGAACATGGAAAATATCGAATGGAATACGCCGCGGGAACTGGGCGTTCTTGTCTCCTCCGGCAATGAGATCCTCATTCAGTTCGGCGGAGCCGAGCTATACACCTGCGCCGGTCTTGACCTGACCGTTACGATCGCCGAAGCGGATTCCGCGTTCTCCGTGAATGTTGCCGACGCGCCGCACGGCTCTGTCGCCCCCGACGCGCTTACAAATCAGGTCGGCTCCGTCGTAAGCCTGAGCGTCACGCCCGATCAGGGCTGGGCGCTGACAAGTCTTTCCGTCAAAGACGCGAACGGCGATAACGTACTGCCGCTTTATCCTTACGGAGCGGAAATCAGCGCCGCCGCTCTCTTTTTCGGCGGCACCGATACAATAGCAAGATTCGATCCCTCGCCCCTGTGGTACAGCGGTGTTGATTCCGTGATTTTCACCATGCCCGCCTCCGACGTGTCGGTCGAATATGAGATGTCCCCGATCTCCGAGGGACTTGCCGTTGATCTGCCTGCGCAGGGCTGGGGGCATATCGACATTCCCGCGACCGTACAGAGCTTCAAGCTTTATGATATCGGCGGTCAGAACGGCGCGTTGCCGAACGACGGCAGAACGGACGTCAAGGCGACGCTCACCGCGCCCCAAAACTTCTATATTCAGGTGTCCGGCACGATCGACGTGTATCCGCGCGAAGACTGCTCTCTCTGCCTGTATGACGGCGCGACCGCGAAAACGACAGAGCTGCTGGAGCGTACCGGCGCGGATGATACCAACGATATCGGTACCGTGACAAGCACCGGGAATCAAATGTTCCTGTTCTTCTATAACATTCCGGATGACGCGGCGTATGCGGGGCTTGACCTGACCGTTACGCTGATTCCAAAAACCGAATTTGCGTTACCCGAATGGACGTGGGCGGACGACTGCAGCAGCGCGACGGCCGCTTTCTGGGACATGGGCGCGTCCGTTGAAATGGTCGACGCGGCGCCGGAATGGATCTATACCACCGAGCCCACCTGTACCACAGACGGCGTAGGTCATTATGAGGCCTCCGTCGTGTTCGGCGGCGAGACGTATACGTCGGCGACAGAGGATATGACAAATCCCGGCAGCGCCACAGGCCACACCTACGGCGCGCCCGTATGGAGCTGGAACGACGACATGAGCGTCGCGACGGCGACCTTCACCTGCGTTAATAACGACGGCGGCTATTCGGTCGACGTGACCGAATTTGAGACCGTCGACGTGGACGAGCCGACCTGCGAGAAAGACGCAACCGCGAAACACATCGCATATGTCGTCGAAGGCGAAAACGAATACAGCGATGAGTCGGACGTCTTCTCCGTTCCCGGCACCGCCCTCGGTCACAGCTATACCGCTGACTGGACCTGGAATTCCGACGGCTCTGCGGTCGCAAAGCTGACCTGCTTCTGCGGCAAGACCGTTACGAAGAAGGTCGCGAAGAAGAACATGACCGAGAAGATCCTTGTCGAGCCCACCGAGGAGAGCGCGGGCAGAGCGCTTTATACCGCAACCGTAAAGGTCGACGGCAAGAAGTATTCCGACAGCCATGAGGATCAGCTCCCCGCGCTGCCGCATACGCACAGATCAACGTCCGAGCCGGTCGAATGGCGCTGGGCGGAGGACTATTCCTCGTGCGAGGCGATCTTCGTCTGCGATCGGGATGGCATAGAATACGCCAAAGAGGCGACCGTGGAAAAGGGATGGTCGGTCGGACCGGATGAAAACGGCGCCGGCAGATACTACTATGTCGCCACTGTGATCGAGGAGGGACATATCTACAGTAAATTCACCGTCACATTTGAAGTCAAGGCCGATAACGTCTGCAAGTGGTGCGGCAAGGTCCATACGGACAATTTCTTCCAGAAGATCCTCGCGTTCTTCCACAAGATCTTCGCAGCCCTGTTCGGCGCGAAATATTGAACCGAAAACGATCCTCCGGATCGTTTATCGCAATACTGCACGGCAGCGCCGATGAGGCGCTGCCGGCTGACTGCCGATAAATCGGCAAAACCGTTATCAACGACATAATAATAAAGAAATCGTTTGGAAATCTGAGACGACAAAAACAAAAAAACGCAGCGAACATCTGAAATAAGCTGCAAATTATCCGTGCTTTCGGACGCTTGCGGTACCACGGTGCCGCTTCGAACCGAAAACACGGATTTTTGTTCTCCATCCCGACAGTCTGTCCCGTATCCCTCATTTCACAACGGCGCGATCTCACGACCTCACGATCTCACGACTTCACGATCTCACGACTTCACGATTTCACGTCCTCACGTCCGCTTGACTTTTTTCCGAAGCGCATTTATAATAAAATAAGAAACTCTGATCCCGGAGGCGGCGTATGGAAGTTTTTTTCAGAAGAATTCTCTGGCTCTTCACCTGCATCGCAATGCTGTTCACCTCGGGCTTCTCTCTTGCCGCGCGGCGGTGGAACAACTTTGAGGTCGACCCGGTCGAATACCCGACGGCGGCGGTCACGGCGGATAAACTGATCCTCGTGAATTACCCCGGCGCGGACGAGGCGCTGACGGTCGGCTCGCTGCAGGGCGTTCTCGCGAACACGAGCAAAACGCAGATCCTGATCCGCGACGGCGCATATGAAAAATACCTGCCCTATACCGGCGCCGAGATCGTCTCCGCCCGGGCGGACGGTTCCCCCTGGGACGCTTCTTCGCTGCTCTCCGAATTCGGACAGTATGCGCAAGGGTACGTGCTCTGCGACGAAGCGGGCGCCGCAGCGGCGGTCAGCGTCGCCGCTGCGCTGCAGGCGGTAATCGTGCCCGAAGCGCTCGAGGAAGCGGCGAAGAGCGCGGGGCTTGAAATGCTTGAAGACGCGCGCGGCTGGGACGACGCAGCCCTGCGAAAAAGTCCGTATTTCGCGCTTCTCAGCGACAAGATCGCGATCGAACAGCCCGTTTCACTTGCGCCGAAGCTGGTCGACCTCGCCGTGATGGCGGGCGCGTATTTCGGCTACTCCGATTCGACGGACGCAAAGGCGCACAAGAAGACGTTTTCCTTTTTGAAAGACAACGCCGTGATCTTCGGCTGGAACCCCGTGCTCGGAGAATACGATACGGTCCGCTCACTCTCCGAGATCAATACGTGCCTGATCCCGGCGGACCACGGAAGCAATTATTCCACCCTCAGCGGGTTCGCAGGAAACACGTTCACGCAGAAGACCGCGGCGCCGGCGACCGATACCGGGCGCGCCCATACGGTGTGCCTTGTGATGTCCGACGGCGACAACCTGCAGTGGATGACCACGCAGTATACGAATGAGAAACATTACGGCTCCGCGATCCGCGGGGAATTCCCGCTCGGGTGGGGCGTGCCCGCGTCGATCGGTACGCTCGCGTCGCCGATGGCGGAATACCTGTTCGACAACATGAGCGAAAACGACGAGTTCATCACGCACATCAGCGGTCTCGGCTACACCTACCCCTCCAAATGGACGAACAAAACCGCGCTGGAAGTGATGGCGGGGCAGCTCGCCGGACAGATGAAGAAGACGGATACGCGGATCGCCGCCGTGCTCGACGACGGGGGCTTCCGCTCCGCGGCGCTGGATACGATCCTCTCGCAGGACGGGATCGACGCGCTGTTCTATTTTGACTACGCGGATTACGCCGGGTACAAAGGCGCGGTGCGCACGGTCGGCGGCAAGCCGGTCATCTCGGCGAGATACCGCCTCTGGAACGGGATCGGGGGCTGCTCCCCCGAAGAGATCGCCGCGAAGATCAACGCTTCGTCAACCGATCCCGACAGCCTCGATTCGTATTCGCTGGTCGTCATCCACGCGTGGTCGGGCCTCGACAGCGACGGGAACTTCGTCGAAGGCGGCGACACCATGCGCGCCGTCGAACGGCTCGTAAATGCGCTCGGCGACGACGTGCGCGTCGTCACCCCCGGCGAATTCGTCCGCCGCGTCGCAGCCGCCGCGAACTGATATAAAACACGGAAACAACGGCAACACCGGAATAATCATAAAGAAAGGGCAGAAAAGCAATGAAAAACAACTATGACGTGATTGTGATCGGCGCGGGAAACGGCGGTCTTGCAGCCGCCGCGTACTGCGCGAAGGCAGGGCTGAAAACGCTCCTGCTGGAAAAGCACAACCTCCCCGGCGGTTCCGCATCGTCCTTCGTGCGCGGGCGCTTCGAGTTCGAACCCTCGCTGCACGAGCTCTCCGGCTCCGGCACGCCGGAGGATCCCTCCGCTTCGGCGAAGCTCTTTAACGATCTCGGCGCGAAGGTAGACTTTTGCTCGCACAGCGAAACTTACCGCCTGATCGTTCCCGCCGCGGAGGACGACCCGGAGGGTTTCATCGGCGAAAACGGCGTGCGCGTCAAGGTCGACGCGGCGATGCCCTCGGGCTTCGAGAAATTCTCCCGCAAGCTCGACTCCCTCGTGCCCGGCTCCTACGAGAGCAGCATGAAGGTGTTCCGCCTTTCCTCGCTGATGTATGAGTCGTTCGGCGAGCTCGGCAAGGGCAAGATCAACCCCGTGAAGTTCCTGTCAAAATACGGCGACGTGCTCAAAATGGCTTCCCACACGCTGAAGGAATGTCTTGACGAGCTGGGCATGCCCGAAAAGGCGCAGGGGATCTTCACCGCCTACTGGTGCTATATGGGCGCGCCGCCCAGGCGGTTCGACTTCCTTTACTATATGGCGATGATGCACGGCTATATCGAGCGCGGCGTGAGTATGCCGCGGCTGCGTTCGCACGAAATGTCCTGCGCCGTCGAGAAGGCGATCCGCGATTTCGGCGGCGAGATCCGCTACAACAGCGAGGTCACCCGCGTGCTCATGCAGAACGGCAAGCCCTGCGGCGTCGAAGTCAACGGAAAAACAAAGCTCTTCGCAGACTATTTCATCTGCAATACGCATCCCAATTTCGCGCTGGCTGATTTCTTCTCGCCCGAAGAAGTCCCCGCCGACGCGAAACGGAAAGCCAACGGCCGCCCCGTCGCAGCCACGCTGATCACGGTATATCTGGGCATGAACCGCACGAAGGAGCAGCTCGGCATCCACGATTATTCCTTATTTATCGCCCCGTCGGACGATTCCGACGAGCAGTTCCGCAGCGTGCAGAACAAGATCAATACAGATTACGTGATCATCAACTGCCTGAACGAGGTCATTCCCGACTGCTCGCCGGAGGGCACCTCCATGCTCTTCCTGACCGGCATTACCTACGGCGACGTGATGAAAGGCGTGAAGCCCGAGGATTACAAGAAATACAAAACGCAGGTCGCGGACGGGATGATCACCCGCTGTGAAAAAGCGCTCGGCATCTCGATCAAGCCCTATATCGAGGAGATCGAGATCGCTCTGCCGCCCACCTTCTCGCGGTATCTCAACACGCCCTTCGGCTCGCCCTACGGCTATCAGCTCGATATGTGGGACAGCATGCTGCCCCGCACCATCCAGTTCGGCAAGGACCAGCCGTTCGACAATTTCCTGTTCTGCGGCGCCTCGCAGGAGCGCGGCGACGGCTACGGCAGCGCGTATTTCTCCGGGGAAAAAGCCGCCGGCAAGATCATCAAAAAGATCAGGGAGGGAAAATAAGATGGCAAGTCTGTTGAAAAAATTCAAAGTCCGTGATTTTATCTCGATCGTGGCGAACCGCCAGAAACGGTTCGCGCGCGCAGACGACAGCGCCCCGTCGGGCACGGACGCCGCGAGAGAGCTCGCCCGCGCGCTGCACCCGAAAAAACAGTATCTGAAAGTCGCGGAAGTGACCGAACGCGCGCCCGACGTAAAGAGCTTTACGCTCGTTCCCGATCCGGAGCGCGGCACCTCATCGCTCGCGTATTTCGGCGCGGGCAAATACCTGACCGTGTTCGCCGAGATCGGCGGCATGCCCGTCACAAGGGCGTATTCGATCTCCTCCGCGCCCAAAGCGTCGCTGGACGGCAGATACGAGCTGACGGTCAAGCTCGTGGACGGCGGTCTTGTCTCGCGTTATATCCTCGATAACTGGCAGGTCGGCACCCCGGTCGAGGTCTCCGCGCCGGCCGGCAATTTCGAGTATCAGCCCCTGCGCGACGCGGCGACCGTGATCGGTCTCGCGGGCGGCAGCGGCATCACGCCGTTTTTATCCATGGCGCAGGCGATCCGCGACGGGGACGAGGATTTTGAACTGATCCTGCTCTACGGCAGCCGCGACAAGGCGAATATCCTGTTCGCGGACGAGCTTGCCCAAATCGAAAAGGACTGCGATAAATTCAAAGTCGTGCACGTGCTCTCCGACCCCGCCGCCGAAGCGGAAGAGGGTTGTGAAAAGGGCTTCATCACCGCGGAGCTGATCAAAAAGTACGCTCCCGCCGACAAGCCCTATTCGGTATTCCTCTGCGGTCCGCAGCAGATGTACGAGTTCGTCGACAAGGAGCTTGAAAAGCTGGATCTTGAGCGCAAATACATCCGCCACGAGATGTTCGGCGAGTTCCACAACCCCGCCTCGCAGCCCGATTACCCCGGCGGCGTGCCGGAAACGGTAAAGATCACCGTCACGCAGGCGGGCGTCACGCGCACAATCGAGGGCAGCCCGAACGATTCCGTGCTGCAGATCCTCGAAAAGAACGGGATCGCCGCCCCCGCGCGCTGCCGCAGCGGAGAATGCGGATTCTGCCACTCGCTGCTGATCTCCGGCGAGATCTACTCGCCCCCGCGCATGGAATACCGCCGCATGGCGGATAAGCAGTACGGGTTTATCCATCCCTGCTGCTCGTTCCCGCTGACGGATCTTGAGATCGACGTGCCCGAGGCGAAATGACCCGTTTCTGAAAACAATGAAAGATATATAAGCGTTTTCAGCCCTTAAAATCACGACGTAAAAGCGTGAGGGATTCGATCGAAAAACAGCGCCCTGCCGGTCGGCAGGGCGCTGCGCGTTGAATTGATTCAGTTTTTCGGCACGACCTTGAACAGGGTCCTGATCACGTGCAGGAAGGTGTGGATCAGACCGATCAGACGGTCGACGAAAGTACCGTCGTGCGTCTTGCCGCAGTACGGGCAGCCGGTCTCGTATACGGTCGGCTCTTCGGGCTCGGTCGGTTCTTCGGGCTCCGTGGGCTCCGTGGGATCGGTCGGCTCCGTCCCGGTCTTCGGGATCACGGTTCCGGTCGTGAGCGTCTTGCCGCAGGCGGAGCAGACCGTATCGCCGGTATATCCGTCCGCGGTCCCGGTGGCGGCTCTCTTGCCGACGGTCAGGATCGCACCCGCGTGGTTATTCGCGTCCATGCTCGCGGTCTCGTTTCTCTTTTCGGTCATGCCGCAGTCGCATTTGTATTCGTCGTAGCCCTTCTCGCAGCAGGTCGCGTCGTGATGGGCGACGAAGGTATCAAAGGTATGCGTGTGCGGTGCGGGCGTTTCGCTGCCGGTCTTCGGGATCACGGTTCCGGTCGTGAGCGTCTTGCCGCAGGCGGAGCAGACCGTATCGCCGGTATAGCCGTCCGCTTCTTCGGTCGCTTCTCTCGCGCCGACGGTCAGCATCGTGCCCGCGTGGTTATCCTCGTCCACGTCCGCGGTCTCGTTTCTCTTTTCGGTCATACCGCAGGCGCAGGCGTATTCATCGTAGCCCTTCTCGCAGCAGGTCGCCGCAACGGTGCGCACGTACGCGAAATCGTGCTCGTGCGGGGCGGGCGTCTCTGTGCCGGTCTTCGGGATCACGCTGCCCTGCGTGATCGTCACACCGCAGGCAGGACAGATCAGGTCGCCGGTGTAACCGTCTTCGGTCTCGGTCGCTTCTCTCGCGCCGACGGTGATCGCGGACATCGCGTGATTCGCCGCGTTGACCGCGGTCGGATCGCGCTGCTCGGTCATACCGCATTCGCAGACGTATTCGTCGTAACCGCCCGCAACGCAGGTCGCCGCGACGGTGCGAACGAAGGTCGCGAAGTCGTGCTCGTGCGCCGGGAACGGAACGGTATCGAACTGCGCGGTATATTCCGTGTCTTCGGTCGCGGGAACGATCTCGGGATCCCAGCCGGTGAAGACGTAGTAGTTTTCGTCGTCCGCCGCTTTCGAAGGAATTCCGTCATAGGCGGGCGTGTCGCCGTAAGCGACGGTCGTTTCGGTCTCGGTCCCGTCCACAATGAACGTAATCGTATATGTGTTCTTCGCAAGGTCGGAGACCGAGATCTCGGTATTGCCGGTCACGGTCGTCGAGTAGCTGAACACGTTTCCGCTCTTTACGCCCTCGAGGGTCGCTTCGCCGACGGTCACGGTCGGCTCGGAATCGCTGTACGCCGCGTCCACGGTGACGGTGAACTCAAGCACCGTGCCGTAATCGCGCATACCCGAAGCAAGGTCGATCGCGGAACCGACGCCGCCGTTCACGAATACGGGATACTGACGCACGGCCGCGTCAAACACGGCGGTATAGGTCGCCTCACCGGTAACGGGAACGATCTCGGCGTCCCAGCCCGTGAAGGTGTAGGTATATTGCGCCGTCGCAGCCTTCGCGGGGATGCCGTCGTAGGCGGGCGTCGAACCGTAGGGGAACGAAACGGTGGTATCAACGCCGTCCACAGTAAAGGTAATGTCGTAGCTGTTGACCGCCGCGCCGAAGTACGGGTAATAGGTTGCGTCGCCGGTCACCGCGGGCAGGGCGTTCGCCGCATAATACGCCGCGTCGGAACCCGGTTCAGCGCTCGCGTCCGCGGTCCAGCCGAGGAAGGTGTAGGTGTATTGGTCGGTGCCCGCCAGCTCCGGCGTTTCGCCGTCGTATGCCGGTACCGCGCCGTAATAATAATCCGCGCTCGTTTCCGTGCCGTCGACGTTGAAGGTTACGGTATATTCGTCGAGCTTGTAGTAGAGATTCAGGACCGCGGAACCGTCGCCGAGGATTTCGACCGATTCGTCGCTTAACGTTGCGTCAAGGGTATAATTTGCGGGAGCGCCTGCGGCGTTCGCGGCGGTCACGGTATCCTCGGTTGTGCAGAAGAATGTCTGCGTGACGGGTGTATCGGGATACGTCCCGTCCGCATTCATATAGTAGTTGTTGATCGTGTAGGCGGTGTCGTGGCGGACGGTCCATTGTGCGGTCAGCGTCGCGTCGCCGTATTTACCGTTCAAAGACGTCCCAGCTGCAAATTCCGCATCCGAAATCCAGCTTCCGGCAGCGGTCGTCACTTTCCAACCGGCGAAATCATAGCCCGCGCGGGTGGGAAGAGGAAGAGTATCTGTACTTTCGATCGTATAATCAATATCAGAAATCTGATTGCCGCCATTTACATCTATTATTATTGTATAAAGAACCGGAGTCCAGCCTGCGAAAAGGGTCTTGTCCTCTGTAATATCCCATGTGCCGATGCCGATGCCGTCTGCGTCGATGTATTTCGTACCGCTGCCGTTAATTTCGGTGAAATAGCCATCAAAAACATAGCCCGTTTTACTCGGAGCGGTGATATTCGGCAAATCCGCATCGAAATCAATGGTAAAACTTGCAGTACCCGCGACGGTAGCGGACTGATCGTCAAGTGTTACGGTATAATTATTTGCCGTCCATTTCGCAAAAACGGTCGCGTTTTCTACAAACGCATTGTTTGCCGAAAGGATCGCCCCGGTAGCATTTATGAGTTGAGTACCGCCTCCGTTCATTTCCGTGTAATAACCGCCGAAAGTGTAACCGGTTTTTGCAGGAATGGTAATCGAAGCCGCAGATATTGTTGCATCGCCGTCGGAATACCAACCAGTATTGTATTTTTCATAAATCACTGCTGTTCCCGCTGTAGTTGCGCTTTGGTTATCAAGAGTTACACAATAAACATTCGGCTCCCAACGGGAGAACAACTGCAAAGTGTTTGGCGTCATCGTGCTTGATGCCGTATACTGTGTGCCAGTGCCGTTGCCGTTTGCGTCCTGATTGTCATACCATCCAGTCAAGTGATAGCCTTTCAGTGTCGGGTCAGCAGGAAGTGAACCGATTGATGTTGTTGAGGTCAAATCCGAAACCTGAATATTTGAATATCGGACTTTATAACTGTTTGATGACATACCTGCGAACGCAATTACCGCAATATACTCTTTAGATGGTGTAAAAGTAAAATCTAATGTTCCCGTCGCGTTCGGAGCAATATTGATAAGAGAATAAAACTGTCTGTTTTGACTGCCTTGAAACGTATCGCTTGGCGAATCATATTCTACGAAATTCATGCTGACATTTTCTGCCGTACTGCTACCGAGATTCGTTATATCAGCTTTCACTCGATAAGTATGTCCAGGTGTCAGCTTCATATGATAAGCATTAGCTCCGTCAGTCGGATAAGTTTCCGGTCTTCCTGTTCCGTCACCAATCAGTGTATATGTCTTTTGAGCGTAATTCCTTTCTGGAGCAATATTGGTACCGGTAACAGTTAGCACTGTATCTGCCCATTGCGCAAAATCAAACAGCTTGTTTGCCTGATTTGGATTTGCAGAGGGATTCGGCGCATTTGATGTTAAATCAACATTGCCCGCAGGATCAGTCATATCCCGGACATAAATATTCGAATATTTAACACTATAACTGTTGGCTGAACTACCCGCGAACGCTATAACTGCAATATACTCTTTAGATGGGGTAAAAGTAAAATCTAATGTCTCAGTCGCGTTCGGATCAACACTTATAAGAGAAAAGTACTGTTCGTTCTGCTGATAATGAAATGTATCGCTGGGCGAATTATACTCCACAAAATTCATACTGACATTTTCTGCCGTACTGTTACCAAGATTTGTAATATCAGCAGTCACACGGTAAGTATGTCCCGGGATCAGCTTCATATGATAAGCATTTGCACCGTCCGTTGGATATGATTCCGGTCTGCCAGTGCTGTTACCGCGCATTATAAATGTGTTTGTATTATAATTAAGTTCAAACGGCAAACTTGTTCCGGTTACCGTTGAGATGGAATCTGCCCAAGCATCAAAATCAAACTCGTTGTCAAATAATACATCGACGGTTGTTGCTCGGCCATTATCCGCTGCAAACACAGGAATTGTGAATCCGATGCTCACCATAGTGAGAACCATCACCAGCGAGAGCAGGACCGCAAGGGGTTTTCTGAAAGCTTTTTGCATAGAGATTCCTCCTAAAATATGATCGTTTGGGCGTTTGCTCCGTTTACAACACAATCCGTATTCCGTTGTAAACGGTTTTCGTTCGGAACGACCGGAGGCGGGATGAAATCCCGAAATCGATGAAAAATGACAATGCAAAGCAGTCCCTTTTCAATTATTCCTTTGAAAGGGGCAGTTTATGTTACAAAAATCATAATTCCCGCGCGTGTTTTACATAATATTTACATTCATATATTGCACGAGACTGATTTTTGTGATATTATTATGATGTTATGTAGCGTTTT
>JAFRPB010000087.1 GCA_017429345.1 Clostridia bacterium | reverse complement strand
GTAAGGCAGTAGGCAATAGGCAATAGGCATTAGGTAACAACCCGAGGCGCACTGCGTAAAATTGACAAGTCTATTGCCTAATGCCCAATGCCTAATGCCTGTAAATTCTGATTTAACGGCTTCGCCGTTAAATCAGAATTTACACTTGCAATTAGCAAAAATATGCGTTATAATATAATGTGAAGTCTCAGGAGGTGGCGTTATGATAAGCGATACGAAAGACACCACAAGGAAGTTTACCGTTCTCAATTCCGACGAAAACATCATGCGCGCCGAGGTTGCGACGGTTTATCAGGCGTTGGCTGAAAAGGGGTACAACCCGATCAACCAGCTTGTGGGCTATATTCTTTCCGGCGATCCCACATATATCACAACGCACAACAACGCAAGGGTGATCATCGGCAATATCGAAAGAGACGATCTTCTCGCGGCCATGCTGAAGGATTACCTTGAGATCAAAGATACATAATTCGGCGGGAGGGATAAAATTGGCTGCAAAAGAAACGAAAAACAAGATCCTGATGTATAAAAACAAGCCTCTCGTTCGGTCGGGAAAAACGATCTATTACGGTTTCAGCTATGAACCCTTCGTGGTGATGATCAATATACTGACCACAAAAAAAGTCGGCGAAACGGATGTGGCGGACAGAGTCAGCGTTCAGCTCATCAGCACGGACCCGACGGCGAGACCGAGCGAGCGTATCATCAAGAAAAGCGAGAAAAAAGGACTGTTCGCGGCGATGGACGTCGGCGCGGTCTGGCTTGAAAGAGCGCTTGCGAAGAAATGACAACAAAGAACGGAAGGCGGTGCCTTCCGTCTTTTTGTTTTATAAATTACGGCTTCTGGCTTCTGGCTACCGGCTTCTGGCATTACAGGGCCAGCAGCCAGCGGCCAGCGGCCAGCAGCCAAAAACAGATCTGTCGAGGTCTTCGACCTCGACAGATCTGTTTTTACATCAGCTCAATCTCAATCCCCACGACGCCGTATTTTTTCTCCTCTTCGGCGGAATAATACCGCCGCATGTCCGCGGGATCCGCCGAGGATGCGTCCTCGTAACCGAGGGCGGCAGGCGGCAGGCTCCGATACAGCGCCTCGAACGACGGGAACACGCGCAGCGCCTTCACCTCCGCGAACAAGACGTCCGTCTCGTCTGCGGTACTCTCGAACCGAATCGCGTCGCCGACGTTGATTTTTCTTCTTTTTTCGTCATAAAGGCGCATCTCGACCGTTTTTTCGCCCCGGTCGATCTGATCGAAAGGCTCCGCCGCGAGATGCATCCGGTGCGCCGGACGCCCGTACCATAGGAACGCAGTCGTCTCCGGGATCGCTTCGACGGTCTCGATCTCGCTTTTGAAAAACATCCAGTGATCGATCGCGAGAGCTTCCTCTTCCCTGCCGATCTCGTGCATGCAGTATTCCGCGCCCGACCAGTCGCATACCCCGTCAAAGATCTCCCCCTGCTTTGTCGTGATCCGCACGTATTGATCGTCAAGTTTCAAAAGGTTCATAAAAACCGTCCTTTCGCCGCGTCTTTCTTCCAAATTATCACAGTCCGGCAAAAAATGCAATCCGATCGGACAAAATATCGCGTTTCTCTTGCATTATCTCTCATAAATCATTTATAATGGAATAAAAAAACGACAGAAAGGAACACTATTATGAAAAAAGCACTCTTTTTCACGATTTTCGCACTGATCCTTGCGTTCGTTCTTTTTTCGTCCTCAGTGGCCGCTTCCGCGCTGCCCACTGCCGACGCAGAGGAGGGAATGGACCAGAGCAATAATTATCTCGGCGACGTGGACGGCAACGGCAAGGTCACAGCGACCGACGCGAGGATGATCCTGCGGCATGCCGCGAAACTGGAAGAGATCGAGCCCCTGTACTACTTTTTCGGCGACGTGAACTGCGACAGCTGGATCAGGTCCAACGACGCGCGTCTTGCGCTGCGCATGGCGGCAAGACTCGAACGGCTCTACACCTGGAGCGAAGGATATCACGAGCATCAGTTCACCGAGGAAGTCGTCAAGGCGCCCACCTGCACCGAAAAAGGCAAAAAGACGCAGACCTGCACGGTCTGCGGTTATCAGACGACGGCGGATATCCCCACCGTTCCGCACGATTTCGCTCCGGCGACGATGACCGAGCCCGCGACCTGCCGCGTCTGCGGACTGACCGAGGGCAAACCGCTCATCGAGCAGATAAAACTCATTCCGGATACTACGGAAGTATTCCTGAAAAAGGGCGGCACCGCGCTGATCCGCGTCACCGTTGACTGCCCGGAGGAAGCGTATAATTATAACCTTACCGCCACGGTGATGGAAAACAGCGATGATACCGTAAGCTACTGGATGACGTATCTGGAAGACGAGTCTCAGACCACGGATTATATCCGGATCCATGCGCTTGAAGAAACGCAGAGCGCAGTCGTCACGGTATGCCTCAAAGACTATCAGGAGGTCAACACGAACATCCGCGTCACCGTCGGACCCTCCGGCGCGGACAATTACGGCGGCAAGGGCCCGTTTGCGTCCGTTCCCGATTACGGCAGTCTTTTCGGCGCGGGTTCCTATACCGTCGAATACACTTATGACGAAGAAACCGGCGAAGAGGGCTTCTGTTTCGAGTACATATACAGCGATCTGCAATCCGCGGGCTTCTCGGATGAGAAGCTGGTCAACGACTTCACCGCGAAAATCGAGGCTGCCGGTTTTGAATATCAGGGGACGCTCGACGGCGGCGGACTGGTTTACCGGAAGGACGACGTTACGGTTGCGTTCGTCTGTTATGTTCAGAACGATCTCATCGTTATTACCGTTTTCAAGTGATCGGAGGCGTTCGGGTTGACTGACAAAAACGGCGGCGGTTACCGGCTTTCCGTTCCGCTGACGAACCTCGGCGTCGACCGGCGGGGACGGGAACGCTATCTTGAAATGCTGCGCGAGCTCGGCGCAAAGCGGGTGTTTTTCGCCCTCGGCGCGAACTGCGTCTTTGACGGCAAAGCGGAGGAAGAGCTGCGAGCGCTCAGGGAGAACTGCGCTTATTTCAAGGCGCGGGGCTTCGAGGTCGGCGCGTGGCTCTGGGCGTTTTATCTGGACATCGGGGACGATTTCGTACACATGGAAGGTCCGACCGGGAAGATCGCGAAGCAGACCGTCTGCCCGACGGACGCAGAATATAAAAAAGCGCTCGGCGCGTTTATCGCAAAGGCCGCAGCGAGCGGCGTCGATCTTATTATGTTCGACGACGATCTGCGGTACGGTTTTCAGGGCTGCGGCTTCGGCTGCGTATGCGAAAACCACCGCAGAATGATCGAAAAAGACCTCGCCCGCCCCGTCGGGAAAGAAGAACTGAACAAAGCCCTGACGTCGGGCGGCAAAAGCGATCTGCGCGACGCGTTTCTGCGCGCGAACGGCAGAGCGCTCGAGGATTTCTGCGCCGAAATGCGCGCATATGTCGACAAAGGCGATCCCGCGGTGCGCCTCGGCTTCTGCGCCTGCATCACCTCGTGGGATATCGACGGCACGACGCCCGACCGCCTCGCGAAGCTGCTCGCGGGCGATACGAAGCCCTTTTACCGCCTGATCGGCGCGCCGTACTGGGCGGCGATGCGCGGCTGGGGCAACCGTCTCGGCGACGTGATCGAGCTCGAACGCGCCGAGGCCTCGCGGCGGGAAGATCCCGGGATCGAGATCTTCAGCGAGGGCGACACCTATCCCCGGCCCCGTTTCGCGACGCCGGCGAGCTATCTCGAATGCTTCGATACGGCGCTGCGCGCGGACGGCGGGACGGACGGCATTCTGAAATATATGTTCGACTACACCGCGAACGCGGATTACGAGCCCGGCTATTACGAAGAAGCGAGACGCGGCCGGGAATACCATGCGCGGATCGACGCGCTGTTCGCTGACAAAACCGCGGTCGGCGCGCGCGTGTGGGACAACCCCCGCAAATACGGGACCTATGAGATCCCTGCGCGGATCGAGGAAAAGGACGACGTGCAGGAGCTCGCGTTCTCCCCCGCGGCGCGGTTTCTGACCGCGAACAGCATCCCGAGCGTATATCGGGGTTCGGGATGCGGCGGGATCGCCTTCGGCGAGGACGCGCGCACGCTCCCGCCCGAAGCATTCCGGAAGGGTCTCGTGCTCGACGCGGCGGCGGCAAAGATCCTGACCGAAAAGGGCGTCGACGTGGGCGTGACGGAATTCGGCGCGCCGTTCGGCGTATCAAGAGAGTACGATCCGGCGGCGGACGAATATATCGCGCTCACCGGCAGCCCCGAGGCATACCGGCTCGCGCTTCGCCCCGGCGCGAAGACCGTCAGCACCTCCGAAGCGCCGGACGGGACGGCATTCCCCGTATCCTATACTTATGAAAACGCCCTCGGGCAGCGGTTTTTCGTCTTCGCCTTTGAAGGGCACCTTGCGGATCAGAGCTGGTTTCGCACCTATCGCCGCGCGGAAAAGGTCGCCGCGTTCTTCGCGGCTTGCGGCGACTGCGTACCCGTGCTCTGCCCCGGTCACCCGGAGCTGTATATCCTCGCCAAAGCGAACGGGACCGGCTGCGCGATCGGCCTGTGGAACCTCTGCGCGGATCCCGTCCGTTCGCCGACGGTATATCTCGACCGCCCGGCAAGCTCCGCCCGCGGCGTAAAATGCGCCGCCGAAGCGGACGACCGCGCCCTGCGCCTGTCCGACATCCCGGCGTTTGATTATGTTTTGATTGACGTTAAATTCTGATTTGTCGCGGCGTCGGGCACACGGATGTAGGGGCGGGCATGACCGCCCGTTTGCGTTTTGAGTCCCGTCCTTTTTGGACGGGCGAAAAATGCAAAACGGTTAAATCTATTGAAAAATATACAATTTCTCCGCCTCGCCACCCCCACCGCAAGGGTGGGG
>JAFRPB010000086.1 GCA_017429345.1 Clostridia bacterium | reverse complement strand
GTAAGGCAGTAGGCAATAGGCAATAGGCATTAGGTAACAACCCGAGGCGCACTGCGTAAAATTGACAAGTCTATTGCCTAATGCCCAATGCCTAATGCCTGTAAATTCTGATTTAACGGCTTCGCCGTTAAATCAGAATTTCAGCAGCATCTCAAACGCCGACATCACGCCGACTTTTGCGGAGTGATAATTGAGTCCGCCCTGCATCCACACGGCGTAGGGTTCGCGCAGGGGCGCGTCGGCGGAGAGCTCGATGGACGAGCCGAGAATGAACGCCCCCGCCGCCATGATGACCTTGCAGGGGTAGCCGGGCATATCCCACGGCTCGGGCGTGACGAACGCGTCCACGGGCGAGCCCTTCTGAATGCCGCGGCAGAAGGCGATCAGGTTTTCTTCGTTCCCGAGCTTCAGCGCCTGAATGATATCGTACCGCTCCTCACCGACCGACGGCGTGGGTTCGAAGCCCAGCGATTCCGCCATGGCTGCGGCGAACACGGCGGTCTTCAGCGCCTCGCCCGTGACGTGCGGGGCGTTGAAAAAGCCCATATACAGATCGCGGCTGTTGCCCAGCGTCGCGCCGACCTCGCGCCCGAGTCCGGGCACGGTCATGCGGTAGGCGCAGAGCTCCGCAAGGTCTTTTCTGCCCGCGATATATCCCCCGGAGCGGGCGATCCCGCCGCCGGGATTTTTGATGAGAGATCCCGCCATGATATCCGCGCCGAGGGCGACGGGCTCATACTTCTGAACGAATTCCCCGTAACAGTTGTCCACGGCGACGACGGCGGAGGAGTATTTTTTTACCGTTTCGGCGGCCTCGCCGATCTCCCGGGCGGAAAGGCTCGGGCGCAGGGAATACCCGCGCGAGCGCTGCAGATACACGACGCGGATGCTTTTGTCAGCGCAAAGCGCGTCCTTCACGCCCTCAAGATCGATCTTCCCGTCCGCCGTGAGCGCGACCTCTTTATACTTTACGCCGAGGTCCGCAAGGCTCCCCTGCCCCGGCTCGCCCGCGATGCCGATCACCGGGCAGATCGTGTCGTAGGGTCTGCCCGTGACGCAGAGCATCGTGTCGCCCGGGCGCAGAAGCGCGTAAAGCATCACGCCCAGCGTATGCGTGCCGCAGGTGAAGCTGTGGCGGATCAGCGCGTCTTCAGCGCCGAACGAATCCGCGACGATGCGGTCCAGCGTCTCCCTGCCCCTGTCGCCGTAGCCGTAGCCCGTCGACGCGCCGAAGCAGGCCTCGCTGACGTTGTTGTTGATAAACGCCGCGAGCACCTTCTGCTGATTGTATTCCGTGACCGCGTCGATCGCATTGAAGCGCTCCCGCGCCGTTTCTTCCGCGCGCGCCGCGAGCCCGAGCACGCGGGGAGAAAAGCCGAACGTATTATTCATCAGATATCCTCTTTCCGTATTTCCAGCCGTAAACATACCGATAACCGAGTTTTTCATAGAACGGCAGCGTGTCCGCATTGCAGGAAATATATACTTTTTTCTTCTCGCCGAGCAGTTCGTTCCCGAGGACGCCGCAAAGCCCCGACGCGCAGCCCCTGCCGCGGTATTCCCGCAGCGTGCGCACGAAGCCGATCACCGCGGCAGAATCCGATTCCGCGGCGGTCATCGCGACCGAAACGATCCTGCCGTGTTCCCGCACCGCGTAAATGCGGGCGTTCGCGTGGCGCAGCCGGTGCGAGAGCTCCACATACCACGCGTCGAAGGGCTGCGAGGCGATCCCGGGCAGGTCGGAGACGATCACAGGGTAGATCTCCCGCAGGTTTTCCGCGTCGATTTTTTCCGCGCGGTCGAAGTCCGTTTCCCGTACGCCCGTCAGAAGCGCGACGGGGCCGGTCGAGATCTCAAATCCTGCGGGGAACGCGATATTTGCCGGCGCGAAGATCTCCCGGCAGCCGAGGAACGCAAGGCATTCGGTCAGCTCGGGATCGTCATTCCCGCAGACCACGGCGCTGCCCCCCTTGAGGGAGAGCGCCGCGCCGCCGTCCGAGACCATCGTCGTGAGCGTCGGGTCGCCGCCGAACGCGGTATAGGCGGATAAAATGCGGCAGCCGAAATTATCCGTTTCGCAGATCGTCCTGAAGCGGGCGAGATTGCCGCCGCCGACCGCCTCAACCACGGCAGAGCTCCCGCGCCCGCGCGATGATCCGCCCGTAAGGCTCGTTTTTGCCGAACAGCAGACTCGTGCCGAGCACAAAGCCTTTTACGCCCGCGGGGGCGTGTCTTTTTATCACATCCGCGCTGATCGCGCCGTCAAGCTCGAGCCCGAAGCCGTATCGATCCTTCAGCGCGAGCAGCGATGAGATTTTTTCGTCGACGTAAGTAAGATATTTCTGCCCCGCCCGGCCGGGGTTCACCGTCATCACAAGCACGTTTTCCGCGATTTTGAGAAGCTCGCGGGCGGATTCGACAGACGTGCCCGGATTCAGCGCGATCCCCGGGATGAGGCCGCGCGAGGCGATCCGCTGCAGCACGGCGGCGCACTGCGGATCCGACTCGGCATGGATAAACACCCGGTCGCCCGGCCGCAGGGGCGCAAGGAACGGGTCGATATATGCGCCCGGCCGCTCGATCATGAAATGCATGTCCAGCGGCACGCGCGCCGTTTTCGCGAAATACCCGAGGTCGCCGAGCGACATCGCGTGATTGGGCACAAAGCGTCCGTCCATGATATCGATATGAAAGCCGTCCGCCCCGGCGCTCTCCAGCGCGGCGATCTCGTCGGCGAAACGCCCGTGATCGGCGCACATCATCGAGGGGAACAATTCGATCTTCAAAACAGGCTCACCTCCGCGTTGTTTTATCCAGTATAGCACCCGCGCCGAAAAATATCAATCAAACATTGCAAAAAAACAGCCGTTATGTTATGATTGATACAGAAGAAAAAGGGGGACGGGACAATGACCGAGGTCGCCGCAGCGCTGATCCGGAAAAACGGGACGTTTCTGATCTGCCGCCGTCCGGCGCACAAGATGAAAAATGAAGAATGAAAAATGAAAAATTGAGGACGGACTCCGTCCGTACCTGATTATAGACGTGCGTAAACTTTATTCTTCATAGTCTGCCGGTAAGATCATAGTTTATTTTTCCCCGAGACCACTCTTGCCTTAAATATAATAAAAAGGCGCGAAGCGCTTTTCCGAAATTTTTCATTTTTCACTTTTTATTTTTCACTTTTTCATGAAAGTATACTATCCGACATTTTACGATAAATTCAACTGCCGCGCCTCCCGCTGCGCGCATTCCTGCTGCCGCGGCTGGGAGATCGATATCGACGAAGAAACGGCGAAGAAGTATCTCGGCTTTCCGCCGCCTCTCGGCGAGCGGCTGAGGGACGCGATCGCCTTTGACGGCGAGACGTATTCCTTCCGCCTGACCGGGGACGGACGCTGTCCGTTCCTGAACGGCGCGGGGCTGTGCGATATCATCGCCGAACGCGGCAAAGACGCGCTCTGCGAGATCTGCCGCGAGCACCCGCGGTTCTATGAGTTCATCGGCGACAGCGAGCTGCGCGGACTCGGGCTTTCGTGCGAAGAAGCGACGGCGCTGCTGCTCGGCGAAAAGACGCTGCGCTTCACCGACGGGGAGAACGAATACGACCTGCCCGCGCTGATCGAAAAGGTCGCGGGAAAGCGTATGCCGCGCAAAGCGACGTTCTCCCCGCCCTCGCATCCCGAAACGCTGCGCGCCGTGCTCGAGCTGTTCTCGAAGACGGAGCCGATCGACGAAATGTGGACGCGCGAGCTGGACGAACTGCGGCGCGCGTTTTCAACGACCGTCCGCGCCGTGCGATCTTTTGCGCCGATCTGCGAGCGTGCGGCGTATGAACGCATCTTTCAATATATTCTGTATCGGCAGCTCGATCGGATCGGCGAAACTTCGCTGCCCCGCCTTACGCGGTACGCCGCCGTCTCTGCCTGCTTCATCTTTATTCTCGACGCCTGCGGCAGGGGCACGGCTCAGGCGGCGCGGCGATTTTCGGAGCAGATCGAATACAGCGCCGAAAACACGCAGATCATCATCAACGGTATTTTGGGCAACACCGCACAAATATGAATGCGCGTCTTGCTTGATCTTTGTTCCGTCATATTGCACATCTTCTCCTTGCCAACCGTCAGGTTGCCTGCGGAGAATCTGTACAATCTGACGAAAAAATCTACTGCGCAATCCGCACGCCCGAATTGTGCGGTGTTG
>JAFRPB010000085.1 GCA_017429345.1 Clostridia bacterium | reverse complement strand
TCACGGTAAAGGCCGGCTGCGAAACGGACGGCGAGAAGACCTATACCTGCAAAGACTGCGGCGCAGTGAAAGTTGAACCGATCCCTGCTACAGGTCACGCCTACGGCGACTGGACGGAGCTGGACGAAAACGAGCATCAGCGTGTTTGCGCGAACGATGCGAGCCACGTCGAGACCGCCGCGCACAAATGGAACAAGGGGAAGGTTACGGTAAAGGCCGGCTGTGAAGCAGACGGCGAGAAGACCTATACCTGCAAGGTCTGCGGCGCGGTGAAGACCGAGGCGATCCCCGCGACGGGTCACGCTTACGGCGACTGGACGGAGCTGAACGAAAACGAGCATCAGCGCGTATGCGCGAACGACGCGAGCCACGTCGAGACTGCCGCGCATAGATGGAATAAGGGTAAGGTTACAAAAGAGGCTGAACCCGGCGTAGAGGGTGAAAAGCAGTATACCTGCAAGGATTGCGGCGCGATAAAAACCGAAATCATAGAGGCGCTTCCGCTTGTTCTGCCCGATACCGGTCATATCAAAGCTTATATCAACGACAGAAACAGAACGATTTCCTTTGTTTTCTGGATGGAAGATGAAGCTGAACAGCCGGTTTCAACGGGATTTGATCTGGATTTGACGATCAAGTGTAATGATTCCGCACAGACAGAAATGTACCACGTTACCAATACGGTCTCAGCGGAAGAGGTCAAGGAACAGTATGATCCCTTTGGCGTACAGCGCGTATGCTATGTGCTGGAAATTCCGTTTGATGAACTGAATCGCGGATTCAAGCCAAACGCAACATTGGAATGCAATATGACGTTCCCCAAGGGATACTTTTTTGAATGGAACGGTGAAGAGGGTCTTGATCTCAGCGGACTGCCGTATATCGTCAAGCCCACCCGTGCCGGACGCACAGGTTATTACACATCGTCAAAACTTGTACTGTTTGTGTACTTTATGGATGATGCGTATAATTATGTCGCCTCGGATGCAGATGTTACGATCCGAATTGTAAATGATGACGGAACGGAAATGTATAATAAAACGATCACGGTTTCTGCTCTTGATTTTAAAGATTATCATACGTCGGGGAATGAATATTCATTAACGGATTCAAAATACTGTGTTCGTATTGAGATTCCTTTCGACGATATAACGCCGGGAACGTCAAAGTATTCGGTAATATATTCGTCTGTCAGGTCTTATACAGACGATCTTACGACCTGTAAAGTCGTTTGGGATCCGGAAACTTCTACGAACTTCCCGACAAAATAAGAAGAAGAGTAAACAATCAAGCCGCTCGGTTTGCCGGGCGGTTTGATTATGTTGTTTCGTTTGCGGTTTCATTCCGTTTTTCATGGCAATCGACTCTCCGATAATCATTTATAATATCAAAAACACATATCCTGATTCGACGAAGCCGTTTGACGGTTAAGTCGCCGGGAGTCCGATATGAACCTTCTGAAAATTTTTCTTGACAAACACAATCCCTCGGATTATAATGTGGATAATCAAAGGCGTTGATCGGGAAAAGTAACGCATGTCCCCTGTCTCCAGAGAGCGGCGGAAGCTGAAAAGCCGCGGCAGTACAGGCGCGAAGAACACCCGGGAGCCGCAACCCGAACGCGGAGAGGCGAAACAAAACAGGAAAAGTCTCCGTCAGTAAGCGCGCCGGGATCGACCGTTATATCGAACGGCTTCTTCGCAATACGCGAAATGAGCTTAAAGGGGTCTCTTAACGAGGCAAAATAGGTGGTACCGCGGGTCACAGTCGCTCGTCCTATTATTCTATGTAATAGGATAGCGGCTGATATTTTTTATCCGGAGGAGTTTTTACCATGAAACACATCGACGTCAGAGATATTTTTGAAGACAAAGAGTATCTCGGCAAGACCGTCACCGTCTGCGGCTGGGTCCGCACGGCGAGAGATTCCAAAAATATGGCGTTCCTTGCGCTGAACGACGGCACCACCCTGAATCATTTACAGATCGTTATTGACAAAAACGCCGGCGGCGTTCTTCCCGCCGAGGCGGGAAAACTGGGCGCCTCCCTTAAAGTGGAAGGCGTTGTCGTGGAGAACGTGAACGACGGCTCTCCCGAGATCAACGCGGAGAAGATCGAAGTCCTCGGCAAGTGCCCGGACGATTATCCCCTGCAGAAGAAATTCCAGAAGCTGGAGACCCTGCGCGAGAAGCCGCACATCCGCGTGCGCACCAACACCTTCAACGCGGTGCTGCGGGTCCGCTCGGTCATGGCTGCGGCGATCCACCGCTTCTTCCAGGAGCGGGGCTACGTCTATGTGAACACGCCCCTCATCACCGGCAGCGACTGCGAAGGCGCGGGGGAGATGTTCAAGGTCACCACGATCGGTTATCCCGAGCCGGGCAAATATCAGAACGAGGAAGAGTATTACGCCGACGATTTCTTCGGCCAGAAAGCGGGCCTGAGCGTTTCCGGCCAGCTGGAGGGCGAGGTCGCCGCCATGGCGATGGGCAAAATTTACACCTTCGGGCCCTCCTTCCGCGCCGAGAACAGCAACACCCTGCGCCACGTGGCGGAGTTCTGGCACGTTGAGCCGGAGGTGGCCTTCGCGGAGCTGCCCGACGTGATCGAGATCGCCGAGGAAATGATCAAATACATCCTGCGGGACTATATGGAAAAATGCCCCGACGAGCTGAAGTTCTTCGAGCAGCGCTTTGAAAAGGGCCTGACGGAGAAGCTGCGCAACGTGATCGACAACGATTTCGAGATCGTCGATTATACCGACGCCATCGAACTGCTGAAAAAAGCGGACGTTGACTTTGAGTTCCCCGTGGAGTGGGGCTGCGACCTGCAGAGCGAGCACGAACGGTACATCACCGAAAAGGTCTATAAAAAGCCCGTGTTCCTTATCAACTATCCGAAGGAGATCAAGTCTTTCTACATGAAGCAGAACCCGGACGGCAAGACCGTCGCCGCGACGGATCTTCTCGTTCCCGGCGTGGGCGAGATCATCGGCGGCAGCGAGAGAGAGGCGGATTACGACAAGCTCGTCGCCGCGATGAAGGCGCGCGGGATGAATCTCGACGCTTATAAGGATTATCTTGATCTGCGCAAATACGGCAGCGTGCCCCACGGCGGCTTCGGCCTCGGCTTCGAACGCGTGATCATGTACGCCACGGGCATGGCGAACATCCGCGACGTGATCCTTTATCCCCGCACGGTGGGAAGCATTCGATAAAAAGTCCCGAGTCCCGAGTTCCGAGTCCCGAGGCGGAGGTCAGAGCGAAGTTGACGCGTTAAGAAAACAGTCCGGGGGCCTGTTTTTAGCGGCAACCGACTCAGCTATGCCGAGCGGGACGAAGTACGGCACACTATGCGGTATTTGGGTGCAGGGTGTCTGAACGGATAGGTTTCAGGCTTTTCACTTTCTGCCGTTCTCTGTTCACGATCTCACGACTTCACGATTTCACGACTTTACAAAAAAGGAGGAGCACAAATGAGCACGCTCGTATTTCCCGAAGGTTATACCTCGACGCTCTCCCGCCGCGACACGCAGAGAGCGATCAAATTCATCAAGGATACGTTTCAGAAAAAACTGGCGAAGGCGCTGAATCTCGACCGCGTCACCGCGCCGCTGATGGTCATGCAGGGCTCCGGCATCAACGACGACCTGAACGGCGTCGAGCGTAAGGTGCATTTTACCATGAAAGAGGTGGGCGGCACGGCGGAGGTCGTGCAGTCCCTTGCAAAATGGAAGCGCATGGCGCTTTACAGATACGGCTATGAGCCCGGCGAGGGCATCTATACCGATATGAACGCCATCCGCCGCGACGACGACTGTGACAACCTGCATTCGCTGTTCGTGGACCAATGGGACTGGGAGAAGGTCATCACCCGCGAGGACCGGAATCTCGATTATCTGAAAGACACCGTCCGCAAAATCGTCTCCGCTCTCGCCGAGACCGACCGCGCCGTCACGGAGGCGTACCCGGAGCTGGGCGCGGACGTGTGCGAGGACGTGTATTTCATCACCTCGCAGGAGCTGGAGGACCGTTACCCCGACAAGACCCCGAAGGAGCGGGAGAATATCATTACGAAAGAACATCGCACGGTATTCCTCATGCAGATCGGCGGCGTGCTGAAAAGCGGCAAGCCCCACGACGGCAGAGCGCCGGACTACGACGACTGGAGCCTGAACGGCGATATCCTCGTCTGGAACAAGATCCTCGGCTGTGCGGAGGAGATCTCCTCCATGGGTATCCGCGTGGACGCGGAGTCGATGAAAAAACAGCTTAAGATCGCCGGCGTGCCGGAGCGGGCGGAGCTGCCCTTCCATCAGGGCGTCCTGACCGGCAGGCTGCCCCTTTCCATCGGCGGCGGCCTCGGCCAGTCCCGCATCTGTATGCTGCTTCTCGACAAAGCGCACATCGGCGAGGTGCAGGTTGCCATCTGGCCCGAAGAGATGCGCGAGGAATGCAAAAAACACGGGATCAGAATGCTGTAAAAAAACGGATCGCCGGATTTTTCCGGCGATTTTTTGGTTTTGGGGAGAAAGATAAATTCTGATTTATGCGCAAGCGCATAAATCAGAATTTACAGACTCGAGACTCAAGACCCGAGACCCAAGATACAGACTTAAAGCCTGTGCGACTTTGTAAAAACTGAGATAAACCGCAGTTTCTTTATCATTATCCTTCGCAGATTTCAGCTCCTCGGGACTCGGGTCTCGGTACTCGGGACTTAAATTCTGATTTATCGGGCATAGCCCGACAAATCAGAATTTAAAAAGTTTTTTTATTATCACCGTTACCCGAACGGCGTATATTTCGTCTTTATGGATGAGAAGACTTCTCAGAGGGAGGCGCGGTATGGAAGACGAGCGTATCATAGACCTGTACTGGCAGCGGAACGAGACCGCGATCGAAGAGAGCGGGCGCAAATACGGCGCGTACTGCGGCGCGATCGCCCGTAACATCCTTCATTCGCAGGAGGATACCGAGGAATGCGTCAGCGATACGTGGCTCAGGGCGTGGAACGCGATACCGCCCGAGCGGCCCTCGCGCCTTTCGGTGTTCTTCGGCAAGATCACCCGGAATCTCGCGATCGACCGTTACAGAAAGAATAAGACGAGGCAATTCGGCGGGCAGTACCCGCTCTGTCTCGACGAGCTGGGCGAATGCGTCGGCGAGGCCGCGCCGGTCGAGGACGGCCTTGCGCTGCGGGAGCTGATCAACGCTTTTCTGCGGGAGCTGCCGGAGAAAAACCGGGAGATCTTCCTTCTGCGGTACTGGTATTTCCTGCCCGTTGAAGAGATCGCGGAGCGGCTCGGCGCGTCCGAGGGCTCGGTCAAGATGACGCTTCTGCGCGCACGGAACAAGCTGAAAGATTTTCTTGAGAAAGAGGGTATCGGAATATGAAAAACAAAGAGATGCTGATCGACGCGATCGGTGACGCGGACAGTGCGCTGATCCCCGCGCTGCCGGAAAAGAAGAAAAAGAAAAACGTCGCAAGGCGGATCGTCGCGGTCGCCGCCTGCGCGGCGCTGCTGGTCGGCGGTTCCGTAATCATCCCGAAGCTGCGCAAGGCTCCCGGAATCACAACGGGCGGGTACGACACGACCGCCGCCGTTACCGGCGATCAACCGGGAGGAAACGACCCGACCGGCGCGCCGCAGGGGCTCCTGCCGGTGGCGGCGGCGGTCTATCCCGAGCTGCCGCAGTATCCCGAGGAAAAGAATTATTCCGACTGGGAGGACTACGAGCCCGCATACAACAGTTGGAAAGACGCGGTGCAGAGGCTTCATGATCAGCCGAAGGGCTATCGGGACGGCTTCGACGCATTCTTTGCCTCCACCGCCGAAACGTTCCTGCGCGGCGGGGAAACGGAAAACCGGGTCTACTCTCCGTTGAGCCTGTATATGGCGCTGGCGCTCTCCGCGGAGGTCACCGACGGGAATTCCCGCCGTCAGATCCTCGACCTGCTCTCGCAGGAGGATATCGAAACGCTGCGCGCACGCGCCCGGTCGGTCTGGCTGGCGAACTTCATGGACGACGGCATGGCGAAATGCGTCCTTGCCACGTCGCTCTGGCTGAACGACAGCATTGCGTATAATAAAGGAACGGTCGATACAGCGGCGGAAAACTATTATTCCTCGGTGTACAGCGGCGATCCTGCGTCTGCCGATTACAGCAAGGCGCTGCAGAATTGGCTGAACGAACAGACGGACGGCCTGCTGGAGGATTACGTGTCCGGGATCAGAATGGACCCGCTGTCGGTGCTGACCCTCGCCTCCACGGTGAATTACAGCGGCAAGTGGCGGGAGAAATTCGATAAAAACGCCACCGAAGAGGGGACCTTCCGCACTACCGGCGGCGACAAAGCCTGCGAGTTCATGAAAGCGCAAAGGCTTATGACGTACAACTGGGGCGAGCATTTCGCCTCGATCGGGATGGAGCTGGAAAACAACGGTCAGATGCGGCTGATCCTGCCCGACGAGGGGTATTCCCCCGCGGATCTGCTCGGGGACGCGCAGGTCCTGGACTATATGACGCAGAACGGGGTCTGGAAAAACAATAAAAACACGCTGGTCAATCTTTCCGTGCCGAAATTCGACGTTTCCTCGCAGACGGATCTGCGGGACGGCCTGCAGGAGCTGGGCGTGACGGATATCTTCGATCCGGAAACATCGGATTTCAGCCCCCTGACGGACGACCCCGACGGGATCGCTCTCGGCAAGGCGGAGCAGGACGCCCGCGTACTGATCGACGAGGACGGGTGTAAAGCGGCGGCGCTGACGGTCATGATGTACTGCGGCTCGGCGATGCCGGAGGACGAGGTCGACTTCATCCTCGACCGGCCGTTCCTCTTCGAAATAATGAGCGAAACGGGCCTGCCGCTGTTCGTCGGCGTGGTGAACGCGCCGTGATCCGCGTCAGACGAACGGGCCGGTTAACGGAGAAACAAAAAATTGCAGGAGGAATCACTTTTATGAAACGCAAAAATTATAAAATCATCGCCCTGCTGCTTGTTCCGGCGCTGCTGTTCGCCGTCTGCGCCGGCGTTGCCGCGGCATTCCTCGGCGACGTCAACCGCGACGGCAAGGTCAGGTCCGCCGACGCCCGCACGGCGCTGCGCGCCGCCGCCAGGCTTGAAACCCTGACAGACGAGCAGATCCGTTACGGCGACGTGAACGGCAACGGACGGATCGACGCGGGCGACGCGCGCAGCATTCTGCGGATGGCCGCCAACCTTGATGCGCTGAAGGAGATCGACGAGGACGGCACGACGGCTCCGACCGACGCGCCTCCTGCCGCGTCCGAAGACAAAATGACGGTCGTCGGCAAAGACGGCGCCCGTCTGGGCGAGATCGACCGCCGCGCGAACTGCACGGCGGTTGACAGCGGTATCTTCTACAGCGTTTTCGCTCCGGAAGAAGACCGGAATACCGCAAACGCGGAATACCGTTTCTTCAATATGAAAAGCAAAGAGGACGTTTATCTCGGCACGCTTGAAGACCAGGGGTATGAGGCTTTCTATACACGCACGGAGTATGACGGAAAAATATACACGCTTGCGGTCGTCGGCAACCCGATGGGGGATTCGGACGTTCCGCTGGTTCTGCTCGCGTTCGATCCGATCGCGGGAACAATGGAAACGTATACCGTCTCCGAAACCGGGTTCCCATACGCATCCATGGCTGTTTCAAACGGGAAGCTGCTGATCATAAACCATGAGATGACAGAACCGAAACAGGATAAGATATATGCGTTCGACCCCGCGGCGAAAACGGTAACAGAAGTGTTGACGTTTTCCTCCGACAAAGACTCCCTGCGCGGCGTCTGCTCCGCAAAAGACGGGTTTTTCCTGCTTCGTCTCAAACTGAACAAAGGCGGGGAAAACGAGCTGTTCCTCGATCTGTATGACAATGATTATAATAAGGTATCGGAGAAGTCCGTCAACGAAACGCTCATCGGGGCTGCCATGGGGATCCCCGGGATCATGAACCGTCAGGACGCGCTGAACGAGCTCGGAATGATCGTGGCAGGATTTACGGTCGAAGACGACAGATATCTGATCTACGAGAATTTCGGGATGACGCGTCTGATCATCGATCTTGAGACCGACGAAACGGTCTTCGCCAAAAACGACATATACTCCCTTTCCGTCGGCAGCGGCGCCCCGTTCTTCTACAGGATCGATTTTGATCCCGAAAACGTTGAGGAACCGGACATCACCGGCATCGTCAGCGGCAAATCGGTAAAGCTTGACTTTCAGCCGACGGATTCCCATAAGCTGATCATTGAGGTTTCACATTCCGCCGGCGGAACATGGCTCATTAAGACCGCGGACATATATTCCGCACAGGACGGTACGTTTCTTCTGCACCTGTGGACGGATGATTAAGACAACGCCGCGCGTCCGAATCGCGCGGCGTTGTCTTAACTATATTCCGATATTCTGCAAAGTATTGTTCCGATACCTTGATATTGTTCCGATCGTGTGGTATAATACACTGCAGAACGGGAGGGCTGACCGATGTATATGACGGCAAAGGAAGCATCCGCGAAATGGGGCGTTTCAGACAGAAGGATCAGAGTGCTTTGTGCCGGGGGCAAGATCCCCGGCGCATATCAGGAGGGCCGCGGATGGAAAATCCCGATTGACGCCGAAAAGCCCGCCGACGGACGGTTCAAATCAAGGGAAAGCGTATTTTCTCAAATCGAACGCAAGAAAAAAGAGCTGGACGCACAAAGACCGCTGACGGAAGGCGAGCTGGAACGGCTGAATGAGGAATTCACCGTTGAATTCACATATAACTCCAATGCCATTGAGGGCAACACGCTGACGTTACGGGAAACAGACCTTGTTCTCCGGGGGCTGACAATAGATCAAAAGCCGCTGAAGGATCACCTGGAAGCTGTCGGTCACAAGGAGGCCTTTGATTTTGTGCGGGAGCTTGTCAGGGAAAAAGTCCCGCTGACGGAAAGTGTTATCAAGCAAATCCATTTTCTTGTCCTTTCCGATAAGAAGGATGACAGAGGTATTTACAGAAGAATTCCCGTCCGCATTATGTGCGCTCATCACGAACCCGTGCAGCCGTATCTCATCGGACCGAAGATGGAACAGCTCTTGCTCGATTATGCTGCAAGTGAGCATCACATCGTGACAAAGCTGGCGCGGTTCCATATCGAGTTTGAGGGCATCCATCCCTTTATCGACGGCAACGGCAGGACGGGCAGACTGCTTGTGAATCTGGAATTGATGAAAGCCGGTTATCCGCCCATTGACATCAAGTTTACGGACAGAATCGCATATTATAACGCTTTTGACGCCTATCACGTCAGGCACGATCTTTCCGCAATGGAAGGTCTGTTTGCCGGGTATATCAACGCAAGGCTGGATAATTATCTGAAAATATTAAAGGAGATACCGGATTGACCGAATCGGAACTCGGGGCTCGGGACTCGGGACTTGCAAAAGAACTCACCTGATCCGGCTTTGCCGGATCAGGTGAGTTCTTTTGCTCTTGCCAGCGTCTGCTTCAGCGCGGCTTCTTTGTTGAGCCCGGACAGCTGCAGCTTGTGTGCGTATTTCAGCAATTCCGTGAAATTTTTCCCCGGCCTGAGCCCGGCGTCCCGCAGGTCCTGCCCGGTGACGCCGGGCTTTGCCATTGTTTCCCGGTAGAGGCGCAGGCGCTCCGTCAGAAAATCGGTATAGTCCGTTTTTTGCTCCGCGGAAAGGCTCCCGCGGTCGTCCGCGGCGCACAGCAGGATCAGATCCTCGGGATCGATCGCCTCATCGAACAGCACGTTCGTCTTCTTGACCGCGGATCGATCCGACGCGAGAATGTTCGGGCGCATGTGCAGGCGCGTCATGTTCAGTACGTATTCGATCAGTTTTTTTTCATTCGTGAGCCGGTTCAGAAACCGCTCCGCAGAACCGAGTCCCTTGACCTCGTGCGCGTACGCGTGGATCTTGCCGTCGACGGTCTCGGTGCACAGGGGCTTGCCGAAGTCGTGCGTCAGCGCCGAGAGCATGAAGCCCTTCGGGAAGTTCGCTTTTTCCCGTTTCTTCGCCGCTTCGTCGAGCACCAGCAGCGTGTGGTTCCACACGTCGCCCTCGGCGTGGAAACGCGGGTTCTGCGGTACGCCGATCAGCGATTCGACCTCGGGGAACCAGAAGGTGAGCGCTTTGCATTCCCGCAGCACGGAAAAGAAGATCGACGGCCTGTCCGCCTTTAAAAACGCCTTGAACAGCTCGCCCGCGACGCGCTCCTTCGAGAGCGCGTCGAGCCGGATCTGTCTGCAGATCTCTACGGTTTCGGGCGCGAGGGTATATTCAAACCGCGCGGCGAACTGCGCGCCGCGCAGCACCCGCAGGGGGTCTTCGGCGAAGGTCTCGTCGTTCACGTGGCGCAGAACGCCGTTTTTCAGGTCCTCAAGTCCGCCGAAATGGTCGACGACCTCGCCGCTCAGCACGTTCTGCATCAGGGCGTTCACGGTGAAATCCCGCCGCATGGCGGCTTTTTTCGTGCCGATGAACGGGTCGACGAACACATCGAAATCCTTATGCCCTTTGCCGACGAGCTTTTCCTTGCGCGGCATCGCGATATCGACGCCGCAGTGCTTGAGGTTGTAAATACCGAAGCTCTCGCCGATCGAGAGCCGTTCGCCGAGCGTGTCGAGAATTTCCTCGAGCGTCTGCGGCGCGATCCCGTGGACCTCGATATCGATATCCTTGCCTTCCTCGCCGCGCAGGCGGTCCCGCACGAAGCCGCCCACGAAATACGCTGTGCCGCCGCGGGAGGCGACTTTTTCCGCCAGCGTGACGGCGACATGCATATCCCGCGCCGTATCCGACATAACCTCACCGCCCTTCGTTCTGATATTTCTATCATACACGAGATCGGCGCGATTTGCAAGAGAATATATATGAATGCGCGCCCGGGAACTGCCGCCGCTCATCCCGCGGCTGCGCCTGCGTCGGCAGAAAACGCGCTTATCTTCGGTCTCATTCTATTCCCGCGGGCGCCGTCGGGTGAGAAAAAAAGAAAAGAGGATGCACCGAAGCAAAAAATAAACGATTCCCGCGCAAAAATTCCCGCCTTGATATTGCAAGTTGCGTAAAAAAATGGTATGATGAATCTGTATTATTCCTTATAAAAAAGGAGGCGGGTATATGGCGGAAAACGAGAATGCCGCGCAGGAGCTCAAAGAGGTTCAGGTGACGGACGCGGAGGGGCGCAGTTATATCGCGGAAAACCGCCGTTACGTCGGGCGGAAGGAGACGATCGGCTACGTCGTCTGGGATATGGCGCAGTCGTTCAATATCAACGCGTATAATTCCCGGTTCGTGACGAATATCCTTCAGATCGACCTTACCTACCAGAAATACTTCAACCTGATCAACGGCATCTGGGACGTGGTGAACGACGTGTTTACCGGCGCGATCGTCGACAAAACGCGGACCCGCTGGGGCAAATTCAAGCCGTATCTTGTGCTGCTGGCGGGGCCGGGCACGATCCTGACCTGCATTTACTGGATGCTTCCTCTGTTTTTCCCGGGGGCGGCCCTGACGAGTGTGCCGAAATTCGTCGCGTTTTTGGCGCTCGGCCTGATCCGCGAGGGGATCGGCACCTTTCAGTCCATCGCGCAGACCGGTCTGATCGCGACGATCACACCGCACCCGGTCGACCGAACGCGGCTGATCACGCTGGCGAATTTCTTCTCGGGCTTTTTCGGCGAAAAACTGCCGGAGCAGATCATGACCGTGCTGGTCGATCTGATCGGCAACAGTATTATCAAGCCCGGCCCCGGCAAGACGGTGAAGCACCTCTATCTGAATCTTTTCGTCGGCTTCGGGGCGTTCACCTCGGTGGTCAGCGGCCTTGCGTCCCTGTGGTTCAACGTCATCACGAAAGAGCGCGTGATGCAGTCCATCGAGCGCCCGAGCATATGGCAGGGCGTCAAATCCATTATCAACAATAAGCCGATCCTGCTGAAAACCCTCAGCGAGATCCTCGGCTCCTTTACCCTCGGCGGCAGCAAGGGCGATTATTTCATCGACGTGCTGAATTTCTCGTCGCTGGGCATGATCACGGGCATCCCCGGGGCGATCATCCATCCGTTCGGCTACGCGATCGTGCCGTGGGCGAAACGAAAGTTTTCCACCAAATGGCTGTATATCATTTCAAATAACGTCGGCGATTTCGGGTATTTTCTCGTGTTCCTGTTCGGCTCGATCGGCGGCAAGAAGAACGGCATGTATAAAAAGATCGTGCCGATGGGCATCGCGCTGACGATCTGGGAAATGTTCTTTATGGCGTTTTACGGCATCAAAAAGGTCATCCCGACCGAGATGGAAAACGAGGCGATGGATTACTGCGAGTGGAAGAACGGCTACCGCACCGAGGCGATGACCGGCGTCGCGAAGGGCCTGGCGAAGAAGCTCGCGGGCATCTTTACCAGCGTCATCACCGTACAGCTCAAGGAAATGATCGGCTACGACCAGACGCTGTATCTGAAAGGCGAACGCCAGAGCGACGACGTGCAGTATTATATTTTCGCGATCTTCTCGGCGGTGCCGATGATCACATCGATCCTGTGCGTGATCCCGATGCTGTTCTACGACCTGCAGGGGGAGAAGCGCGACAGAATGTATGCGGAGCTGATCGCCCGCCGCGCGCATATCGCCCAGGTCGCCACCGGCGGCGATAAGGAAGCGATCGCGCAGGCCGCGAAGGAGCAGATGTCGGTCGGAGAAAAGAAGCATAAATAAGTATAAAC
>JAFRPB010000084.1 GCA_017429345.1 Clostridia bacterium | reverse complement strand
CTGAACTCTCTCATCTACCAACTTTCAACTAAACCCAGGTCCTTTTCTTTCGATGCAAATCTTGAAATGATCGGCGTCACAAATAAGCCCTGCTGCGCGTTTGCGCAGTGCTGCGGCTTTCTGATCTTCGGCAGGAGCTTCGGCCGCGATTCGATCAGCCTGATGACGGACCGGAAAGAGATCGCTTCCGCCTATGCGGACGCGATCGTGAATATCTGCGGCGTCAGACCGGTCACGACCTGCTCCGAGGCAAAACGATACACGGTCAGCGTTCCCGATGCGGACGACCGTCTCAGGGTGATGCGCACCTTCGGTTATGAGGGCGGCGAGCTTTCCGTACGGTTGAACTTCGCGAATATTCGCGACGAGTGCTGCCGCGCGGCGTTTATTCGCGGCGCGTTTCTTGCCTGCGGCTCCGTGACGGATCCGAAAAAAGAATATCATCTTGAATTGTCCGTCGGCAGCATGAATCTGACGAACGATTTTATTAAGCTGTTCGACGCTTACGACGGCAGTGATCCCGAATTGGATTTTACGCTGATTCCGAACCGTTCGCAGCGCTCGGGCATGAATGTGATCTATTTCAACGACAGCACCTCGGTGGAGGATTTTCTTTCCCTGACCGGCGCGCAGAACGCGGCGATGCAGGTGATGAACGCGAAAATGTATAAAGCGCATCGCAACAACGTGAACCGTCGGTTTAATTTCGAGACGGCGAATATCGACCGCAGCAGCCGCGCCTCTGAACCGCAGATCAGGGCGATTGAGAAAATCATTTCAAAAAAAGCGCTAGATGAGCTTCCGCCGGATCTGAGGCGGCTGACGGAGCTGCGGGCGGATGAGCCTGCGCTGAGTCTCCGCGAGCTGGGGGAGCTGATGGACCCGCCGCTGTCGCGCACTGCAGTGAATTACAGATTGAAAAAAATCGTGCAGTTTGCCCAGACGCTGAAATAAGATGCGTCAGGGCATGATCGGCGCTCGGCGCGCCGGACAAAAGAGAAAGGGGGATTGCCTTTGGGCGGAAAAAAAATAGGTCTGGACGTCGGATCGTACTCGCTGAAGATCTGTGCTGATTTCAGAAACGAGCTCATTGAGATCCCCTGTACGGCGGCGACAGACAGGCTGACGGGAAAACTGCTGAGTTACGGGGCGGAAAGTCAGAGGATGAGCGGCAGAGCGCCCGCGACGGTCGAACTGAAACGGTTTATAGAGAACGGCGCGGCGAATGATTTCGGGCTGACCGCCCGTGTTCTCGCCGACGTGTTCGATAAGCTGCTCGGTCAGCGCGTACTCCGGCCGGATGTGGTCGCGTGCGTCGGCGTCGGCGCGACGGAGCTTGAAAAGAAAATGCTTGCCGACGTGCTGCAGGCTTCGGGCGCGGCGCGCGTATACACGATCGTCTCGCCGGTCGCCGCATCGATCGGATATTTCGGTCCGACGCCGACGCCGCGCGGCAGGGCGGTGCTCGACGTGGGAGCGGGGGCCGCGGATTTCGCGGTCGTAACAATGAACGGCGTCGCGACGCGAAAGGCGGTGCCCGCGGCGGGCGCGGCCATGACGAAGTTACTGACGGATTATCTCGCAGCCGAACGGAACGTGGTGATCGGCGAGGCGGAGACCGAGCGGCTGAAAAAAGAACTCGCCTGCGTTTATCCGCGCGAGCCGGAGCTCGCATACGTCGCCGGCGGGAAGAAACTGACCGGTGAAGCGTTATCCTTTGAGCTGACGAGCACAGAGGTGTCGAAAGCGCTTCGTCCCTGTTTTGAGCAGATCATGCAGCTCGTCGTATCGGTTCTCGATGAGACCGAGCCCGAGCTTGTGGGGGATATCCGCCGCAGCGGAATCCTGCTTACCGGAGGCTGCGCGGAGATCCCCGGGCTGGATCGGTATCTGCGTACGGGCATCGGCGTTTCCGTTACGGTTCCCGATAAACCCGCGCTCTGCGCCGTAAAAGGAATAAAAAAAATTCTGCGCGGACTGAAGAAGTTCGAGCAGAACGGAACGATTTCAAGTTGACGGATATGCGAAGGTCTGTTTTTCGCATATCCGCTTTTTTATCGTTTCACCGTTACGATGAAACCGTCCGAATTATTTCCGGAAATATCGTAGGAGCCGAACGCCGGCACGCTGACGGCGGTTTTTCCCTCGGGAGAGGCGGGAACATAATAGATCTGATATACGTCGCCCCGGATATTCACGCGCAGATAGCTGTTCGGGTAAGTGAACTGCTTGATGTATTCAATATACTCCTCAAGGCACAGATCATAATGTGAGAGAATATAAGCGTGCGGTTTGCCCACATACCGGTAATGCCACGGTTCGTTATTGATGCCGGTGATCTCCGTTTTGTTTTCCGGATAACGCCTGATAAAGCCGTATTTCCACGCGTTTTCTCCGATCAGGGCATAATCGTCTTCACCTGTGAATGTGCTCGTGTTGCCCTCCGCGTCCGAGACCGCAATGTCCGCCGCGAGACCGGTGTGGTGTTCGCTGTAGCCCGGCTGCGCCACCCAGCGGATCGCCGCGCTGTAGCCGGAGGAGCTGATGCGTTCGTCAAGCAGACGCTCCTGATACTCATAGTCCCGATAAGCGCTGATGATCGTTACGTTGTCAAGCCCCGTCCGCTTGAAAAAATCCTTAAACAGGGCGTTGAATTGACGTATCGTGATTTTATTGAGGCTGAGCTCGTCATTTTTTACACGGTAATACTCGTTCTTTTTCGATTCGACGGTATACTTTTTCTCTCCGAGATCGAAATTGTACGCATGGGAATTGTTGACGAGGATCAGATCTCCCTTGAATACGTCCTCATAGCTTTTATGCGCCGTGCGATACAGCAGCTTCGGCCCGAAGGCGACCTCTTTGGTCCCCTCGGTAAAGACAGCGGGCAGCCTGATCGCGGCAACAAACAGCAAGACCGCGAGAACAAGGATCAGTATGATCTTCCCGCCGCGTTTTATTTTGGAATTTGATTTTATTGTATTTGCAGAATTCATAAGGATTGCCTCTGAAAAAATTCTCTGAACGTATGATATCACCTTTTTTGTATTTTATTATTCTTGATTAGAATTAAAAAATAAATGTTTTTCAAAAAAACTTGACAGTTTTTTCAGTATCACTATAATTGATGTATAATGAAAGGAGTTTTCGGAATGAAAGAAATCGGCGGATTTTTCTATAAAGTGCTTGCGTATATCATGGTCGTCATCCTGCCGGTGACGTCTTTGTTCGGCATGGTCTGGGGCGGCGTCGATAAAACCGACGTAAAGAAAGACGAAGTGCTGTTTACCGCAGCCCTGATCAGCGATACGCATATCAAGAATTCGGTCTTCCGCACGGCCATTTTTGACGCGGGTCTTCGCGACGTGTCAAAAAACGTGCAGCCCGATCTTCTTCTTGTCGCGGGCGACTGCACGGATAACGGCAATGAGGAAAACTGGGAAGCGTTTAAAAAGTCGATGGATAAAGCGGATGTGGCAAATAAGCTTGTCACCATGGGAAATCACGATACGTGGACGAGCTACGACACGCCGCATGATTATGAGCCGGCGCTGCAGAACTTCATAAATTACGGCGGCGCGATCATGAACAGAGAGATCGACGGCGTGAATTTCACCTATGACGTGAACGGCTACCGTTTCATTGTTCTCGGTTCCGACGATACGTCGACGGCGGCGACGCTTTCCGACGAGCAGCTTGCCTGGGCGGATGAGGCGCTTGCCGAGGCTGCCGCTGAGTTCGCGGGGAAGCCTTTGTTTGTCGTTCTTCATCAGCCGCTGAACTACACACATGCCGTCGGCGATAACGAGCACAACAGCGGCATCAACGGCGACGCGAGCGAAAAGCTGCTGGAGATCATGGATAAATATGAAAACGTCTTCTTCTTCAGCGGGCATCAGCATTACGGCCTTTCGAGCGACGCGCAGCCGAATCTGATGATCGAGGGTTTTAAGACGATCGAGTATGTCAGCGAGAATATCACGAGCATCAATCTCCCGAGCTATGAATACGGCAGCTACGTCACGGGCGGCGAGCCGCATATCGGTCAGGGCCTCGTGATGTACGTGTTCGAGGATTCCGTCCGGTTCATCGGCAGGAATTTCGCGCTCGGCGGGTGGATCTCGTTCTTTGATGTGACGGTTCCTTTATCGTAACGCGGGTCGCCGCATCCGCGCGGTTTTCAGCCGGTTCGCGGCGTAGCTTTAAAAGTTATCCGAGAGGTGAATCAATTGACGACGAGGGAAGAAAGAGCAAAACAGAGAGAGCAGAAGCGCAGACGGAATAAATTCATCGTTTTTCTGTGCGTTACGATCCTTATCGCGGTCTGTGTACTGGTTCTTCTGACCGTGATCCTGAAAAAGGTTACGCCCGAGGAGATCGGTACGACGAATTTTTATACGGAAACGACGATCTCCGACGCGGAGGATCTTCAGAACGCCTATACCGCGGCTTCGGGCGTATTGAGCGACTACATCCTTTCACAGCCGGATCTTGAATCAAAGGTTCGCAGTGAATTGGGAGAAGCCTATAACTCCAATATCGTGGTTTTCATCTCCGTTTCGGACGGCGCAGAAGCGGCGCACGTCGTATGCGGCGTCGGCGAGTCGCTGCAGGGCGCGTGGAACGCCGCGAATACGGCGGCGGCGCAGGCGGTCGTTGAAAAACAGTGCGAGACAAAATACATCAAGGCGGATATCGTCAACCGCATCGAGCGTATTGCATCTTCGTCCCTGAATGACGCCGTGTCGGAGCAGGCGGGGATCTACGGCGAGTATTTCCGCAGCGGCGTCGCGTTCGATCCGATGTTCAACGCCGCCCTGACGGAGGCGGAGATCAACTCGAACGAGCTGATCGATTATGACAATACGCTGAATCTCGTTCTCGAGCGCGTGAATCTCTATCTCGGCAGACGGGGTCTGCAGCCGCTTTCCGAAATACCGGAGAATATCTATCTGTTTTCCTGCCGCGGATTTATGAAGGACGGCGAAGGCTGCAGCGAGCTCGGTTATGAGCGCGATAAAACATACGGCAGACGCGTGATCGACGTTGTCAATAAAACCGTCGTCGAGAACAGCGCGGGCTCCGTAGCGAATTATATGCTCGATTCGATCGGCGCTGACGGCCGATTCGTTTACGGCAGTTATCCGGTGATCGGTCTTGAGATCGAGACCTACAGCGCGGAATATCATGCTCTGGCGCTTTCCGCCGCTTCGAAGTATGCGCTTCGCCTTGACTCTGCGGGGCTTTCCGCTGAAAAACTCGCTTCCGCCGCGAGCTGGCTGCGCGGGCAGATCAAAGAAAAGGACGGGGATCTTTCGTTTATCCTCGATCCGATCAGCAATACGGTCACGGCCGGCGCGCAGAGCCGCGCGATCTCCGCTTTTTGCGATTATATGCTTGTAAGCGGCGATCAGAATTACGCTGCATATGCGGAAAAGCTCGGCGCGGGCCTGATCTCGATGATCGGGGAAAACGGCGAGGTTACGGACGGGCTGCTTTCTGATTTTGCTCCCGATCCGGATCAGGAGCGCCGTCCCTCGAACGACGCCGTCGCGGCGCTGGCGCTGACGAATCTTTACGCGCTGACGGCAAAGCAGGAATACTTTGACGCGGCGAAAAAAATATCAACGATGATGGCGCAGCAGGATTACGCGCAGTACGCGGATCCCGTCGTAAGCGAGACGATGGACGCGATCACGATATACGCGAAGGATACTGCGTTTTACGATCTCGCGCTGAAAAACTACACAGCGAACGCGAACGCGCTGAAGACGCGCCAGATCTCCGATCCCGGCTTTACCCGCCTTATGACCGCGTCGTTCAATGTGTACAAGCGGATGCAGAGCGAGCAGCTTACGTCGGACGCGTTCCGCGCGCTGAAATACGATGAGCTGATCAACACCTGCGTCGAACGGGCGAACGATCTTCTGAACGGCTATACCTATCCGGAATTTGCGGTTTATTTCAAAGCGCCCGACAGTTATATCGGTTCGTTCTTCGTCCGTCAGGACGGCTTCCGGATCCGTATCGACGATATGGCGTCGTTCGTGCTCGCCTATCTCGGCTACGCTGAGGATTATACGTCGATCAACGCGGATGTGTTTGAGGGGCAGGAACGCGAAGCGGCGTCCCGTCTTGCCGCGCAATCCACCGAGCCGCAGAGCGAGAGCGCCGCGGGATGATCGACGCTCACGAAAAACGGGCGTGATTCGCCCGGATTTTATTGAACGTGAATAAAAAAGAGACAAACTCAAAAAAAATAAAAAAAACTGTTGACAACGGGGATCGGCTGTGATATAATCTCGTATGTTGTGAGGCACAAAACTTCACAAGTCGGTGTCTATATCGCTGAGGTCCCACCCGTTCCCATCCCGAACACGGTAGTTAAGCTCAAGCGAGCCGAAGATACTTGGCGGGCAGCTGCCCGGGAAAATAGGTCGTCGCCGACACAAGCCGCTCATTGAGCGGCTTGATTTTTTGTGCGGAGATGAGCGACCGCGGGAATGTGAAAAAACCGTTGAGAAAAGATAAAAACGTGAAAAAATCTCTTGACTTTTCCATTCCGGTGTGCTATATTATTCTGCGTCAGCCGGTTGACGGAAATGTGCTGGTGTAGCTCAGTTGGTAGAGCAGCTGATTTGTAATCAGCAGGTCGGGGGTTCGAGTCCGTCCACCAGCTCCATAATTGAATATGGGAGAGTTCCCGAGTGGCCAAAGGGGGCAGACTGTAAATCTGTTGTCACTGACTTCGGTGGTTCGAATCCACCCTCTCCCACCAGAAAAAGCAGCCTTTAGGCTGCTTTTTTGTCGGTGGGAG
>JAFRPB010000083.1 GCA_017429345.1 Clostridia bacterium | reverse complement strand
TATGGCGACCCGGATCGGGCTCGAACCGACGACCTCTAGCGTGACAGGCTAGCGTTCTAACCAGCTGAACTACCGGGCCATAATACTGGTGGGAACAACAGGGCTCGAACCTGTGACCCCCTGCTTGTAAGGCAGGTGCTCTCCCAGCTGAGCTATGCTCCCTTTCGACTTGCCTTACGGCTTTCGTCTCGCGACTCGTATATATTACAACATCGGAATCGATTTGTCAACACCTTTTTTTAAGTTTTTTCAGTTTTTTTCCGATCTCTGTTTTTTTGCGCCCGAAAGCGAAAAATACGCGTTTTATACGTCCTCTGTTCCCGGCAAAAATCTCTTCCCGTTCCGTCCGAAGAATCCTCCCTCGTTACGGTACCGCATCGACCATTGCGAAAAGCCCGCTGTAAAACGTCTCTGTTCTGCTTTTCCCGGCGCCCATGCCGATCACGGTGCCGTGATGTCCTTTGCGCGTGGGCATCACGTTCCATACACCGCGAGAAAGCGCCGCGCCCGGTTCACAATCCGTATACGGTTCCGAAAACGGATATCTTGCGGAAACAACGCTGACAAGCCCGTCGTTTTCCCGCCACGCACCGTCGATACAAACGCCGCTTTCCGTTGTCTTGCCCTGATAAGACCCCATTGCCAGCGCGAACGGATACAACACCGAAAGCGTCGATGCGGTCGGCACCTGTCCTGACACAAACATGCCGTTCTTTGTCGTAGAATAAGAATAGGACAGATATAACACGGTATCGACAGTACGGATCCGCGCGTTGAGCGCCGCCGCGCCGTCAGGCGAAAGATCGTAACCTGCGTGATCGTTTTCCGAACGTGTGACCGTCGAGAGCGCGTTAATGATCTCCGGCAGGCCGCCGGTGACCGTTCCGATACCGAACTGATCGAGCATCAGGTCATATACGCCCCTGACCGGCGCGCTTATTCCCTCGCAGGCAAAGCAAAGCGTCGCGATCAGCTCCGTGGTATTGCTGCATCCCACCGCGTCGCCGAGATCGTCGATAATACAGGTCAGCGAGGATCCGTTGTGCGGGGCGCAGAGCGATATAACACTGTTGATATAATATCCCTTTCCTCCTGTAAAAAGCGCAGAGACGTCGTCGCCGCCCGCCGCGATCTCAGCCGCATCGCCGAAGGCGAGCAAAGATGCGAGCAGCCGCACCGTCGCGCCGCCGAAGGAATGACCGACAAGATTCACGCGCGCATGCGGCCCGTTTTCTCCCCATCCGGGGACCAGCGCCTGCGGATAGGTTCTGCCGTAACGTGCGTGGTGATGCGCCTCGGAATGCGCCTTGCCGTAATCGACCGTGCCGCCGGCAAGCTGCGCGTAAAGCTCGCAGGCTCTGTCCCATGCGCTGGAGACAGGACCGACGGTCGGCGTACATACCTCGTACCCCACGCTTTGCAGATACGCCGCAAGGTCGCAGGACTCCGCGCCCCAATACTTTGCTATCCGGTTGATCCCGGTGCCGTCGCCCCAGCCGCCGAGGCCGTGGACCAGAACATAAGGATATCTGCTTTGCGCGTCGACGGGAGTATTTCCCTGTTCGGGCGCAGTCCCCTGAGGTCCGCTCGGCAGGCTTTCGCCGTTCTCCGGGTACGATGTATTATTGATATCGGTGTAAAGCTCCGAATCGGCCGGCAAAGAGGAGGACTCTGCCTTGTGCAGTCTCTGCTCCGATATAATATGAGAAAGAGCGATCCCCGCTGCGATGAGAATGCAGAGTGCAGAAAAGCAGATCAGTGCGATAATGATAATTTTCTTCTTTTTCCTTTGAATGTCGTTCCGCCTGCCGTCAGCATCTTCGTCCGTATGCGATGCGTCACCGCTTTCACTTTCCTGAATATCTTCCGTGTCCGCGTCGTCGGGGGCGGGATCCGACGGCGTCTCTTCCTCTGCAGGATTTTCCGATTCTTCAAACAGCAGATAATCTGCAGAAACGCCGAACAGAAGACTGAGCGCTCTGATTTTATCGGTATCCGGCGTCGCCGCGTCCGCCTCCCATTTGGAAACGGACTGCCGCGACACGTCAAGCGCTTCCGCAAGCTGCATCTGCGAGAGCCCTGCGTTTTTTCTCTGCTGCTGTATCTTCTGTCCGAGCGTCATAGCCGGTCTCCTTCTGTGTTTTTTTAAATCCCGTTACAGGTTCCAGGATTCCAGCACTTCTTCCGTGCTTCTTCCGGTAAAGAAACCGACCATCTCCGCAAACACATAAATTATACCGAGAAAATAACTGATCCAAACGATCGGAAATTTCGGCATAACATCATCTCCTTCGTTTCATTTTGAGATATTATCGCCGAAATCCTCCGAAATTGCAACCAAATCAACTTTACAAAACGCAAAAAACGGTGTAAAGTCAGCTTTACATTGTCCGTTTTTCGGCTAAAGACCGTATTATTTTACTGTTTACGAAATAAACATCGCATCTCCGAAGGAGAAGAAGCGGTATCTCTCCCGGATCGCCTCTGCGTAGGCGTTCAGCACGTTCTCCCGTCCCGCGAGAGCGGAGACGAGCATAATCAGCGTGCTCTCGGGCAGGTGGAAATTCGTGATCAGCGCGTCGATACATTTAAAACGGTAGCCGGGATAGATAAAGATCGAGGTATTTTCCGCTTTCGGTTCGAGACGCCCGTTCTCATCCGCGGCGGATTCGAGCGTGCGGCAGCAGGTGGTGCCCACGGCGATGATCCTGCCGCCCGCAGCCTTCGTTTCATTGATAAGACGCGCCGCCTCTTCGCTCACGGTATAGAATTCCGAATGCATCACGTGGTCTTCTATTTTCTCCGCCTTGACCGGGCGGAAGGTGCCGAGGCCCACGTGCAGCGTCACGCGCGCGATCTTCACGCCGCTTTGTTCGATCTGCGAAAGCAGCTCCGGGGTGAAATGCAGCCCCGCGGTCGGCGCGGCGGCGCTCCCCCGCTCGCGGGCGTACACGGTCTGATAACGGTCCTTATCTTTCAGCTCGTGCGTGATATAGTGCGGCAGGGGCATCTCGCCGATACGGTCAAGGACCTCATAGAAAACGCCGTCGTATTCAAACCGAGCGATCCGGTTGCCGTTTTCGAGCACCCGAACGACTTCGCAGTGCAGGATCCCGTCGCCGAAGGTGAAGCGCGCGCCTTCCTTTGCCCGTTTGCCGGGACCGCAGACGCACTCCCATTCGTCGTTTCCATCCGTTTTCAGAAGCAGAAACTCGACGCGCGCGCCGGTCTCTTCTTTTATACCGTAAAGCCGGGCAGGCAGCACCTTCGTATCGTTCAGAACAAGACAATCACCGGCCCGCAGCTCGGAAAGAATATCCCGAAACTGCGCGTGCCGGATCTCTCCGGTATTCTTATCCAGAAGCATAAGCCGCGACGCGTCGCGGGGCTCGATCGGTTCCTGCGCGATCAGCTCCTCGGGCAGGTCATACCAAAAATCCTTTTTATCCATCTTACTCACCGAAAAATCCAAAAAGAAATTGACTTTATTAATATTTAGTGTTATTATATGATGAATGAGCGTATAAAGTATTGGGCTCGTTTGAGTTCATATTATACACCCGTTCAATGCGAAATACAAGAGAAAAAACCAAATCGGAGGTCATCGGAGATGAAACAATACAACGTCGGCGTGATCGGCGCAACGGGCATGGTCGGGCAGCGTTTTCTGACAATACTTGAAAATCACCCCTGGTTCAATGTGAAAGTGCTCGCCGCATCCGGACGCTCCGCAGGAAAAACCTATGAGGAAGCAGTCGGCAGCCGTTGGGCCATGAAATCCCCGATGCCGGAAAAATACAGGAAACTCATCGTCAAAGACGCCGACAACGACGTGGAAGAAATCGCCTCGGAGGTTGATTTCGTCTTCTGCGCGGTAAACCTTTCCAAGGACGAGACGAAGGCGCTCGAGCTGAAATACGCGAAAGCAGAATGCCCCGTCATGTCGAACAACAGCGCGAACCGCTTCACCGACGACGTGCCGATGATCATCCCCGAGCTCAACGCGGACCACGCCGCCGTGATCGAGGCGCAGCGAAAGCGGTTGGGCACGAAGCGCGGCTTTATTTCCGTAAAGTCCAACTGCTCCCTGCAGAGCTACGTGCCCGCACTCTATCCGCTTGACAAAGCCTTCGGCGTGAAGGACGTTCTCGTGTGCACCTATCAGGCGATCTCCGGCGCGGGCAAGACCTTTGAGCGCTGGCCCGAGATGATCGACAACGTGAACCCCTATATCGGCGGCGAGGAAGAGAAGAGCGAGCGCGAGCCCCTCAAGATCTGGGGCAAGGTGGAAGACGGAAAGATCGTTCCCGCTTCGCGCCCGAATTTCACGGCGCAGTGTCTGCGCGTTCCCGTCAGCGACGGTCATATGGCGGCGGTGTTCGTCCGTTTTGAGAATAAGCCGTCGAAAGATGAAATTCTGGATATCTGGAAGAATTTCTCCGGCAAGCCGCAGGAGCTCGAGCTTCCGAGCGCGCCGAAGCAGTTCCTCAATTATTACGAAGAGAACGACATGCCCCAGACGAAGCTCTGCCGCGATCTCGACAAGGGAATGGCGATCCATGTAGGCAGACTTCGCGAAGATACGCAATACGATTATAAATTTGTCTGCCTCTCGCACAACACGCTCAGAGGCGCTGCGGGCGGCGCCGTCCTGATGGCGGAGCTGCTCTGTGCGGAAGGCTACATTGACTGAAAGGAGCAACCTTCATGAAAACACCAGTATTTACCGGCGCTGCCGTAGCGATCATCACTCCATTCAAAGAAGATAATACCATCAACTATCCGAAGCTGAAAGAACTGATCGATTATCAGATCGAAAACGGCACCGACGCCATTGTCATCTGCGGCACCTCGGGCGAGAGCCCCTGCATGCCCCATGAGGAACACGTTGAAGCGATCAAATTCGCCGTTGACGTCGTCGGCAAAAGGGTTCCTGTCATCGCGGGCACCGGCAGCAACGACACCGCTTACGCGATCAAGCTCTCCAACGCGGCGGAAGATCTCGGCGCGGACGCGCTTCTGATGGTCACGCCCTATTACAACAAGACCTCGCAGGCGGGGCTTATCAAGCATTATTACACGGTCGGCGACAACGTAAGCATCCCGATCATCCTCTATAACGTCCCGTCAAGAACCGGCGTCCGTATCTCGGCGCAGACCTATAAGGCGCTCTCCGAGCATCCGCGCATCAACGGCACAAAGGAAGCCAGCGGAGATATCTCCCTTGTGGCGGAGACCCGCGCGCTCTGCGGCGACGAGCTGAATATCTGGTCCGGCAACGACGATCAGATCCTCGCGATCACCGCGCTCGGCGGCAGAGGCGTCATTTCCGTGCTCTCGCACGTTGCGCCGAGAGAGACGCACGACATGGTCATGGCCTGCATCAACGGCGACCTTGCCGAAGCGCGCCGTCTTCAGCTCGAGTATTTCGACCTTTGCAGAGATCTGTTCATCGACGTAAACCCGATCCCCGTCAAAGCGGCAATGAACATGATGGGTTGGGACGTGGGCGAATGCCGCCTGCCCCTGACGGGCCTCAGCGAAGAAAATGCGGCGAAGCTGCGCGCGACGCTCGCGAAGCACGGTCTTGTAAAATAAAGCGATCAACGAAGGGTTTTATTGCGCGCTTCTGCCGGATAAAACCCTCGTTTTTATTTTGAACATAAAGGAAGGATAACGAATGGTCAATATTATTTTGAGCGGTATCAGCGGCAGAATGGGCAACAAGATCGCCGAGCTCGCCGCCGAGCGGGACGACGTGAAGATCGCCGCGGGCGTGGATCTGCGCGACGGCGCGCGGGCGGACGGGATCCCCGTCTTCGCCTCGTTCGACGAGCTCGCGATCTCGGGCGACGTGATCGTGGATTTCTCGAATCCCTCGGCGCTGCCGTCGATCCTCGCGTATATGGAGAAGACCGGCACGCCCGCCGTACTCGCCTCCACGGGTTATACGCCCGAGCAGGAAGAACAGATCAGAAAAACGGCGGAGAAAGCGGCGGTCTTCCGCAGCGCAAATATGTCCATCGGCGTGAACGTGCTGTCGATCCTTGCCGAGACCGCGGCGAAGCTTCTGGGCGACGAATTCGATATCGAGATCGTCGAGGCGCACCACAATAAAAAGCTCGACGCGCCGAGCGGCACCGCGAAGGCGCTGGCGGCGGCGGTCGAGAAGGGGCTTTCGTTCGAACCCGAATACGTATACGAACGCGAGAGCCGCAGACAGCAGAGAGAGCACAAAGAGATCGGCATGCACGCCATCCGCGGCGGCACGATCGTGGGCGAGCACGAGATCATTTTCGCCGGGCGCGACGAGATCGTCACGATCAGCCATTCCGCCCGCTCGCGCGATATCTTCGCCGTCGGCGCGCTGAACGCGGCGAAATTCCTCGCGGACAGGAAAAGCGGCATGTTCTCCATGGCGGACATGCTGAAATAAGGAGCGGGACATATGACGAGAGAAGAAGCGATCGCGATCCTGCGCAAATACAACAAGGACCGGTTCCATATCCAGCACGGACTGACCGTGGGCGGATGCCTGAAATACTTCGCCGAACAATACGGCTATGATCCCGAGCACTGGGAAGTCGTGGGGATCTTACACGACGTGGATTTCGAGCTCTACCCAGAGCAGCACTGCATCAAGGCTCCCGAGCTTCTGCGGGAAAACGGCGTGAGCGAGGATATCATCCGCTCGGTCTGCTCCCACGGCTGGGGCATCACGGTGGATATCGAGCCGGAACACGAGATGGAAAAGATCCTCTACGCGGCAGACGAGCTGACCGGCCTTATCGGCGCGGCGGCGCTGATGCGCCTGTCGAAGAGCGTCAGCGATATGGAGGTCAAGAGCCTCAAAAAGAAATTCAAAGACAAAAAATTCGCCGCCGGCTGCTCGCGGGACGTAATCCTCGCCGGCGCGGAAAAACTCGGCTGGGAGCCGGACAGACTCTTTGCCGAAACGATCGACGCGATGCGCTCGTGCGAGGAGAGCATCAACCGTGAAATGGCCGAACTTTTCGGAGAATAAAGGGGATATTGGACATGGAAAACAAAAAACTGCTGATCGGCTACAATAACTTTGAAGGCCACTGCCTTGCGGACTTCCCGGACTTTTTCGAGCCCGCGCGCAAATGCGGCGGCGTGGATTTCATCACCTGTCACGCGGATCAGGGCGTCGAGCCCATTCCGGAGCAGCTTGAGAAAGCGAAGCTCACCGCTGCGAAGCTGAAAGAGCTATGCGACGATTTTATCGTGAATTTCGAGGGCTCGAACTTTGAGCGGGACATCGTGACCGCGGACGGGCACGACTGGGCGAACCGCGAAGACGGTACGCACCGGGTCATTCTCCCCGACGGCTTTCTTGACGCGATGAACAGCGAAGGGACCCTCGCGGCGATGATGTACGACGAGTTCGAGCACACGATCATCAACCGCAATCTGTCGATCCGTATGGCGAAAAAGGGCGATCTCCCCGTCTTCCCCGTCAACGGTGACGGCGACCTCGACGCGGCGGCGGAAACGCTCGACGCGCAGCTCAGGGAATACGTCGCAGAATTAAAGGCGAAGGGAGCGCCCGCCGTCGTCGGCGAGCACGTCTTCCCCGTACTGTTCCACCGTTTCGCGGCAAACGGCATTATTCCGAATTTCAAATCACAGAAAGAGTCGATCTCGAACGTGCAATTCGCGATCGCGGCGGGCGCGGCGCTCGAATACGGCACGCCGCTGTTCAACTGCGTTGACCTGTGGTACCGCATGACCTTCCCCGGGCACAGCCCCGAGGAGATGTACAACAACCTGAAATTCGCCTATTACGCCGGCGTGAACCGCGTTTACGTCGAGGCGTCGAGCGGATTTTACAGCAAGAACGCGGCGGGTGAGCAGGAATTCAACCGCCACGGCGAGCTGTATACGCAGTTCGTGAAGGAATACCGCGGCAAAGAGCGCGCCTACGATGTGCAGGACTACCGCCCCGAGATCGGCGTGATCCGTATGGACGACAGCTTCTGGGGCCAGGGTAAATGCTTCGGCTTCTGGCGCGGGATCCTCTTCGGCGATCCGTCGCTCAAGATCAAAAAAGAGAATAAAGAATTCGTCCATATAATGAATCTTATCACCCACGGCGCGACCGGCAACGGCGGCCTTGCGCTCAGCAAGATCGAGGCGCATTCGCTGCTGCCGCATATCTCCTTCGCCCCGATGAACGGCGCGGCCGTGTTCGACGAAAAGGTCGGCAAGGACAAACTCGAATCTCTCAAGCTCTGCTTCCTCTGCGGACATAAGATCAGCGAAAAAACTCTTGATACTGTCAAAGAACTCGTCAGAGAGAACGGTCTTACCGTCGTGACGACGGGACGGCTTCTCGACGCCCAGCTTTACGCGAAGGTCAATTCCGACTTCTGCGAGATCAAAGACGGCGAGGGCGTATGGATCGTCGTGAACGACTTCCGCACTTCGAAGCTTAAAAAGCGCGTGCGCGGCTTCCTCGGCGCGGACGACGAGATCCGCCTGCCCTTCACCACCGGAACGGTCAGATTAAAAATCAAGGATAAAGGGAACGCGATTGAACTGATCGACTGATAAAGAATTAGGAATGAGGAGTGAGAAATGAGGAATGGATGACGGAGCTTCGCTCCGTACCTCGATTATATATGTGTGTATACTCTGTTTCCAACGCCCTTCCTTATTATCATTGTTCATTTTTTGCTCTTAAATCTGCCTTGCGGAATATATAATTCAAGTCGCGAAGCGACTTCCGACATTCCTCATTCCTAATTCCTCATTTCTCATTCGATCATTTCATACATCGACTTTTGAAAGGAACCATCAAAAATGAAGAGATTACTGTCACTCATACTCGCCGCGCTTCTTGCGCTGCCGTTCGGGTTTGCCGCAGGGGCGGCGGACGATACGGCGGGCGCGCGGACCGGCACGCTCAAATTCATCGCCTACAACGTCTCGGGCATCCCCCTCGTCGGCGGGTTTCAGGGCTCGACGTTCACCACGACAAAAGAACGCGCCGAAATTCTCGGCGGTCTTCTGAACGGCACGGACGTCGATTTCATCGGCACCGAGGAGGACTTCAACGGCGCGCCGTATCTCGCCGCCGAGATGACGAATTACCCCTACCGCTCCTATACGAGCGGGGGTCTCGCGCAGGGCCAGGGGCTCAACGTCTACTCGAAATACAAGATCTACAACGTCGAGCGCGTCAAGTGGAGATTCGAATACGGTACGGTCTCCGGCTCGATGGACGCGCTCTCGAACAAGGGCTTTATCTACGCGCTGGTGGAATTCGCCGAGGGCGTTTACATCAACGTGATCAACGTGCATATGGACGCGGGCTACGACGCGTTTTCGGTGCTCGCACGCGCGGACAACTTCAAGCAGCTCGCCGCATACATCAACGAGAATCTGAACGACGGCAGACCGCTGATCGTGCAGGGCGACTTCAACTTCAAGTTCAAGCGCGAGCTGAAAGACGATATGTATGAAAATCTGCTCGTTCCGACCGGGATGAAGGACGTATGGGCCGAGCTCAGCGGAAACGGCGTTTACGACGCGGCAAGCCCCGATTTCGTACGCACTGCCGCGGGAGACGATCTCGACCGCATCATCTGGCGCAGCGGCGATTATATGGAGCTGACGCCCGTATCGAAGACCGTGCCGCCGCTGACCGGCGAAAACGGCGAGCGCTACACCGACCACAACCCGATGCTGACCGAGTTTGAATACACGATCACCGGCTCCGAGCCGACGCCCGAAGATCTTATCGAGCCGATCGAGGAGAACGCAGTTCTTCTCACGCTCAAAGAGATCGTATGGACGTTCATCCGCCTGATCCAGACGGTGCTCGGTCTCGTCGAGCTGCCGTATCTTGCCTATCAGGGGATCGATATCCTCGTCAACGGCAAAGCGCCGTAAATCATCTTGAAGTGGTGACGCTATGAATCCGATCGTAAAATTTCTTTTATGGTTCCTCGCGGCGCAGGCGATCCTGACCGCGATACAGTTCCTTCTGCGGAAAAAAACAATAAAGCCCGTCCTGCGCGCCGTGCTGATCGCAGCAAAGGCCCTGCTCGCCATTCTTTTCGGGGTACTTGTTTTAGCTGGACCGGTACAGCTGCGCCCCGTTCAGCCGCTGATGACGGCGCTTTATATCGCGCTGTTCGCCGACGCGGCGGCGGATCTGTTGTATTCGATCACTCTTGCGATTCAGGGCCGGGACCGCTCTTTCGGCGTTTTTAAAACGCTCAGTCTCGTCTGCGGCGCGCTGTTCTTCTTTTTCGGCGCGTGGAACATGCAGACCGTCAGGCCGAACAGACATACTTACACGTCCGATAAGCTGACGGACGAGCATACCGTCGTATTCCTCGCCGACCTGCACGTTCTCGACGGCGCGCAGCCGTTCTCGGTGACGGAAAAAACGATTGCCGAGATCAAGGCGCTCTCTCCCGACGCGACGATCCTCGGCGGCGATATCGTAGACGATTACACGACGAAGGAAGCGATGGAAAACACCTTCCGCCTGTTCGCTGATTTTGATACGCCCGTATACTATATTTACGGCAACCACGACCGGCAGGGGCACGCCGAATACGCAGGCGGGCACAAATTTACGCCCGAAGAGCTCGAAGCCGCCGCCGCGGAAAACGGCGTGATCGTTCTGAAGGATGAATTCGCCGCCGTCGCGCCGGATCTTCTGATCCTCGGCAGAGAGGATCTTTCCGAGGCCGGCAGAGCGGATATCTCTTCGCTCGTGAACCCCTCGCCCGAGTCATACCTGATCGTCGCCGACCATCAGCCCGCGAAGTTCAAGGAAAACCTCGCGGTCGGAACGGATCTGCAGCTCTCCGGTCATACGCACGCCGGGCAGTTGTTCCCGCTGCGCATGTTCTATAATCTGATCGGCTACTGCTACGGCGATTATACCGAGGACGGCGCAGTCATGTATGTGAGCGCGGGCGCCTGCGGATGGCGATTCCCGGCACGCACCGACGCGCGCTGTCAGTTTGAGGTCATTACGCTCAGACCGGTCCGCGAACGGTGAATGTCGTGATCCGACGGCGGCCGTTTGCGATGAAATCGGGAATACGTTTTCATACTTGAATTTTTTGTTTTTCCTTTCATATATAAAAAAAGCCCGCATCCTTCCGGATGCGGAGCTTTTTTCTTGCGCCGTTTTATCGGGATTTTTCGCAAGATCCGTTATTCATAAGACAAAAACAAATCCATACCTTTCCCGCAGAACGGCAGCCGTCGCTCACTCAGTCGCGAAAATGCTCTGATAGATACGGAAATACAGTCCCCAGAGCGTCAGCAGCGGCGTGATCTTTTCAAGGAATCTGCTCCATTTCAGCCGGATCTGCGCAGCCTTCTCATCGGGTTCGTACATGCTCCATTCGTTCGCGGGGACGTATCTGACACAGATGCAGTCAAGGTAATCGCCGTAGCCGCCTTCATTGATCCCCATCACGCCGAACGCCTGAAGATCCTCGAAAAGCTTCTCGTTTTCATCATACCGTTTCGGATTCAGGATGGAAAACTCCCCTTTCTTCGCGCTGCTCTTCCAGAAGCGCCACGAAAGCTCGGAACGCTCGACATGTTCAAGTGTCGTTTCATCGTCTGCGGCCGCTTCCTTTGCCGCTTTCCAGAGCGCATCGATCACCGCGACGTCTTTTCCGCCGAAATCGAAGCTCTGTTCCGGTCCCGCACCGATGCCGATGTGGTTACCCTTTCTGGTCGCGGAGGCAATATGCATATCAAGGATCGTTTTGATATTCTCCCAACCGGGACCGTAATACGCTTCAAGAAAGCCGTCTACCTCGGCGTCAAGATCGCAGTAAGGATCCTGCAGGCTCTTTGCGATCATATATGCCCGCAGCTCGCCGAATTCCGCATCGCACCAGCTGATATAGTAGTTGCCCTCTTCATAGACGCCCCGGACATTGTTCTCATAGAATACCTGAATATTGCGCTGGATCACGTCGAAATCGGGGAACACCATGCAGGTGTTGCTGTAGTTCGTCGTATAATCCCATACATAAATTCTGTCGCAGATCTTCGACCAGTCGGAGAGATCTTTCATGAGCTCGACGTTGCGGCTGCAGGAAGAATCGTCAAGCGCGTGGCAGAAGCAGCACTCAATGGTGCACAGGCGCACGATCACGTTATCACGCGGGACAATGCCGGTTGGAGCTTTACGGGTATACTGGTAGGCGAAGGTATCGATCGCAATATTGTCGTAGCCTGCAGCCTTGACCGCGTCGGCGATCTGATTGACGAAGTTGATCATGGTGGCGGACTGCACGCCCCCGTGGGCTTCCTCGAAAGCCTTGCAGGTCTCGCACTCGCAGTAGTGGTAGTTGTCGTTCTGTGTCACGGAGACGATCTGCACCG
>JAFRPB010000082.1 GCA_017429345.1 Clostridia bacterium | reverse complement strand
GATCACATTCCCGGCGACGGAAGAGAATTTGTTATAGCAGATGAGAGTCTTTTGACTGCGAACGCCGAGGACGGACGGTATGTCGGGATGAGCGATATTTCGCTTTTCTTTAAGAATATTCCGTTTCAGGATGTGCATCATTTTTCTACCGATCACGCAAGCGGAAGCGTGTCGCAGGCTGTGAATATCTGTGAAGCGATTTATGCGGGTAGCCGTCTGATCGCAATTGATGAAGATAAAAGCGCGACAAATTTTATGATCCGCGATGAGATCATAAGACGGATCGTAAAGAATGAGGTCATTATTCCGTTTACGGATCGGGTCCGGCAAATATGTCGTCAAAAGGATATTTCCGTTATTTTGGTCATCGGGGGTTCGAGTGAATACCTGAAGATCGCCGACACCGTGATCTTGATGGATGAATACGTGCCTGCGGACGTCAGCGAGGAGATCGATGCAACGATCGACAAACAAACGGCGTTTGATGAGGTCACTGTAATTGACGGCGAAAAAAGGATCATGCGTCAGGAAGTTGATGCGGCCTCATTATTTATGAAGACCGTATGCACCGAGGACAGTAAAAAAGCCGTATGCGGCGCCTACGTATCCGATCTTACGTCGATCCCCTCCATCGAAAGTAGCGAGCAATTGCAGACGATCGCGTTGGCAATGAAAAAAGTATTATCAGTGAAGGAAGAAGAATCGGAAGATCTTGAGGTTTTGCCCGGCGTTTTCAGGAGCGTTTGTTTGAGATCCTCTCGGAAGAAATGCAGCATACGGACCCGACTTATCGCGAAAAGTGGTTCGATGAAGTGAGAAAGGAAGACGTGCTGATGGGGCTTTTGCGAATGAGAGGCGCGCGCGGCGCATTATGAGAAGATCGATTTTTGCGGACGTTCACGCAAACGGACCGGCTTTGCGGGCGGTCCTTGAAGACGCGGGACACTGGGATGAATCCGTTTTCCTGGGGGATATCTTCGGCTGGGGCCCGCACCCGAAACAATGCGCGGATCTTTACCTGTTCGGCCACAGCCACCACGGCATAGAGCGCGTATGAGAAGAAAAACGGTATCTGTGTATCAGAGCGGTCGGCCAGATGCGGGACGGAGATCTTAAGGCCGATTACACGATCGAAGAGAACGGGCGGTTTTTCCATTAGCGGGTGCCTTACGACGTCGAAAAGGTCGTTCACGACCTGGACGGCGTCGGTCTGGATGACGGATTCAAAGCGCGATGGTCAAGGTTTCTTCGATCTGCTTACGACGAAGAATGGTCAAGACTGTGAAGACAGGGGAGGGACCCATGTTTTTTTATAGAAAATCTGCGTCAAAATCGAAAAATCACCTATCCGAACGGATCTTTCGGCACTATAAGGGCGTAAATGCATTTTCTGTAAAAAATCAATCTGTTTTCAATAAACGCCGGATATAATACAGGCAGCAAACAACAGAAAGCGAGTGAGTCCCATGAACAGGATCGGATCCCTTCCGTAAAACCGATACCGCGACGGTATCGGGAGAGAGAATAACATTTTCAAAGGAGGCAACAGAAATGAAACGGGTACTTTCCAGAAACATTTTTAAGCTTATGATCGGTCTTTTGCTGATCTTCACGCTCTCCGTTCAGGTATTGGCGTCTGCTGCCTATGATACCGCAAACGCGACCTCATTCGTTTTTTCCGACGACGGCGTCACCGTAACGGAAGGCGCGTATACGGGTTACAAGATCAAAGGCACGGCGCTTTCGATCACGGAGGCGGGCGTTTATACCGTATCCGGTTCCTGCGCGAACGGCACGATCGTCGTCAAGAAGAATGTGACCGGCGTTACGCTGATCCTCGACGGGCTGACGCTGAAAGCGTCCGCGACGGCTCCGATCACCTGCAACAAGGGCAGCGGCGTGAATATCGTCGCCGCGGCGGGCAGTGTCAATCATCTTGAGGACGATCAGTACAACAACGACGATACCTACACAGATGAGGAAATGTATCCCGATATCGAGAACGCGGTCATCAAGTGCAAGGACGGCTCCAACGTTACGATCTCAGGCTCCGGCACGATCAACGTGACCGCCAACGGCAAAAACGGCGTCAAAGGCGGCTATGACCTGTATGAGGACGACGACGACGGCAACGCCACCGATAAACTGCTCTCGACCGCTTCCCTGACGATAGAGGAAGTAACGCTGAACATCGTCTGCAATGTGAACGACGGACTGAAAGCCGATAAGGAACTTAACATTTTTTCCGGCAATATCACCGTTTCCGCCGCGGACGACGGCATCAAGAGCGACTATACTCTGAACATCGGCGAAGAGGGCGCAGACGGTCCGACGATCAACGTTACAAAAACCTGCGAGGGGATCGAAGGCGCTCAGGTCAACGTTTACAGCGGCAATATTTATGTAAACGCTTCAGACGACGGCGTCAACGCCGCCAACGGCGATATTGCCGAACGGAGCGAAGATTTTGCCTATAATCAGTACGGCGGTTATGTGTATATCAACGTGACAAACGGCGACGGCATCGATTCCAATGGCAGCGCGCTGCTTGCGGGCGGCACGCTTGAGATCTACGCCCCGTCTCAGGGCGACGGCGATCCCATTGACACCGAATACGGCTGCACATTCTCCGGCGCGACGGTGCTGGGCGTGGGCCACGCGATGATGATGCAGAGCTATTCCGGCACATACGTTACGTTCGGCGGGACTGCCGGCGGTATGGGCGGCTTCGGAATGACGGGCGGCAGCGGAAGCGGTATTGTGTCCGCGGATCAGACGATCGCGATCACCGACGCCTCAGGTAATACGGCATACGCCGCAAAATCGACCGCGCCGAGAACTGCGAGCTACGTCGTGTTCGCTTCTCCGGATCTGATCTCCGGCGGCAGCTATACCCTGAACGGCACGACGGCGACGGCGGGTTCCTCCGCAGGCGGCAATATGGGCCCCGGCGGACAGGGACAGCAGCCCGGAGGTCCGGGACAGCGCCCCGGGGACGGAACGGAGCAGGGCGAACAGCCCGGTGACCCGCAGAACGGAACGCCTCCCGATCCGTCGGTAACAGAGGCGCAATTCCTTCCCGGCGACGCAGATCTGGACGGAAAGGTGACGTCGAAGGACGCGCGTCTTGTACTGCGGGCGAGCGCCCGGTTGGAGACGCTTGAGGGCGAAGCGATGATGAACTGCGATCTCGACGGCAACGGAAAACTGACGAGCGCAGAAGCGCGGATGATCCTGCGCGCCTCCGCGAAGCTCGAAACACTCACCGTCGAGCGATCCTCCGCGCCTTCCCCCGGCGGCGAACAGCCCGGCGATCCTCCGGATGGCGGCGCGGGCGGAACGCCTCCCGAAGGGGATCCTCCCGGCGAGCCTCCCGAAGGCGGCAACGGCGGCGGTCCCGGCGGAGCGCCCGGCGGCGGCAGCGGAAACGTAACTTATGACGCGGATACAAGCATCACCTCCGCGGCGACCGAGACCGGCAAGACTTACGCATCGTCGACGGCGGAT
>JAFRPB010000081.1 GCA_017429345.1 Clostridia bacterium | reverse complement strand
GCCGTTAAATCAGAATTTACAGGCATTAGGCATTGGGCATTAGGCAATAGACTTGTCAATTTTACGCAGTGCGCCTCGGGTTGTTACCTAATGCCTATTGCCTATTGCCTACTGCCTTACATCCCGATAAATCAGAATTTAACTCCTCAGCTCCGCGCCGAGGACGGAGACGGCCTTGACGATGCGTTTCATCGCGGCGTCCGCTTCCGCGTCGGTGAGGGTGCCCTCGTCGGAGCGCAGGGTCAGACTGAACGCGACGCTCTTTTTATCCGAAGCGATCTGCTCGCCGGTATACACGTCGAACAGCTCAAGCTTTTCAAGGTATCTTCCCGCTGCGCCCTTGATCGCCTTTTCGAGCAGAAGAACGGGCGTCATGCGCGGCGCGACCACGGCGATATCTCTCGTCGCGGCGGGGAAGCGCGGCATGGGCTTATAAATGATCGTCTCGTTCTTGACCTCGCACAGGTAGTCGAAATCCACGACCGCCGCGTAGGGCTTGACCTTGATGCCGTAATTCGCGGCGACGTCCGGGTGGATCTCGCCGAGGATCGCCAGGCGCTTGCCGTCGACGAGGATCTGCGCGGTCCTGCCGGGGTGGAAGGTCGGGTCGTCCGTGACCGCCTCGATATCGTATTCCTTCACGCCCGAGAGCGCGAGCAGCTTTTCGATCACGCCTTTAAGCGTGAAATAATCCGTCTTCGCGCCGTACATGCCGATCGCGATCTTGTTGAGCTCCAGCGGGAGCTTGCCCTGCTCGGTCGGGATATACTCCCGCGCGATCTCGAACAGGGACGCGCTGAGATTGCGGTTCGCGTAGTTCTTCGCGAGAATATCCATCATCGAGGGCAGGATCGTGCAGCGCATCACGCTCGTATCCTCGCCCAGCGGGTTCGAGATGACCACGCTGCGGCGCTTCTCCTCGGGCAGGCGGATCTTTTCGTAGTTCTTCGGGCTGATGAACGAGAAGGTGTAGATCTCGGAAAGCCCCATCGCGAGCAGCGCATTGCTCATCTTGCGCTCGAATTTCTGCGTGTCGGTCAAAAAGCCCTCGGCGTTGCCGGAAAGCGCGCGGTCCTTGATGTTCTCATAGCCGTAGAAGCGCGCGATCTCCTCCGCGACGTCCGCCTTGTGCTCGATGTCCACGCGGAAATAGGGCGTGCTGATCATGCCGTCTTCGCCGATCGTGAAGCCGATCTTTTCAAGGATCTTTTTCTGCTCGTCGGCGGAAACGTCGATGCCGATGAAATTGTTCGTCCAGTCGGGATCGAACGCCACGACGGGCTTGGTCTTCGGCGTCGGGAATACGTCGATGAGGCCCTTCACCACGTCGCCCGCGCCGAGCAGCTCGACGAGCTCGAGCGCGCGCAGCATCGAAAGGCGGCTGCCCTCGGGATCGAGTTCTTTCTCGTAGCGGGAAGAGGACTCAGTGCGCAGACCCAGCCGTTTCGCGGTCGAGCGGACGCTGTAGCCGTTGAAGCAGGCGGACTCGAAGACGATCGTCGTCGTGTCGTACATGATGCCGCTGTATTCGCCGCCCATGACGCCGGCGACCGCGACGGGCGCCTCGGCGTCGGCGATGACCATCATATCGTCCTCAAGCTCGTGCGTTACGCCCTCGAGCGTCGTGATGCTCTCGCCCTTCGACGCGCGGCGGACGACGATCTGTCTGTCTTTGATGTATTTGATATCGAACGCGTGCATCGGCTGACCGTATTCGAGCATCACGTAGTTCGTGATATCGACGATGTTGTTGATCGGCCGCACGCCCGAGGCGCGCAGACGCTCGCGCATCCAGCGGGGCGAGGGTTCGATTTTGATATTTTTGACCACCGCGCCGATATAGCGGTAGCAGGTGTCGGGCACGTCGATGCGCACTTTCAGTTCGTCGTTCACGTCTCCGCCGGCGGCGAATTTTACTTCGGGCGCTTTGAGCTTCAGCTCTTTGCCGAAGGTCGCGGCAGCCTCGCGCGCGAGACCGACCACGGAGAGGCAGTCCGGGCGGTTCGAGGTGATCTCGAACTCGGTGACCGTATCGTCAAGACCGATCGCCGCGTGGATATCCGTGCCGGGGGTGCGCTCGCAGTCCTCGCCGAGCACGAAAATGCCGTCCTCGATCGCGTAGGGGAAGTCGTGCACGGTCAGACCAAGCTCCGAAAGAGAGCAGAGCATGCCGCTGCTCTCCACGCCGCGCAGCTTGCCTTTTTTGATGTGTTTTTTTCCGGCGACGTAAGAATCGTCGAGCGCGGCGGGCACGTAGTCGCCCACGGTCAGGTTCTGCGCGCCGGTGACGATCTGCACGGGCGCTTCGCCGCCCGCGTCGACCGAGCAGACCCAGAGGTGATCCGAGTCGGGGTGACGCTCGAGCGAGAGGATCTTTCCGACGACGATATTCGAGAGGTCCGCGCCCTCGTGGGCGTAGCTCTCGACCTTCGAGCCGCTCATGGTCATTTCGCTCGCGAATTCCTTATCGCTCACGTCGAGATCGACGTAATCAAGAAGCCATCTTTTCGATAAATCCATTTTTCAGCCCTCCTTCTCAGAACTGCCCTAAAAATCTCATGTCGTTTTCATACATGTGGCGCATGTCGTCGAGCCCGAAGCGGAACATCGTCAGGCGCTCAAGACCCAGACCGAAGGCGTAACCGCTGTAGACCTCGGGATCGATGCCGCCGTTCTTGAGCACCTTCGGGTGCACCATGCCCGCGCCGAGGATCTCGATCCAGCCCTCGTCCTTGCACATCGGGCAGCCCTTGCCGCCGCACTTGAAGCAGGAGACGTCGATCTCGCAGCTCGGCTCGGTGAACGGGAAGTGATGCGGGCGCAGACGGATGCGCGTATCCTCGCCGTAGAGGCGCTTCGCCAGGGCGAGAAGATTGCCCTTGAGGTCGCTCATCGTGATGCCCTTGTCGACCACAAGCCCCTCTATCTGATGGAAGATGGGGGAGTGCGTCGCGTCCACCGCGTCGGAGCGGTAAACTCTGCCGGGGGAGATGATGCGGATCGGCGGGGCTTTTTTCTCCATCACGCGGATCTGCACGGGGCTGGTCTGCGTGCGCAGGAGAATGTTATCCTCGATATAAAACGTATCCTGCGTGTCGCGCGCCGGATGTCCCTTCGGGATGTTCAGCGCCTCGAAATTGTAGTAATCGTATTCGACCTCGGGGCCGTCCTCGATCGTGAAGCCCATACCGAGGAAAATATCCTTGACCTCGTCGAGCACAATGGAGAGCGGGTGCTTGTGCCCGATGTCGACCGGCGCGCCTGGCATCGTGACGTCGAGCGTTTCGCTCAGCAGCTTCGCCTCTTTTTCGACCGCGAGCAGCGTCTTTTTGCGTTCCTCGAGCTGCCCTTCGATCTCGGCGCGCAGAGAATTGACCGCCTGCCCCATGATCGGGCGCTCCTCGGGCGAAAGAGAGCCCATCTGCTTGAGCAGGGACGTTACCTCGCCTTTTTTGCCGAGAAGCTTTACCCGCATCTCCTCAAGCGAGGCGGGGGCCTCGGCGGCGCGGATCCTTTCGGCCGCCGCTTTTCTGATCCGTTCAATCGTGTCGTTCATAATATACCTCCGAAAGATTTATACTGTTTTATAATATGAAAAAAACTCCGCCCCGATTGGGACGGAGAAATTCCGCGGTACCACCCAAATTTCCGCCCCGGCGGGACGGACACTCTGTGACCTGTAACGGGGTCGGCCGTTTTCGCTTACGCAATATATAATGTAATAAATATATCTTCGGCAAAACCGCTCCCGGGTGAACTTCACGCAGACGCCGCCTGCGGCGCTTTCAGCCGACGCGCCGCTCTCTGCAAGGCGAAATATGAGCGCTACTCTCCCGATCCTCGCGTTTGACGAAAACAGTTTAACACATCATTTTTCGATTTTCAAGCGTTTTTCGGGCTCTTGTGCAATGAATACATAAATTTTTGAAAAAGTTCAAAAAAAATGTAAAAAACCTCTTGACATTTCAAAAGCATTGTGCTATATTAAAGATGCAAAGAGGGAGCGGCAAGACGAAAGCCGAAAGGGAACAAGCTCTAATATGCAAATAATAAGCGGGAGCCCCTATAGACCGAGTAAGAACGTCAAGACGCTTCATCAAATAAGAAAAAGAAAGGATCTGATACCGATGTTCTGAAAAAGAGTACGCCTCTCAAGAGAAAAGGCGACGGGTCGTAAGAGGTGGTTGCGGCACGGGAATAAAGCTTTTTGGATGCACGAGATGTATCCGGTAAAAACGCTTTAAGTATAAAGTGAAGGGTCAGCGAAATACATAAAGTAAAAAACTTTAAGTATAAGGTCAATGTGATACATAAAGTAAAAAACTTTAAGTATATGGTTCGGCGTCAGCAAGTTTTCTTCATTTTTAATTCTTCCTTGTGATTTTCTCCTGAAAAACAAACAACAATCAAAAAAAGATTCTAATTGTTTAAAAATCCCTTAAGAAAGGAAAAACAAATATGATTGATCCGGTATCCTCAGTGCCGTCGCTTTGATCTCAGTGAGCGAGAGATTGAAACGACGGCTTTTCTTTGTCGTGAAGTCGTGAAGTCGTGAAATCGTGAAGTCGTGAAGTCGCGGGGTCGAGAAATAATGAGGTAGCATCTCCGAACTCCGCTCTCCGCTCTGAATCGTCCGTGACGGGGCGATTTTTTTTCTTTGCTTTTTTTCGGATCGTATGATATATTGTATACAGTATATTTTCGGAAAGAAGAGAAGCGGATTGGATAATGAGAAATTGAGATTCGGCATCCTCGGCTGCGGGCTCGCGGCGCGGTTCCACGCCGCGGCGATCCGGTCGATCCCGGGGGCGGAGACGGTGGGCGTGTTCGACGGCGACGCGGAGCGCGCGCGGGCGTTCTGCGAGGAATTCGGCGGCAGCGTTTATGAGAGCGCGGAGGCGTTTTTCGCAAGTCCCGAAATCGACGCGGTCTGCGTCTGCACGCCGAGCGGATATCACGCCGAGAACGCGATCGCCGCGCTGCGCGGCGGCAAGCACGTGCTGATCGAAAAGCCCGTCGCGACCGATCTTGCCTCGGCGAAGGCGATCCTTGACGAAGCGCGCGGCAGCGGCAGGACCGTCGGCGTGGTGGCGCAGCTTCGCCCCTGCGGGGCGGTGCAGCGCATCCGGAAAGCGCTCGAGGAGGAACAGCTGGGCAGGATCGTTTCCGTGCAGCTTGAGATGCTGTACCACCGCAGCGAGGAATACTATAAATGCTCCGCGTGGCACGGCACCCGGGCGGTCGACGGCGGCGGCGCGCTGATCAATCAGGGCATTCACGGCATCGACCTTCTGCTGTATCTGCTCGGCAGGGTCAAAAACGTCACGGCGCTGACGCGCACGCTGTATCATCATATCGAGACAGAGGATACCGCAGCGGCGCTGCTCGAATACGAAAACGGCGCCATCGGCACCATCGGCGCGGCGACCTCGATCTATCCCGGCTCGCCCCGCAGGCTCAAGATCTGCGGCACGAAGGGCACGATCACGCTGACCGAGGACCATATCACAAAGTATTATATCGAAGGCAAAGGCAGCCTGATCGGGGAAAAGGAACAGTCGGATTATCTCTCCCACAACGATCCCGGCGCGATCCCGGCGGACGCGCATATCGGAGTGATCCGCGATTTCTGCGCGGCGGTGCGCGAAGGAAGAAGCCCGATCTCGGACCTGACGGACGGATATAACGCGCTGGCGCTGATCCGCGCGATCTACGACTCCGCCGAACGCGGCGAACGCGTGGAGCCGGAATACATTGATATGTCGTGAGATCGTGAAGTCGTGAGATCGTGAAGTCGTGAGATCGTGAAGTCGTGAGATCGTGAAGTCGTTTTGCGTTTTGCGTTTTGCGACTGCTTTAACAACCGGCAACCAACAACGACCAACCAACAACCAGCAACGAGCAACTAACAACGAGCACCCACCAACTACCGGAGGCAACATATGAGTATTCTTGCGATCAACGGGGCAAAGCCCGTCATGGAAAAATTCGATCTGCCGGACCAAATGTTCCGCTGGCCGATCACCGGAAAAGAGGATGAAGACGCGGTACTGGACGTGATCCGCCGCAACCGCATGTCCGGCAACGAGATCACAACGGAATTTGAAAAGGAATTCGCCGCGTGGAACCGAAGAAAACACGCCGTCTGCGCCGGGAACGGCACGATGGCGCTGCAGGCTGCGATGTTCGCGGCGGGACTGCGCGCGGGGGATGAGATCATCTGTCCGACGAAGACCTATTGGGCGAGCGTGCTTTCGAGCATGACGCTCGGCGCGACGCCGGTGTTCGCGAACGTCGATCCCGATTCGGTCTGTCTCGACCCCGCGGATCTCGAGCGCTGCCTGTCGCCGTGGACGAAGGCGATCATGGTCGTGCATTACTGGGGACATCCCTGCGATATGGATGCGATCACCGCGTTCGCGAAGGCGCACGGCCTTTTGATCATCGAGGACGTGTCGCACGCGCAGGGCGGACTTTATAAGGGGAAGAAGCTCGGCACCTTCGGCGAGATCGCGGCGATGAGCCTGATGAGCCAGAAAAGCTTCGCCGCCGGGGAGCTCGGCGTTCTGATCACCGATGAGGACAAATACTACGAGCGCGCGCTCGCGTATCTTCACTATGAGAGAAACAACGAGACGAATATTCATCAGCCGGAGCTGCTGCCGTATCTCGACCTGCCGCTCGGCGGCATGAAAGGCAGGGCGAACCAGGCCTGCACCGCGCTCGCGCGCATCCAGCTGAAGTATTACGACGAGAGAACGGTCGAGATCCGCAGGGCGCTGAATTATTTCTTCGACTGCCTCGAGGGTCTGCAGGGCTTTCACGGCATCCGCGTGAGCGAAGCGGACGGCTCGAATATGGCGGGCTGGTACGTGCCGCATTTCACCTATCACCCCGAAGAGCTTGAGGGGCTTTCGCTGAACGCGTACTGCGAGGCGGTGAGCGCCGAGATCGGCTGGACCGTGCCCACGGGCGGCAACTTCCCGCTGCACACGCACCCGATTTTTCAGACCTACGACGCGCTCGGCCTCGGCAAGCCCTCGCGCATCGCGTTCGCACACAGAGACGTGCGTGAGCTGGACAAAGCGCTGACGCCGTCGGAAAAAATCCTTTGCGGCGAGGTGCCGTATTTCAAAAAATACAGACCCGCCGAGATCGAAAAGGTCGCCGCGGGCTTCCGCAAGGTCTGCGAGAATTATTCGGAATTGCTTGCAGGAGATAAAAAAGACCGCCCGATCGGCGGTCAGTGGTATGGAAAGGTGTAAATTCTGATTTATCGGGGTGTTTCCCGCGGCGTTGGGCGACAATCTGTAGGGGCGGGCATGACCGCCCGATCGACGGCGAAGGCATCCCCACCCTTGCGGTGGGGGTGGCGAGGCGGAGAAATT
>JAFRPB010000080.1 GCA_017429345.1 Clostridia bacterium | reverse complement strand
CGACGGCCTCCGTTTTTGACGCGCCGCAGCGCTGACAGGAAATCCGTTTCTGCCCCGCCGCGGTGCAGGTCGGTTCCCTCGTGATCACGCCCTGATCCCAGTCGTGCCCGAGCGGATCGCCGTATGTGAACGTCTCGCTGTTGTCTTGATGAACAAGCCCGCAGACGGCGCAGGAGAAATAATACTCTGCGCTGTTGAAGCAGTCCGCTTCTCTTTTCACCGCCTCCGGACAAGGCACGGGATCGTTGAATAGATGAATCCCTGTCGGCGCGGTGATATCCGTGCGGTAGGTTTCGCCGCAAAGGTCACAGGTATATTCCGAGTAACCCGACTCCACGCAGGTGGGCGGCTGAAGATTCATATTCGTTCTCGCGTGGTCGCCGTATTGTTGAAGTCGTTCGAACGAACCGCATTCGCAAGAATACAGACCGTCGCCCACGGTAACGCAGGTCGGCTCGGTATAGAAGTATGCGAGGGAGTCGAACGCGTGCTCGTGCCCGTTCATCACGACGTAAGGAACGCCGTATTCGATCGCGTTCGCAATGATCGGCGCATCTTCGCTGTCGGTATAGATCGTTACGCCTTTCGCAAGACTCAGAGCTTCGCTGAGGACGTTTGCAACGGTTGACGGAATATAGATCCGTCGAAGAGCAGATTTTTCATCCGCTCTCGATATAGCCCAATTCGCTACGGAGTCCAGCTCCTGCGGCAGGGCGACACATTCGATACTGCCGGTATTATAGAGCATATATTTCGACAATTGTGTCGTATGCGTCTGACGCAGGTCAAGGAACCGAAGATATTTTGTATACGAAAAAACCGAGAAGCCGAAATCGGTCACGGTTTCGGGGACGACAAACAGAACATCATCTTTTGCTGACGGATAGCGAAGCAGCATTGTCTGATCCTTATTATACAGCAGCCCGTCGACAGAGCAGAAGGACGGGTTGTCTTCCGAAACGCTGAATCTCTTCACCGATTTGAAATTCCAATAAAAGGCCGAACTGATATATGTAACCGTCGAAGGGATCGATATTTCCAGAATTTCTGCGTCATCCGACTGCGGGATATATATGCTTTCTCTTAAGCTTTTGATCCCCTCGCCGATAATAATCCGCTCCGCGCTCGGACAGCGGCCGTAGATTTTCTCCTGCACGGTATTCAGCGTGCCCGGAACAACGATTTCCTTCAGCGAAAGGGTTTCCGTAAAAGCGCCGCTCCAGATATATTTTATACAATCGTTAAATGATATGTGCTCCAACGCATATGTATTGTCGAAGGCACCGCGTTGTATCTCCTCGAGATTGCATGGCAGCGTCAGTTCTGTCAATGAATTTGCGCCGGAAAACGCGTAGAATGCGATCTGCTGCAGCGTCGACGGCAGATGCAGATCGGTCATTTCATACAAGCCTGCAAAACCGTATCTGCCGGTACTTGTGATTCCTTCACTGACGAATACGCGTTTGATCCTGTCGGCGTAAAACCGCCAAGGAGAGGAAATGTATTCGGTCCTGTCGGGCAGATCCCCTCCTCCGATAACAGACAACGTATTGCCGCAGATCTGCCAGACGAATTTACCGCCGATATCACCGCCGAAACCGTCCTCATTATAAATAATATTATCAATCCGATATAATCCGCAGACGCTGCAGATGTGTTGGGTATATCCCGGTGTTTCCTCACTTTTCTCATAAACGATATCTGTAAACGAATGATGCTCGATCGGCGGTGCGCCGTCCATATCGCAGTAAAGACAGGGGAAGCGCGTTACGCAGGGTTCGTCTTCTCTTATGATCCCTATCGTGGAGAAACAATGCGTATTGACTGTGATATCCCTGTCGGGAACTGCCGTGGCAGGATCAAACGGTTCGCCGTTGCGGCTCATATAAAACCGGTATCCCTCCGGCGGCGTGATCTCGGGAACAACGCCGTTTTCGGCAATCACTTTGTTATACCTGCCGCTTTGCGGACAGAAATATTTTACCGTATAAGGTCCTGCGGCGTGCCGTTTCGTGATCGCCCTGACGCCGACATTTCCGTACGGGAACGGCATCCAGGAATCCGTATCGGTTCTTTTATAATAACTTTCATGCGCATGGGATGAGATATGCAGGCTTTCGCTGTTTTTCCCTTCATAGAATACTCTTTCCATATTTTTAAAGATAACCGAAAAACGTTCGCCTGCATGCAGATCGACGTCGCCCTCGACCTCTATATAACCTCTGTCGGGAACAGGACCGCTCTGTGTGTACAGAAGCGTTCCCGCGCTCGGATCATCGCAATCTTCAGGCAGATTTCCGTAAACTTCGAAGGTGTATTCATTATTGTAAAAAGCCTGCTGCATTAAAAACAGCGACGGTATAAAGACGTTGGAATAAGGTGATCTGAAGGGGATGACCTTTGTCAGATATTCATCCGCTTCGGCAGTGAAAATATTGGCAGCCTCACATCCTTCCACATCGGTATAATCGGCGCCGTAACCGTCGTAAAAATACGTATTCTCATACTCGCGCACCGTCTCCATATCATACACGACAAAGTTTGTCAGAGTTTTATCTTCATAAGAGAGCCAGAAATACCCGTCATTGCCGAATCTCGTTCCCCAGCTGTTTCTTACAAGCCATGCGCCGTCGGATGCGGGCTTCGTGTTCTGCGTAAAATCGTCTGCGCTGAAGTTGTCGTCCCAACCGATGATATTGATCGCGTGATTCGTGCCGTTATTCGTCGGATAATAATAGGTGCACGGCGAGGTATTCCCTTCGCTCCCCCAAAGGAAAGAAAACTTTTCTTCATCCGCAAAAAAGCTTGCCTGCACGCAGCCGCATTCAAGAATCGCCTGTTTGATATTATCCCGGTCTTCTTCCAGCATATCGATCGAATGCACGGTATAATCGCGTTTAAAACGCTCGTCAAACGTCAGGGTTTCGCGAATACTCTGCTCAAGCGCTTCCTTGGAGCTTGTATCCAGATCGTATCTCGATTCGTTGACGGGACCCGAAAAGTTATTCACGGCGAATCGGACGTAAATAAAGTTTCCTCCGGCGTCCAATACGCTCACTTCGGGATTATCATAATACACACCGTCGTTGCGCGAATCGTCCACACCGGGGAAGTAGGTATTTCTGCCGTTCCAGGCAATAAAGAATTCCGACAGGTCCGCGTCCTCAAGGCTGCAGATCCCTTTTTTGATCAGATTTGCTTCCATTGCGGCGGTCGCGGCGAACGCCCAGCAGGTGCCGCCGATCTGCTGCTTGACCGGCGTGATCAGGCCCTCGTCGCGCGCGTCGTAGCTCGTTTGCAGTGCGGGCGCTCTGCGCGGGCCGCCCTTGCCGGCAATCTCCTGATTCGGCGCAACGGTTTTCAGCTCCTCGATCTCAACGCGCTCGCCCGCGGCATTGATCCAGAAACCGTCAACAAGACCGTATTCGCTCGCCTCGCCGACGACGTAATACAGCGTTTCGCCGTCGGCACCCGGCGAGGTAATGCCCGAAAAAGAGTACCCCTCCGGCAGAGGCGGCAGCTTCAGCAGAGCTTCGTCTTCCTCCGGCTGCGTTTCGATTGCCGCGTCATCTTCCGGATACGCTTCCTCTTCCTCATACGCGTCTGCTGCGGGCGCGGTTTGCGCGTCCTCCGCCGCAAACGCCGTCTGCGCCGAAAAGGCGGGCAGGATCACGGAAAGACTCAGCACAAGAGAAAGGAACAGCGCCCATATACGAACGGTTTTCTTCATATGCGAACACCTCATTTTCAACACATTTGTTCCCAATATATATGACGATAAAAAAACAAAACATTATCATCAATATGCAAAAATACTATGTCGATCTTGTGCCATAGATTCTATCATACCGTTTTCGTCGATCAAAATCAGACAATAACGGTATTTTACTACATCTTATTATAATACAGAAAGCTCTTTTTTGCAATACGCGGCGTCAAAATGCAGAAAAATCACGTCAAAATGCAGATAATTCTGATGATATAATACGCCGGGCAGGTTAAGGAAGCGGTTAAGAAAAGAGTAAAGAAAAGGTAAAAATGCCTGTGTAATGATATTACATTTAACAACCCGAAGCAAAAGACACCCGCGGGTGTTTTTTACGACTTCACGATCTCACGACATCACGATTTCACGACTTCACGATCTCACGATTTCACGGTCACTTCGTGATCTTAACCGACTTCGCCGCGCTCCACGCGGAGTAATACTTCACGCTTGAAACAGTCTTATAGGCTCTGACGCGGACGTAGTAAGTGCTGCCCTTGGTCAGGCTCGCGATCGCCTTGGAGAGCGTCGACGCGCCGCTGACCGTGACGGTCTTCGCGCTTGTGAAGCCCGCGTTCGTCGCGTATTGGATCTCATACCCCGTCGCTTTCTCGTTCTTCGCCCATTT
>JAFRPB010000079.1 GCA_017429345.1 Clostridia bacterium | reverse complement strand
TCGCCTGCCGGCTCGGTCGGTGCTTCTGATTCTCGGCTGCCGCCTCGGTCGGTGCTTCTGCCTAACGGCAGAGATCGCCACCGGCGATCCGCACCCCTTGCGGTGGGGGTGGCGAGGCGGAGAAATTGTATATTTTTCAATTGATTTAACCGTTTTGCATTTTTCGCCCGTCCAAAAAGGACGGGACTCAAAACGCAAGCGGGCGGTCATGCCCGCCCCTACATCCGTATGCCCGACTCCTCGACAAATCAGAATATCCCCATTTGTTATTGTAAATATATTATTTCTATGCTATAATAAACCTGTCAAACCAAACCGAAAGGAGATATATTCAAATGCAAAAGATCATAGCGTTTTTCATGTCGATCATCTCTGTGTTCTGCACGATGTTCGGCATCCCGTATTACGCGACGGGCGAGAAGGTCGATATGGACAAATTCGACCTCGTCTGGTCGGACGAGTTCAACGGCAGCGCCGTGGACGAGAGCGTCTGGCGCGGGCACTACGTCTGGGGCGACTACACCGTACGCCGCGGCGGCTACTGGGATAAGAAGATGGCGAGCGTCAAGGACGGCAATCTCACGATCCGCACCGCCTACTATCCCGAAGGGCTCGACGGCGGCCCGGCGGGCTGGTATTCCTACGGGATGGACACCGGCGACAGCTATCGGCAGACCTACGGCTATTTCGAGGTGCGCTGCATTCTTCCGAGAGGCTACGATCTCTGGGGCGCTTTCTGGCTCTACTGCGAGGGCGTGGGCGATATCGGCAACGGCGGCAAGGACGGCGCGGAGATCGACGTATTCGAGAGCCTTTATTATGACACCAACAAAAAGAACACCGTCAGCTCCAATATCCATTACGACGGCTACGAAAGCGCGCACAAGGCGCTCGGTTCGAAGAAATACCTCGTCAAGGGAGATCCCTACAGCGAGTTCAACACCTACGGCGTGGAGTGGAACGCCGACGGCTACACCTTTTACATCAACGGCGTCAAGAGCTGCTCGACCGATTTCGGAGGCGCGAGTCAGGTGCCGGAATTCCTGATCCTCTCGGTCGAGACCGGCGGAAACGACGGCGTGCCGAGCTGCAACTACCTCGAGGGACTGGACGAGAGCGTTTTCGTCGTCGATTACGTGCGCGCCTATCAGTACAAATCGAGATAAGGCGTTTTCTCCCGGCAAAAGAAAACCGGCGTATTTTTACTTTTTTCATTTTGCTTGCAAAGGAAGATAAAGTATGAAAAAGCTTTTATCCGTTCTGCTCGCCGCGCTTCTGGCGATTTCGATGCTCTCGGCCGCGGTGTTCGCGAACGCGGAGGACGCAGCCGGCACGGCGTATTACATTGACGCGATCGACGGCAGCGACGAGACCGGCGACGGGCTCTCCCCCGCCACGGCGTGGAAGAGCGTGCCCGTGACGGAGTGCACCCTCGGCGCGGGCGATTCCGTGCTGTTCCGCCGCGGCGGCGTTTACGAGTGCACTTTAACCGTGCAGAACAGCCGCGGGACCGCGGACGCGCCGATCACGATCACCGCTTACGGCGAGGGCGACAAGCCCGTCCTCACGACCTCCGCGCGCGCGGAAGTGCTCCGCCTGTTCGACTGCTCGTTCGTCACGGTAGAAGATCTTGAGATCACCGCCCACAGCGGCGGCGGCATCTGGATCGACGCGCTGAGCGCGCCGAGCGAGGGCATCACCCTCCGCGATCTTACGATCCACGATATCCAGAATTATAAGATGACCTCGCGGGACAATCTCTCCGCCGGAGCGGTGGGCGCCCGCGCCTGCGTGATGGTCAAGGGACTGCCCGCGCGCACGCTTTATCCCGTGAACGGGCTGACCGTTACCGGGTGCGAGATGTACGACTGCGGCAACGGGATCAGTCTCTGGGGCGCTTACGACCAGTCCCTCGGCAGCCCGTGGGGCGGCGACGAATTCGCCGATCTCGCGCCGGCGTACAACAAAGACGTGCTGATCGAGCATACGTATTTTCACGATATGGACGCCGAGGCGATCATCATCGGCATCTGCGACGGCGCGCTGATGACGCACTGCCGCGTGATCGACTGCTGCCAGGGCGAGGGCGTCGACGAGGACGGGAACGTGCTGTTCTATAACGCCGCCGCGTGGTTCTGGGGCAGCGAGAACAGCACGATCGAATACACCGAAATCGCCGGGCAGAAGAACGTGGGCGACGGCATGACCGTGGATTTCGACTCGATGTCGAATCACTGCACCTATCAGTATATCTACTCCCACGACAACACGCGCTTTATCTGCAACTGCGCGACGACAAGTCCGCAGAAAGGCAACGTGGTGCGCTACTGCCTGTCGGTCAACGACGACCGCGGCAGAAACAAGCTCGCCGGCGGTCCGGGCGAGAAGAACATGCTGTTCTACAACAATACGATCATCGGCTCGCAGCGGTTCGATCTTGAGAATATCTACGATTCGTATTTCGTCAACAACATCATCGTGATGAAGGACGGCTACCGGCTGAACACGGATTTCAATTCCTATTATAAGGACGGAAACGTGATCGCAGACAACTGCTATTACAACTGCTTCTCCGGCGTGCAGGCGGGCGCGAAATTCAACACCCTTCCCGGCTTCTCCGGCGAGGACGTTTCGGAGCCCTCGTCCTTCACGCTTTCGAAGGATTCCCCGCTGATCGGCGCGGGATACGCGCTTGAAGCGGACGACTGCGCGGCCGATTTCTTCGGAAACGAGATTGAAAGCCGCAACATCGGCTGCTACGGCGGCGCGGGCACAGACGCGAAATATCAGGGCGAGAATGTTTTTCAGAAGCTGATCCGGTATATCCGCTGCCTGTTCGCCGTGCTGCGCAATGAGATCGCCGGGGAACGGTAAACCGCTCTCCCTGAAAAAACACATTTTGAAATTTTATAAACAGAAAAAGGAGTAAAACCGCTATGAAGAAGATTTTATCCGTTCTGCTCGCCGTGCTGCTGATGTTCTCCGCAGCGACGGCCGCTTTCGCCGCAGACACCGCGGACGGCGCAAAGCAGCTGCAGTTCCGCGAGGACGGCAGCTTCACCATCCTGAACATCTGCGATATTCAGGATATCTATCCGATGAACGAGACCTCCCACGCTTTCATCGAGGAGACGCTGGCGCTTTATAAGCCCGACCTTGTGATCCTCGGCGGCGACAACACAGTCGCGCCGCAGGCGGAGAAGGCGCAGGCGATCAAGGAAATCTGCGATCTGTTCGTCGACAGCGGCACGTATTTTACGCTCGTGTTCGGCAACCACGACGAAGAACAGGGCGTGAGCAAGGAGGATATGTTCGCCTATTATCTTGAATACGGCGGCGAATACTGCCTCGCTTATGAAGCGGACGAAGCGCTCTCCGGCGTTGGCACGCATAACCTGACGATCCTCTCCTCCGACGGCAGCAGGACCGCGTTTAACCTTTACATGTTCGATTCCGGCGCCTACGCGAACGACGAGAACGGCAACCGCGTCGGCTACGACTGCGTCCACGAGGACCAGCTTGAATGGTACAAACAGACCTCAGCGGCGCTCGCAGAGGAAAACGGCGGCGAGGTCGTGCCCGCGATGGCGTTCCAGCACATCATCGTGCAGGAGGTTTACGACGCGCTGTTTATGGAGTCCCCCGTCAGAGAGGGCAAGACCGTGCAGAAGTACGACGAAAAATCCTATACCTTCCTGCCGAAGGTCGCGAACATGGTCAGCGGGCTGCTGCTGGAATGGCCCTGCCCCGGTTATTATAACGAAGGGCAGCTCGACGTGAGCGCCGAGGTGGGCGATATGGTCGCGATCGTCAACGGTCACGACCACGTCAACAACTTCACGGTGCGCCGCAAGGGCATCGACATCGTCAGCACCTCGGGCTGCACCTATCACTCCTACGGCAAGGTCGTGAACCGCGGCTGCCGCGTGATCGTGCTGAACGAGAACGAGCCGAGAAAATACGAGACCTTCACCTATACCATGGCGGAGCAGGCGCTGAAAAAGGATTCGACCCTCACGCAGTACGGCGACATCAATAAGCCGCAGGCGTTCTTCGCTCTGCTCGGCGGAAAGATCCTTCGCGCGATCGTGGATATTGCGGGATTGCTGTTCTTCTATGTGAAATAAATTCTGATTTGTCGGGCAGCGAAGCTGCCCGACAAATCAGAATTTGGATTCGAGAATCAAGACTCGAGAGTCGAGATTCCGAAGCTTTTACGTAAATATATCAAGGAAATCAGATGTCCCTTGAGAATCTCGATTCTCGTATCTCGAATCTCGATTCTAAACTGCGAAACATCTCGATAAATCAGATTTTCCAGAGGTACCCAATGGCTTTCTTTCTCATCCCCCTCGCCGCTTTGTGCCTCGTGGGCATGAAATTCAGCGGCAAAGAATTCCGCAAGGATTATATGTCCCCGCAGACCACCACGGCGGTCAACGGGATTTTTACCGTGCTGGTATTTATGTGTCACATCATCAATACCTCCGCCTATCAATACGGCGGGCTCGCGGACAAGATCTTCAAAGATTATATCAACATCGGTCAGCTTGTCGTTGTGACGTTTTTCTTCTTTTCCGGCTACGGGATCGCGGAATCGCTGCGCTCGAAGCCCGGCTACGCGAAGCGCATGCCGTATCACCGCATATTCAGAGTCTGGCTGAGCTTCGCCGCGGCGCTTCTGCTCTGGCTTGTATTCAACCTGATCCGCGGGCTTGAAATGAACGCGCAAATGATCCTGCTCTCGTTCACCGGCTGGGACAGTCTCGGCAACAGCAACTGGTTCATGTTTGACATTTTCTGCCTGTATATTCTCACCTGCGCGGCGTTTCTGATCTGCCGGGACAGGTTTGTGCCGGGCGCGATCCTGCTGACGCTGCTTTCCGCGGGGCTGACCGCCGCGCTGTTCTTCGCCGACAGGGGAACGCACTGGTGGAACACGATCGTTTTCTATCCCCTCGGCATGTGGTACTCTCTGTTAAAGCCGCGGATCGAAAAAATCGTTCAGAAAAACAACGTCGTTTACTGGCTCTTCTTTGCCTTTTTCGCGGCGATGACCGTCGTGACGCATTATCTGTATATCCATTGGGGATATAAACAGATCGTTTTCATGATCTCCGGCTGCTTCATGATGGCTTTCATCATCACCGCGCTGATGAAGTTCACCGTCTGCAATAAAACGCTTTTATGGATCGGAAAGAATCTTTTCTGGATCTATATTCTCCAGCGCATTCCCATGGCGGCGATCGGCGCGCTCGGGTGGGAGATCAATAAATATCTTTACGTTCTGATCTGCGCCGCGGTCACGGTAGGCCTGACCTTTGCCTTCGGCGCGCTGTTTAAACCGATCAACAAAAAACTTTTCGGAAAATAAAGAGGAGTGCTGAGCTTGTCTTCCCTGCAGTCAAAACAGCATTACAACGCGCTTGACGGAATGCGCTTCCTCTGCGCGCTCATGGTCGTTGCGATACACACGTCGTTTACGAAAAGCCTTCCTTTTCCCGTGTATTTCGCAACGATGTCCGTCTGCTCCGTCTCGGTGCCTTTCTTCTACGCCTGTTCGGGGTTCTTTCTTTTCGACAGATTCACGTTCGCGAAGAACGGGAAAATCGAAAAATCAAAAGAAAACCTGCGCGTAATGCTTCGCTACGAAAAGCGTCTTGCGATCACATACCTGATATGGACGGTGATCTATTTCTCACTGAATATCTACCGCACGATAAGAGAAGGCTACGTTCTGAAAAACTACCTGTTATCCATGCCGAAAAAATTCTTTCTTGACGGTTCGGAATATCATCTCTGGTACGTTGTCTGCCTGCTCTACGCGGTTCCGCTGCTGTATCTGTTTTTAAGATATGTCGGCCTGAAGTGGATCCCGGTGCTGATGACCGTTTTTTTCGTGATCGGGCAGTTTCAGGAAGGGTATTCCGCGCTGAATACGCCGTTTCACACCTTTCTTCAGCCGGCAGTCAACGCGATGGGCTACGGTTTCATGGTCTTTTCACGCGCGATCCCGTTTCTGTGCGTCGGAATGCTGCTGCGGAAAAGGCCGATCGAATGCGGAAGATTGCTCAGCATTTCCCTCGCCGCGATATGTTTTCTGTTCGGCGGCGCGGAAACATATCTCATCCACCGTTATATCAATCCGGACGTCAATCTGCGCTATAATATGTTTTTGCTCAGCACCTTGTTTTTTCTGTTCGCATTTCTCATAAGTCTGCCGCAGGGAAGCCCGAAACTCACAGAACCGGCGGCGTTTCTGCGCAGCACATCGTCTCTGGTTTACTTTATTCACCCGTTTATCATGCGGATCTATCACTTCATTTTTTCGTCTGAGTCCCGGTTTTACTTCTTTATCATCGCCGCGTGCTCCGTTTTGCTCTCCGCGGGGATCGTGCTGCTGTCGAAAAAACTGAAATTCCTGAGATACATTTATTGACAGGATACAAAACCGGGCTTCCCGCCGAATGGGGAAGCCCGGTTTTTCAATGCCGTATCGTTTTACAGGTATTTTTCCGCCCATGCGAGCATCAGATCAAGACGCTCCTGCTGCATTTCCTCGGGAGCGGAACGGATAAAATGCCCCTGCCCCTCATAGGTGATCAGTTCGGCGTCCACGCCGTTCGCCTGCAGAGCCTCATATAATTGCGTCGAGTTCTCATAGGGCACCAGCTCATCCTGATCGCCGTGCACGAGAATCGTCGGCGGCACGTCCGGCGTGACAAGATCGATGGGGTTGATCTTCGCCAGCGCAGCCTTCGCCTCGGCGCCGTCGATCGTCGCGGCGGTGATATTCTCATTCGCAAGCGCGGTGAGAAGGTAATAACCGTTGTTGTTTTTCTGCTCCCCGCGCACAAACAGCGTCAGATCCGACGGCGCGGAGCACGCGGTCACAAACGCGATCGGGATGGGGCTGTCCTGATAATGGGAATAAGCATAAAGCAGGGCCAAATGCGCGCCCGAGGAATGCCCGGCAATGATCATCTTGCCCGGCGTGATCCCTTTGGCGTGCAGATAGTTTCTCACCTCGGAAACAGCCGCGAAAATATCGTCGTTCATGCCCAGCGCGCGGGTGTTGTTCGAGAGCTTGCGGTGATCGACGCTGACGCCGACAAAGCCGTAATCCGCCGCCTGTCGCGCGTATTCGTCAAACGAGCTCTGATCGCCGGAAAGCCACGAGCCGCCGTGAATCGCCACCACCACGTCGGCCGTATCGCCGACGTCCGCAGGCATAAACAAGTCCATATACTGGTTGTTCGCGGCGCTGCCGTATTTCAGAAGAACGCCGTCTTTTGGTATCGCGGGATGAGAAGCGATCCCCTGCAGATTCAACAGAAGGGCGGAAATTGTCAGAATGATCGAAACTAAAGCCTTTAACATAACAGTCCTCCGATTTCTTTTTCCTTCAGTATACTCATTAAAAAACAAAAAATCAAGATTTTTTCTCCGATATACGCGCCGCGGCACGAAAAATAAACAATTTTACGGAAATAAGCGAATATCCGTTCCATCCGTCGCGCCGGGCGAAGACGCGGTTTTAAAACGCTCGATCATCTCGCGCGTCAGGGAAAAACCGTCGTCGCCGAAATCGATCTCATCGGGGCGGAACCAGCGGGCTTCCTTCAGCTCCTCGCCGTCGACGCGGAGCTCATCGCCGCCGTCGGCCTCGCAGAAAAAGCCGAACAGCAAACTCCCGCTGATGCCCCATGGCTGGGATTTATAATACTTGAGATTCTTTACCCGCAGACCGACTTCCTCGCCGACCTCACGGATCACGGTCTGCTCTATCGTCTCACCGACCTCGTTATACCCCGCGACCAGCGACCAGCGGGCGTTCGGGCGGTTATATTTCGTCAGGCAGATGCGCCCGCCGCTTGTCACGCCGACGATCACCGCGGGATTGATGCGGGGGTAGATGATATTCCCGCAGCCGCAGACGAGGGCGCGCTCGGTATCGCTTTGCCGCGTCCGCGCGCCGCAGCGCCCGCAGAAGCGGTTCGCCTCGTACCACGCGAAGAGATGCAGCGCCGTCGCCCCCGCGAACGCGCCGGGCGAGACGGTACCGTGCCGCAGTTCCCACGCGGAATGATACGTATATTCCCCGAAGGCCTCCGCTTTACCGGAAAAATACCGCTCACCGCCGAGCGTGAACAGATACTCCCCCGCCCCGCCGGTCTCGGCGGCCGTGGGGTATTTTATTTCGCCGTCTTTGTCGGAATACAGCACTTCGCCGTTCCGCACGCAGATCACGCGGTCAGGCGCGTCGGGCGATACCGCGCGGTACTGATTGTCAAATCCGTTCAGATTTTCATGGATCATTTTTCCCGTCCGTTCCTTTCTCCCGCCCGCGGAAGGCGTAGTATTCGTGCACAAGGCTGCGCAGCCCCATCTTTTTCATATCCTCATAGCGCACGTCGAAGCGTTTTTTCGTATGCGTGTCCGAGACAAGAACCCGCACGCAGTCCTGCGCGTAGTTGTCGATGACGCGCAGGGAGTCCGCCGTGGTGATCACCGGAAAGAACCAATAGGTCCACGTCAGCTCGTGGTCGGCGGGGTTCTCGAACAGCTTGCGGTTGAAGATGCGAATGAACGCTCGCGCCGCTTTTTCGCCGTCGAGTCCGTTCCTCTGCCGCCAGCGCCGCAGAGCGCGGGTCTTGCGCCGCATTTTGCCCTTCAGCTTCGTCACGGAGACCGGCGAAACGTCAACGACGCCGTCCCGGTACGAAAAACCGAGGAAGGTCCACATTTCGCCCGGGGCGCTGCGCTCTTCTTTTTTCGGATTCACCGAAAGCCCGCGGCCGGCAAGAAAGCCCCGCAGCTCGGCGGCGTACCCGTCCAGCGCTTCCCGCGTCGGCGCGAATAATATGATATCGTCGCTGTAGCGCGCGTACGGGACCTTTTTTTCGTAGAAATACCGGTCGAGTCCGGCAAGATACAGATTCGCGTAAAACGACGCGACCGGCGTGCCCGCCATGATGCCCTTGCGCTCCGTGACGCGCTTTCCGCCGTCGAGGACCTCGGGCTCTTCGAGCAGCCCTTTCAGGAAAGAGAACAGCGCGGGATCCTCCGCGAGCGCGTTCTCCAGCTCCGGCAGAAGCCGCTCCACGGGCACCGAATTGAAGTAATCGCTCACGTCCAGCTTATAGGAATACATTTCGCGGATCCCCCGCACGCCCGAAAGGTACCGGATCGCGTCCTTCGCGCCCCGGTTCGGGCGGAAGGAATACAGCGCCGGACAGAAAACGCCGTCGTATTCCCGCAAAATCAGATACGTCAGAAGCTTCAGAACGTAATTCTCTTCGCGCGGATAGGTATAAACCACGCGCTTTTTTTCGGACGAGAGCTTGCTCACCACCGATTTTTTCGGCAGCGGGAAGCGATCGCCGCGGGAGATACGCTCGCACACGGGCAGATATTCCCGCGCGTCGATAAACCCGCGCAGCTCCTTCGCGAGGGAAGGCGGGCAGGCGTGCGAGAGCTTGTATTCATAAAAGCTCTCCCAGCACTGCGGCTGAGAGAGCCGATCCAGAAGAGACATCGAATCCCCCCGAATAAAAAAACGGAAAGAGAAATCGTTAAATCCCGGAAGTTCCGGGATGTACAGGATCGTACACGGTTCGGCTGCCTGCGAAGCCTTCGGGTGGTGAGCCGTGCCGGACCCGCCGCAGGCGCAGGGCAGAAAGCCCATGCGTTCCCTTTCCGTTCTTTTCGATTTTATTCATCCGCATCGGCGGACGGTGCGCGTTACATCCCGAGCGCTGCGCGCACGCGGTTCACGACGTAGGAACGGGTGTTCCACCAGCCCTCGTGGTCGTAATAGAAGCGCAGATACGGGATCCCCGCGCGGCTGCATTCGGTGCGCAGGCGGTTCGCCTCGCTCTTTTCGGATTTCAGCTCCACGACGAGCGCCTTCGCGCCCCCCTGCCGGAACGTACAGACCGTGGAACTGCCGGCGGGCTCCTGCGTGACATTATACGCCGGGAACTCCGATGCGAAAATGCCGCTGAAATACGCAGTATAGGGACCTGCGAACGAATACTGGTTTTCCTCCGCGGGCATGATATCCCACGGATTGTCGGATTCATAATCACTCTGCGCGGGAGCCGGCGACGACGCGCTCTGCTGCGCGGCGGGCTTCTGCGCCTCGTTGCCGAGCGCTTTGGAAAGCAGATCCTTCCCCACGTCCTCAAGGACCTTCGCGCCTTCGCCCTTCAGAAATTTCGATAAAAGACCCATGATCGTTCCTCCGTAATTCTTCGTTTTGTTTTTCCGGGAATATTATATCAGAATCAAATAAAAAATGCAACAGGCAAAAACCGCCCGCTCTTACGCGGCGGCGTCAGTAACGTTCCCCGCGACGGAATCGCTGTTGACCGGGAAGGTGAAATAGGTATCGGGATACGGCTCCTCCGCGAGGGTGAAATGCCACCATTCCTCCGGGAGCGGCTTGAAGCCGTGGGAAAGCATCGCCTCGCGCAGAAGCATGCGGTTTACGTACTGCTCGTCGGTGATATCCGTATAATCCGGGTGGCTGATCTCGCCGAAGAAGTCGAAGGTGCCGCCCATATCCAGCTCTTTTTCCGCCGTCATGTCAAACAGCGTCAGGTCGACGGTGCTGCCGCGGCTGTGCCCGGAATGCTCCGCGATATACCCCTGCGGGAAGAGCACGTCCTTTTCAAGATCCGGGTAGAAATACTCCTTCATGCGCGTATCGTCCGCGTCCAGCGCCCAGTTCATGAAATTCGTGACCGCCTTCTGCGGACGGTAGGCGTCGTAGACCTTCAGACGGTAGCCCTTTTCGATCATCTCGTCGCTGACCTCTTTGAGCGCCGCGGCGGCCTCCTTCGTCAGAAGCGCGATCGGCTCCTCATAGCCGTCGATGCGGTCGCCGACGAAATTATAGGTCGAGAAATAGCGGATCTCAAGGATCGCGTCCGGCACCGCCTCGCTCAGCAGCACGAAATCGGAAGCGTCGTTCGAGAGCTTCACGCCGTCCTCGCTGATGATCTCGGTGATCTGTTCCGTCGGCGCTTCGGTCTCGGGCGTCTGCGCCGGAGATGCGCCTTTGCATGCGGTGAGCGCGATCAGGATCAGGCTCAAAAATACGACCGTAATCTTTTTCATCTGTAGTTCCTTCTTTCCCGGCGGATCGCCGAATTCTTATTATATAGCAAAAATCAAAGTGTGAGGATCACCGCGACGACGGTCAGCGTGCCCTCCGCCTCGCGGTTCGCGATCGAGTGCGACTGCCCGTTTCTGCAGACGCAGCTGTCGCCGGGGTACATTTTCACGACCGTGCCGTCGTCGTCATAGGTCGCGACGCCCTGCAGCACATAGAAGATCTCCTCCTCGTTCTCGTGGACGTGTTTGCCGATCGAACAGCCCGGCTCGAGCGTCAGCGTCGAGAACAGCCGCGCATTGCCGTCGTACTCGCCCTTGTCGAGAAAATCCTTGCAGATCACCTGTCCGTCCCCGCCGCGCATCGCGACGCGGACGTTTTCTTTCATGTCTTTCGCAGATTTTACCATTGTTTTTTCCTCCGTATATTATTATATTTTTTACCAAAGCGTCAGCCGGGCGGCGATCGGGAAATGATCCGAGGGGTACATCCCGTCGTACTTGTCCGTAATGACGCGATAAGACGCGGAATACCCGCGCGCACTGTCGAACAGAATATGGTCGATCGGCAGCTCGCCCGCCGTCGAGGTCCTGTAATAGCCGTGGAAGGTGCCCGTATCGTCCGCCTCGGGGCTGACGTACGCGCAGTCGACGAAGCCGCCGTCGATCAGCGTCTCATAGGCGACCGTGTTCGGCTTGCAGTTGAAGTCCCCGGTGATGATCACGGGCAGATCCGGCGCGTATTCCGCCGCCTTTTCAAGCAGCAGTAAAGCCGAGCGGTTGCGGCTCTCGACCGAGATATGATCCCAGTGCGAATTGAACACCGCGAACGAAAAGCCGCTCGTTTTCTCTTTGAGCACCGCCCACGAGCAGATGCGGTAATAGCGCGACAGCCACGTGCGCGAGGGCGTATCCGGCGTATCGGAGAACCAGAACGTGCCGCCCGCCGTCAGCTCGTATTTGTCGGCGAGATAGAACACCGGCGAGAACTCCCCCGCCGTCTCGTCCTTTTCCCTGCCGCGCCCGACAAAGGCGTATTCCGGCATCGCACCGCCGATGCGCTGCATCCAGTCAAGGTTCGCCTCCTGCAGGCAGAACACGTCCGGCATCACGTTTCGTATATTCTCGCACACGCCAGCCGCGCGCTTTTCGTGGCTGTGGATCAGATCGTCCACGACGTAGACGTTGTAGCTCATTACGGTGAGCGACAGCGTTTCGGCGTTTTCGGTCACGCTCTGCTGCTCCTGCGCGGGCACGTTCAGGATCAGGCCGAAGATCGCGAGAAAAAAGGAAATGATTTTCTGAAATACCGTCATAGCGCACGCTCCTTATGATCCGGAAGCTTCCGCCAGCGAAACGCAAAGCGCTTCAAACGCCGTCCGTGCGGAAAGATCCCTGAATTCAAACTGCTGATATTTGTTTTTATCGTTCTTCCAATAAAGATAGGTCCACGGCCCCGCGCCGCCCGTTTCGGTACTTTCGCTTCGTTTTGTCACGGTCCCGCCGCGCAGAGAATCGAGCATCCGCGCCCATGTTTCGGGATCGGCATTCACCGTACCGGTCGACGTGACGTCGTCCGGCGTCGTCGGACCGTATTCGTTTTCTCTTTGTCTTGTTTCAAAGAAAAACATGTATTTCCCGTCTTCGACATAAAAACGGTATCGCCGGTATTCGGCGTTAAAGTTTATATTCTCATACGTATAGATAAATTCCGTCACGTCGGCGGGCGGGATATCCGCGCCGACCTCCTTTTCGGCTTTCAGAAAAGAAAACACTCCTTCGCCCCCTTCCGCGCCGCATCCGCAGAGCAGCGCCGCGATCATGAAAAACAGAAGAAACGGCAAAATCTTTTTCATCTTCGGTATAAGCGCCTCCTTCCGGCCGACGGTCACGGGACCGCGATATTCACCGCAAGCCCGCTAAGCAGCGCGAATAATATCACGAACGACAAATACAGAACAAAGCTTTTCGTGCCGAGCACGATCTTCAGCGCGCCGAGATTCGTGATCTTCGTCGCCGGGCCAGTCAGCATGAACGCCGCGGCGGAACCGAGACTCATCCCGGCGGCGAGCCAGGTCTGCAGCAGCGGGATCGTCCCGCCCCCGCAGGCGTACAGCGGCACGCCCACCGTCGCCGCCATCAGCACGCCGAACGCCTCGTTGCCGCCGAAGAGCTTCGTCAGAAATTCCTCGGGCACATAGCGCTGAAACAGCGCCGACAAAAGAACGCCGAGCAGAAAATACGGCCCCGTCGCGTGGATATTCCGCCAAAGATTTTTCAGATACCGCACAAACGGGTTCGGGTCGGTATCCCGGCTTTTCGGTTCCTCAAATCCGTCAAATTTGAAGAAAGATTTATTTTTATAAAAAAATCGCAGAAGAAGCCCCGCGGCGACGCCGCAGAGATAGCAGCAGACGATCCGCACGGCGAGCGCCTTGCCGCCGAGGGCCGCGCTGTAAACGATCAGCTGCGGATTTAAAAGGATCGAGCTCATCATGAACGCGGCGAGCCAGTCGTCCTTCATGCCGCCCGAAGAAAACGACGCCGCGATCGGGATCGTGCCGTACATGCAAAGGGGCGAGGCGACCCCGAGCGCCGAGGCGGCGAATATGCCGGCGATCCCCGCGCGCTTGCCGCCGAGCCTTCGCATAGAGGCATGGATTTTTTCTTTCAGGAACACGGAGACGAATGAGCCGATCAGCATCCCCAGCACCCAGTAAAGAACGATCTGCCGAAGCTGAATATCGAAATAATACCAGATATAAACGAATTCGCGTTTCAGGATCTCAAACACCGGCAGTCCCCCTTACGAATCGATATCGATAAGGCGATATGTGCGGCTGCCCAGGCCGATCTGTTCCCCGTATTCGAGCACGTGCGCGCCGCTGTGGGATTCCATGCGCTGAATGAGAGAGTGCCCGTCGGGCACGGCGTAGACGAGATCCACGCACGCCTGATCGAGCGCAACGGGGTCGGTCGAGGCGAGCACGCCGATATCGTGCATATCGGGCGCGAGCGGCAGCGCCTCGCAGTCGCAGCTGACAGACAGCCGGTTCATCACGGAGATATAGACCATCCGCGATCCGTTCCCCTCATAATCGGAGATCGCTTTCGTCGCCTCGGCGAGCGCCTCGAGCCAGGCGAGCTGATCCGCGTTCAATATGAGCCCCGCCGTGCGCGTTCCCGCGCTGTGGACGTAGATCTTTCCGGTTCTGCCGGACATGCCGATACCGACGTTCTTGATCGCGCCGCCGAAGCCCGCGAGTGTGTGCCCCTTGAAATGCGAGAGCACGAGCACGCCGTCGTAATTCGCAAGATGACTGCCGACGATCGCGCGGTCAAGGCGCGCGCCGGCGTACGGGATCTCCGTTTCGCCGTCCTCATCCAGCAGGTCGAACGCGGCGATCGAGGTATAGCCCCGGTCCGCGGCGGCCTGTTTGTGCATCGCGGCGACGGAGCGCACCCCGCCGTAAGCGGTCATGCACTCGGCGATCGAGGCGCCGAGCGACTGCACGAGCTTGCCGATCAGCTCCGGCCGCAGATAATTGCTCGCCGGGGACTCGCCCGTGGAGAGCTTGACGGCGATTTTGCCGGAAAGCGCATACGGCAGCGCTTCATAGATGCGTAGCAGCGCGTCCGCGGAGATCTCTTTCGTAAAATATACGGTCGGGGCGTTTTCCGCCTCAGTGCAGTGCGTCAGAGAAGACAGCTCCAGCACGTTTCCGCTGTTGGTCGTGACCGTGCGTGCTGCGTTCTCCTGCGTCGGCGCGGCGGTCGTTTCCGTCGGCGCGTCTGTCGGCGCGGCGGTTGTCTCCGGCGGCAGCGTCTGCGGCGCAGATGTTACCGTCGTCTCGGTCTGCGGAACCGCGATCGTCTCTGTCTGTAAAACCGTGACCGTCGTCTCGGTCGTCGGAACGGTTTCCGATATCGTGCTTTCCGCCGTCGTATCCTCAGCGGTCAGGGACGCGCTTTCGGCGATCGAAGACGGCATATTCGTCGTCGTTTCGTCTTCCGATCCGCGATGCGAAGAAGCGTTCCCGCAGCCGGAGAACGGCAGCAGGAGCACAAGAAGCATTATTACGGAAAGACGCGGTTTTTTCATTCAAACCTCCAAATTCTGATTTGTCGGGATGTTTCCCGCGGCGTTGGGCGACAATTTGTAGGGGCGGGCATGACCGCCCGATCGACGGCGAAGGCATCCCCAAGTCTCGCCTGCCGGCTCGGTCGGTGCTTCTGCCTGCGGCAGAGATCGC